>NZ_JBXWND010000009.1:0-170342 GCF_059610185.1 Ruegeria sp. YTSA108 | reverse complement strand
TGTTATACCCCTGAAACTCACGGGTATGAATCACGCAGGCGGGATGACGGCAACCAAATTAATAGGTCCAGAACCTAAGCCGGGGCAAACTGTCCACGCAGCCAAGCTTTGAACAGGTCGACATCGATATGCGAAACGTTCAAATGTCGGGCCGCTACCTCGAAGCTGCGTAACCAACTATGCGTATTGGGTTTGATCTAATCTAGAGACAAATAATTTTTGTGGTAGATAGCCTGTTTTATCATTTTCACTTGCGGCTCAGGTCGCGATACAAGTTTTTGAATTGTCTCAAATCCGAACAGGGAATCTGGACTTGATCAAACCAGACGTCTCATCGACGAAAGTCAGGATTGCCGCATTCGTGGCCAATCCGGCGCTTGGCTTCGACTTTGTGGCAAACGCGGCCGGTCCTGGCGTTATTGCAGGTTCCAACGTCGTTCATCAGACAAAGGGGTCGGTGGCACCTTGTTCTCGGGAATCGCTTATCGACCGCTCACCTAGCGGATCTGTTTGTTTGGATTTTTCGTACACTCGGAAGGAATAGAAGATGAAAGTAGGGTTCATTGGACTTGGTAATGTCGGCGGAAAGCTTTCAGGCAGCCTTTTGCGGAACGGAATCGACCTGACGGTTCTTGATCTAAACCGCGACTTGATGGAAGCGGCGGCGGACAAGGGTGCCAAGTTGGCGGAAAATGCCGCAGCATTGATGCGTGATTGCGATGTCGTCATCACCTGCCTACCCTCGCCTGCCGCATCGGACGCTGTCTTGCAGGAGATGCTGCCAGAGGTGAAAGAAGGCAAGATCTGGCTGGAGATGTCTACCACTGACCAAGCCGAAGCCGAACGCCTTGGCGGTATCGTCATCGCCGCCGGTGGTGCCGCAGTCGATTGCCCGGTATCTGGCGGTTGCCACCGCGCCGACACTGGTAATATCTCGATATTTGCGGGCTGTGACCGCTCAACGTTCGAGCGAGTTCTGCCGTTGCTGAAGACAATGGGACGGCGTATCCTGCATACCGGTGAGCTTGGCAGCGCCTCGATGCTCAAGGTACTTACCAATTATCTGGCCACCGTCCATCTGGTCGCCAATGCCGAAGCGTTGGTGACGGCGAAGGCTGCAGGTATGGACCTGAACACAGCCTACGAGGCGATCAAAATTTCGTCCGGTAACAGCTTTTCCCATGTTACCGAAAGCCAGGTAATCCTGAACGGTTCGCGCGATATCTCATTCACCATGGATCTGGTGAAAAAAGATGTGGGCCTGTTCCAGAGTATTGCCGAACGAAACAATGTGCCGCTGGAAGTTTCACCCTTGATTTGCCAGATTTTTGACGACGGCATTGCACGCTATGGCGATCGCGAGCTATCGCCCAACATTATCCGCCGGTTAGAGGACGCCACCGGTCTTTCCATCCTTGCCCCCGGCTTCCCTGCGGAAATGGCGGATGACGAACCAGAAGAGCCTGGATACGAGGTGATCCCGCAGGGTTCGTCGCGCGTCTCTGCCGGCAGCTAGAGCCCGTTTCAGCAGCCACGAGCAAGTTGAGGGCAGGTATCATACCTGCCCCGACGGCCAATGCTCAGAGGCTCAGAGGCTCAATGCCCTTTGAACGGCGTCGCACCAGCTTACTCGGCCTCGAATTGCGGGACGGTATGATGCAATGCGCAAAACAAAAAATCCGAGGATGAGGCGGATATACGATAGGGACGAAGGTCCGACAGGGCCGTATTGACACTGGGTGAGGGCGTCGGATGTGGACTGCCGACCGCCCAAAAACTCATTTCCTAACACGCCCTCTCTGTGATCCCGACACGCGCCTCTGTTCTTACCCGTCGAGCATAGCGAGAACAGCGTCACGATCGGACAGAACCAGCAACAAAGCGATATCATCCGGTTGTAGCTTTTCAAGTATCATTGATGCGGCTTGTGTGGGCGAAGCGGCTCTGAGTATTTGTTCTGCACCATACCCATGTTCCAACGCTGTCTTTTCGATCAGATCAGAAATTTCCCCCGAATCGCGGCCTCTTAGATATCCTTCCAGCTCGGTTGCGACGACCACGTTAGGTTGGAAATTCAGCGCAGTCGCGGTTACGTCCCGGATATCCTGATCCGATCTGTCCCCCGCATGGCTGAGCATGATGAAACGCCGTTTTGCTGGCAAGCTCGACAGCGCATCGCAAACGGCGGAAATCGAATGCGGGTTATGTGCAAAATCCACAAAGACCCGTGCCCCGTTGTATCGGAACTCGTTGCAACGGCCTGGATTATCCTTGGCGTCTGGTTTGAACCCGGCCAATCCATCCCGAGCCGCCTGAACGGGCAAGTCCAGCGCCAAAGCCAGGCACAAGGCCGCTAGCGCGTTCAGGATATTGTATTTCGCAGCGCCGCCCATGGTCAGGGGAACATCGGAAACTGCAATCACCACCTGTTCCGCCGCACCGTCGAAAAACACGATATCACCCTGCCGCACATAGGCGCAGCACCTGTCTGCATCGCGCGCCTGGCGGATCAGGTCGTTCTGCGCGTCCAGCGAAAACCACCAGATATTCGCCGAGGTATTCTCTGCCTCGGCACGGACAAAGTCATCATCGGCATTCAGGACCAGCACGCCCCCTTTGGCCAATGTTCGATGTACGGCGAATTTGGCCTGGGCCAGTTCCGGCACCGTGTTGACCCCATATTGGCCCAGATGGTCGTTGGCCACATTGGTGACAGCCGCCGCCGTGGCGGCGCGGGTCGGCAGACCCCGGCGCAGGATGCCCCCACGGGCGACTTCAAGGCAGGCAACCTCCAGCCTTTTATCGCGCAGCAACATCCGCCCGCCGCCGGGGCCCGAGTAATCGCCACGGTCCAGTATATCATCGCCCACGCGGACAAACTCGGTCGAGGTTAGCCCGGCGACCTTGCCCGAAGCGCGCGCGATAGCCTCAAGCAGCCGGGTCGTAGTGGTCTTGCCGTTGGTTCCAGTGATGAACGCGACCGGGATATCATGCAGCGCAGACCAGTCCACCTCACCCGGGGTGGGCAGCCCATCAACAGGCCAAGTCTGACTGCCTGCACCATGCCCGATCGACACCTCGTCATCATCGCAAAGGATATCCACGCCATGCGCCTCAGCCGCGGCAATCAAGGCGATCAGTGCGGGATTGGCTTCCATTTCCATGACGCCTTTGACATCCGCAACCATCTGATCGAAATCTCCGGGCTCGGATGCCAGCAGTTCTGCAGCACAGAAATGCCAGGCGGTTTGCGCTGCGAATATCCCGGAATAGAGCTGATCCATCGGTGCCGAGATCGCCAGATTGACGCCGCCCGTAAAGGTACGGTGGATCAGACCCTGCCCCTGCCAGCCCAGTGCGTCCAGAACCCGGCGCGCATGCTTCTCCCACAAGTCGGTGATCTGCGTCGCGTCGATATCAGTGAAGAAAACATCCATCACAGCGCCGGGTCGGTTCCATAGCAGGCCCGGCCCGGTCAGACGCCGGGCGTCATCCACCTGAATATGGTCAACGGTCGCGCTTTCTATTGTCAGCGCGGTCTCAAGCTCTTCGATCCGGTCCATTCCGGTGCCTCCGCTCAATCCGCGTCTTCGCTGATTTCACGGGCCAGACGCACGCCACGCTCATCCCGGATCAGGTTCTGGTCGCCTTCGAACATATCTTCGAACGAGGTTTCGGCGGGGGCTGCCACAGGTGCGACCTCGGGTTCTTCGCCATCAGAATTGAAATAGATGATCTGTTTCCAGCAGCGCGTTGTGTCATCACCAAAGATCACCAACAGATCGCCCTGTCCGGCCTGCACCAACGCGGCACTGACCGCTTCAACCTCGTCGGGGATGACCGTGATGGCTGCGGCATCCACGCCGTTGTCGATCAGGGCTTGACGCATCATCTGCGGCACCTCGTCATGCCCGCGTCCGCGACGGCGGTCATCTGCCTTGCAGATGAAATGATCAAAATGTCCGGCCAGGGCGGCGGCCCCATCGACAATATCTTCGTCGCGCCGGTCGCCAGGCATCGCTACCACGCACAGCCTGCGGCCCTTGATCTCTAACTGATCGGCCAGCGCCGCCATCGCTTTCAGCGCGGCGGGGTTATGGCCATAATCGAGGATCACCTTGAAGGGATGTTCGTCATAGACATTCATCCGTCCAGGTGCCTGAAAATAGCTGGTGTCGAAGGTGCGCAGCCCATGACGGATATTATCTAGGTCCACGCCGAAACTATAGGCCATCGCGGCGGCGAACATCGCATTCTGGACGTTGAAAATTGCCTTGCCTTCCAACGTCGCCGGGATCAGATGCGACCACAGAACCGGGATATGAAGCCCGTTGTCATAGATGGTCAGCATGTCACCATTCATGCCTTTTTCAAGCACGATAGCCTTGCCGCCGGCCTTGATATGTTCCTTGACCAGACTGTGCGCTGGATTGGTCGTGACATAGAAAATCTGATCCGCTTGAGCGTAGTCGGCCATTTTCAGACAGTTGATGTCATCGGCATTCAGCACTGCAGTATCCACAGCGCTTTCAACCACCACGCGCTTGACAACGGCCAGCTCCTCGACCGTGTTTATGCCGCCGAGACCCAGATGATCGGCCGAGACATTCAGACACGCCGCCACGTTCGACCGCTGATAGCCCAGACCGGACCGCACAAGCCCGCCGCGTGCGGTTTCCATCACCGCAAAATCGACCGCCGGATCACGCAGGACGATCTGTGCGGATTTCGGTCCCGTCATGTCGCCCTTGACGCTTAGTTTACCGTCCACATAGACACCATCGGTCGAGGTCATGCCAACGGTCTTGCTGCTGGTTTTCATAATATGCCCCAGCATCCGCGAGGTCGTCGTCTTGCCGTTGGTGCCTGTGATCGCCGCAATCGGGATGCGGGTTTCTTCGGTGGCTGGGAACAACATGTCGATCACCCTGCCCGCCACGTCGCGGGGCTGACCTTCGGACGGCGCCACGTGCATCCGAAAGCCCGGGGCGGCGTTCACCTCGACGATAGCTCCGCCAATATCCTTGTAGGATTTGGTGATGTCGTCGATCAGAAAATCCACACCTCCCACATCCAATCCAACCGCCATTATGGCGCGTTCGGCCATGTCACGATTGTCAGGATGCACCACATCCGTCAGATCAATCGCTGTCCCCCCCGTCGAAAGATTTGCCGTTGAACGGAGATAGAATATCTCGCCTTCCGGCAGCACGGTTTCTTCGGTCACGCGCGCATTCTCCATCAAGCGTTTGGCCTGATTGTCGATTTCCAGCATTGTCAGCACTTTCTCGTGCCCGATGCCACGGCGTGGATCCTGGTTCACGATGTCAACCAGTTCGGCAATCGTGTGTGTGCCGTCTCCAACGACATGTCCGGGGACACGCTTGGCCACCGCAACCAGTTTGTTGTTCACAACCAACATTCGGTGGTCAAAACCGGTGATGAAGCTTTCCACCAGAATGGCCCTGCTGCGAGAATGTTCCTTGGCTTCGGCAAAACCGGCCTCGACCTCGGACTCCGAATTCAGATTGATCGAAACACCGCGTCCATGATTGGCGTCAAGCGGCTTGACGACGACAGGAAACCCGATACGCCCAGCTGCTTTTGCCGCCTCGCGTGCCGAATAGACCATGCGCTGCTGTGGTACCGGCAGGCCCAGATCGTTCAGCAGATTGTGGGTATCTTCCTTGTCGCAGGAAATCTCGACCGAGATATGTTTGGTCTCAGAAGTGATGGTAGCCTGGATGCGTTTCTGATACTTCCCGTGTCCGAACTGCACCAGCGAGCCAGAGTTCAGCCTGATCCACGGAATGTCCCGCTCTTGTGCCGCCTTGACCAACGAGCCGGTCGAGGGGCCAAATTCTTTACGCTGCGCCCGCAGCACAAAGCTGCGTAACTCATCATCCCAGTTGAAATCCGGATCAAAATCGTAATCCACCTGGTCCTTGAGGGAGTGTGGCAACAGATGCATTAGCAGACGCATCGCCAGCTTGCCCGCATCCAGTCCGACATCGCGCTGGCGGTATTCATAGACCATGTTGTACTGGCCGGGTTCGCCAGTGCCGCGCGTTCGGCCAAAAGTCACATCCGTACCGGCTACGTTTTGAACCTCGATAGCGCAATGTTCCAGCACATGACCCAGCCATGTGCCCTCATCTTCGCGCAGGCGGCGGATGAACCCGCCGGGTTCGCGATAGGAACAGCCATGTTCTGCCAAACCGGGAAGTGCCGCGACCAGAGCGTCGATAAATTCCGAACCAATTTTTGCCGAAGGCCATTCTTCCAGAATACCCAGATCGATAACGTGGCGAATAACCGGAAAACTTGCCCAAACATTCGGGCCGACAAAGACGTTGGTCGAAATTATTTTCATGAGGCACCCTGTTGGTTAGTTTTTATTTTCCCCCGCCGGCGCCCTCGTCCCCGGACAGGTCCGGCAATGTACAGAACGCCATATGCTCATCCGGCGGAAACGCCTGGCGAGCCGTCAGATCATAACGGCACCCTTCGCCCAGAACGTCAAGCCGAAGTCCCAGAAGGCTCAACGCCTCTCCGCGGCGGGCATCCCACATCGATGAATGCGTCAGATGGCTGGCATCCACCACAGTGACCGTTCCGCTGCCCACTACCTCAAGGACGTTATCGGGCCCAATGAAGGCCGCCGTGTCTTCGTCAACGCCCAACCCGATCAGGAAAGGGTTGAAAGATGAGGCGGTTAACAGGCGCCCCAGGCGGTTACGCTGCGTGAAATGCTGGTCAATGATGACTGCATTGGTCAAACCCATGCCCGGGGCCAGAGTGATATTGCCTTCGGCTGGGGCGGAATTGCTGCTGCCGCCTGCAACCATATGCTCGGACATGACCGACGCCCCGGCTGAGGTTCCCGCAATCGGTATCCCCGCCGCATTCCGGCGCCGGATTTTCTGAGCAACAAGCGTGCCACCCAGAATCGCCGACAAGCGCAGCTGGTTCCCGCCGGTCATGAATATCCCGGTGGCGCGGTCCAACATCTCGGCATAGTCGGGATTGTCGCAATCGGCGCGACGCGAGATGGGCAGGAATTCAACCTGACCCGCTCCAAGCTCAGAGAAAATGCGGTTATAATCCGGCCCTGTTTCTTCCAGCATCGAGGCTGTCGGGATCACGACAATATCGGCATCGCCGCCGCCGGACAGCTCCACGAATTTGCGGTGAATCTGCATTTCCTTGACGCGGTCTTCGCCACCGCCGATCGGGATGATGAACCCGCGCGGGGTCTCTGCATCAATGGGTGCAGGGCACATATCTTAACTACCTTCCGGAGCTATAGCGGGCAGCCACCGGGGACCGCGCGGACGTTCAAATCTGTTCATACATGCCGCGCCGGGCTATCTGGCCATCGCGGACATGCCATTCCCCCCGGGCCATCACATGCCGCACAGCGGTGTTTTCGTCAAGAACCACCAGATCGGCGTCCATACCCACTTTCAAACGGCCCTTTCGATGTAGCCTGAGCAGATCGGCGACATTAGAGGTCATCGGAGCAAGTGCATCAGACAGAGGCATTCCTTTATCGGTCAGGTCGCGCAGTGTTTCAGGCAGAGTGTCCGACAATCCCACACCGAACCGTGTAAGGTTGCCCTCACGGTCAAAGGCCGGCAGGCAGCCACCCCCGTCAGAGCTGATGGTGAAACGGTCCGCACGACCACCCAGATCGCGAAATTGGATATAGGCCTCGGCGGCTGATATGCCCGTCTCGATATGCTCGCAGGGGAATGCGGTCGCATCGATGTAACATCCGTGCCGCGCCAGCGCGACGGCCTGTTCAAACAGGGGTTTGTTGCGATTGACATGGGTCGGGTTGAAGACGCGTGCGGGAATTTCGCAGGTCGCAATAGCCTGCTCCAACATCGACAGACCCCTGTCGCCGTCACCCATATGGCAATGCACGATCCCTGCCTTGCCGGTCATCAGGCCCGCGACATGCGCCTCACTTGCGATCCGCAGAAACTCGTCCAGTGTCGGTTGGCTTGACCGGTGATCACTGATCGCCAGTTCCCCAACGCCGATAACCGGATCAAGGAATATGATATCACCCCGGGCGGAACCGGTCAGGGTAGTCAGTGGGAGGTGATAGCCACCAGTGTGACACCAAGCCGAAAGCCCCTCCTCCCGCAGCCCATAGGCCTGCTGCACCAACGTCTGCGTGTTGCGGGTCAGATCGTCCGTCCCCAACACCCCGACAACCGACGTGACCCCGGCACGGGTGAACGAGGACAAGACCATCGGCGGCACCCGGCTGGCTGGCCCGGTTTCACCGCCACCACCCGTGATATGCGCATGTCCGTCGATCAAACCCGGAACAACCGATGCACCTTCGACGTCAACGACTTCAGCCTGAAGCGGATCCGGCAGTTCGGGTTGAGAGCTACCGAGGTAAATAATGCGTTCACCCGCGGTGAGAATATGGCCTAGACCAACAGGCTCAGGCGTATAGAGCCGCGCATTCTTGATCAGTTTCAACACGTTTCATACCCGTCAGTAAGAGCAAAGACATCCTTTCTTGCACTGAAAGTCAGCAGAAGAACCATCCCTTAATTCGGAGAATGCGTAAATGTCGGGCGCAGGCCTTAAAGGCAAATCTTTAGGAGCGCTGAGGTAAAGCTGGGCATTTGCGCAATTCGCCGCGCCAGTGGCTTTCGGATCGGAACAACCGTAAGAAGCGAATGTAGCGGAGGCAGTGAAACCTTTGTTGACAGCCGCCTCACTGAGAAAAGGCCCGCTGGAATGGTGGGCCTTTCTATTTTCACGTTCAGCTCTTTTTGCCGACATTTTCTTCGAATGAGACTTCAAAAGCCGCCTGTTTTTCAGGGCTGGCTTCGGTCTGATACTTGGCTTTCCATTCGCTCATGGTCATCCCGTAAAAGATCTGACGGGCTTCGTCCTTGTCCATCTCAATGCCCTGTTCATTGGCCGCTTCCTGATACCAGCGCGACAGGCAGTTGCGGCAAAATCCGGCCAGGTTCATCATGTCGATGTTCTGAACATCGGTCCTGTCTTCCATCAGGTGCTGCTGCAACCTGCGGAATGCGGCGGCCTGAAGTTCGGTTTCAGTTTTCTGGTCCATGTTCTCGCTCCGGATGCTTGCCCAATATGTTCAAGATGACCTAACAACCAAAGCGGGCCGTTTCAATCATCAGCAACACCTCAGTGCGCTAGGCCAGTTTCAACGCCAGCCAGGGCACGATGGAAAAGATAAGCACCAGAATTTTGTAATTGGCCAGATACCTGAAATACGCACGTTTCACATCCGCGCGGTCCATTTGGAACATCCGACTATGGATGCCAGCCGCCCAATCCTGCATCAGCACGACCATCAGGGTCGAAAATAGTAACACAGCAAGGTTGATCACCGCCATCCAGCCGAAAACAGATGTCAAAAGCTCTTGCGTCATGATCGCCTCCTTTCGCCGGATATATGGGGTTTCGGGCGTGGTCGCTCAATGGTGCGTGCGCTCTCAGCTGCCGAAAGTCACAATTCGCTATGCGAAAGGGCGTCTTCCAGGACAATTCCCAGACGCTCGGCCCATGCACGCTGCCCCGCGTGGTCGGCGATCAGGTCATTGCGCAGTTCGATTAACGCATTAGGGCGGCCAAAGGCAGTGCAATGCTTGTCGATCGCATCGCCCGGCAGAACGCCAGTATAGGGTTCATTGACGCCAACACATAGGTCCTTTTCAGCCTGCAACCGGTGGATCAGTGGGCGCGAAAAACGCTCATCCGGAGTGTGCAGCACACCGACATGCCAGGGACGCGGTTCGCGTCCACGCAACTGCCGGGTGAAGGAATGCATCGACACGATCACCGCATGGGGCAGTGCGGCCAGCTCAGCCAATGCCCTATGGTAAGGGCGGTAACACATGTTCAGACGCCGCTCGCGCTCATCCGCATCGGCGTTACGGTTGCCGGGAATGATTGACCCATCATACAGTTTCATCACAAGAGTCGGGTCGTCCTCGCCTCGGTTCGGATCGATCACAAGGCGCGAGAAATTCGCCGCGATCACAGGCGCGTTCAGAATTTCACCCAGATGTTTCGATACTTCATAGGCGCCCACGTCATAGGCAATGTGGCGCTCCATATCCTCACGCGGCAAGCCAAGATCCCCACCATTGATTCCCGGTGGAACAGTATTGGTCGCGTGGTCACATGTGATCAGCCAGCGGGAAGGGCGATCCGCGCCATGGATAAAAAACGGAGAATACGTCATAAGCCTGTCATGTTGTTTCCGGCAGGTTTAGGACAGTTGCTTCGGAAAGGGAATTGCGCAATAAGCGGGCAGAGTCGATGTTTGCGGTAACATTCGCGCAAATTCAGGACATGATTTGAGGAGAACAAGGTCAATGCGACGCCTGAGAAATGTGAAAATCGTGGCGACGCTGGGGCCGGCGTCCAATGACTATGACACCATTCGCGCATTGCACGAAGCTGGAGCCGACGTATTTCGCCTGAACATGAGCCATGGCAGCCATGACGAAATCCGCGAGCGGCACCGGATCATCCGTCAGGTCGAAAAGGATCTGGACAGCCCTATCGCCATTCTTGCAGATCTGCAGGGGCCAAAGCTGCGTGTCGGCGTATTTGCCAATGATGCGGAAGAGCTGATCGAGGGCGCCGTGTTTCGGTTGGATCTGGATCCGGCCCCGGGCGACGCAGGCCGCGTATGCCTGCCCCATCCCGAGATTTTTGCTGCGCTGGAACCCGGTGCGCGCCTCTTGGTCAATGATGGCAAAATTCGCCTGATCGTACAGGATTGCGGCCAGGATCATGCGAATTGTACCGTCGAGGTTGGCGGGACAATTTCGAACCGAAAGGGCGTGAACGTGCCGGATGTCGTGCTGCCCTTGGCCGCGTTGTCCGCCAAGGATCGTGGTGATCTGGAATTCGTCTGCCAGCTGGGTGTGGATTGGTTGGCGCTGAGTTTCGTTCAGCGGGCCAAGGATGTTTTTGAGGCTCGGGCACTGGCCGATGGGCGCGCCTCGATCCTGTCCAAGATTGAAAAGCCTGCTGCGGTTGAAGCGTTTGACGACATCCTCGATGCCTCTGACGGCATTATGGTTGCGCGCGGAGATCTGGGCGTGGAGCTGCCGGTTTCCGCGGTGCCTCCGATCCAGAAACGTCTGGTCCGCCGGTGCCGTAGCGCCGCCAAGCCGGTGATTGTGGCCACACAGATGCTGGAAAGCATGATCGAAAGCCCGATGCCCACGCGCGCCGAGGTTTCAGATGTGGCAACCGCAATCTACGAAGGCACGGATGCCATTATGCTGAGTGCGGAATCTGCCGCTGGCTCATATCCGATCGAGGCCGTGCAGACCATGAACAAGGTCGCCATCGAGGTCGAAGCCGACCCCACTTATGATCAGATTATCGCAGCATCGCGCACGGCGAAAGGGACTACCGTGGCCGACGGCATCGTCGCCGCCGCTCGTGAAATTGCCGAGAAAACGGATATCAAGGCCATCTGTTGTTTCACTCAAAGCGGCACAACTGCGCTGTTGACCGCGCGCGAACGCCCCGGAGTTCCGATCATTGCAATGACCCCGGCAAAGGGAACGGCCCGTCGGTTATGCCTGAGCTGGGGCTGCCATTGCGTAATGACGCCCGAGCTTGAGCGTTTCAAAGGGGCGGTCGTGAGCGCCGCCCGTGCTGCTCGTTCTGGTGGATTTGCAACTGACACGGATCAGATCGTTGTCACCGCTGGTGTTCCGTTCAACGTGCCCGGCACGACCAATATCCTGCGGATCGCGCCTTGCGACGAAAGGCTGATCTATAACACGGATCCTGGCTGATCAGGCGGGTATGACATTCTGCCCGACCGGTTCCTTGACGATTTCCATCACGGTAAAGGAACTGGTCTGGTGAATGCCCGGAAGCTTATTGATCTTTTCCCCCAGGGTCTGGCGGAAATGGGCGATGTCGCGTGTGCGAACGGTTAACAGATAATCAAACGACCCCGCCACCATCAGGCAGCTTTCGATTTCGGTTACATCGCGCACGGCATCGTTGAATTTATCCAATGAGTTCTCAGACGTTGCAGCCAGGGAAACCTGCACAACCGTCATATGCCCGAGACCCAACCGCTCCTTGTCCAGAACGGCGCTGTATCCGGTGATATAGCCGGTTCTTTCCAGTCGTTTTACACGCTCTGAGCACGGGGTGTTGGTCAGGTTTACCCGCATGGCAAGCTCGACGATTGGCAGGCGGCCATTGGCTTCCAATTCCTGCAGGATGCGTTGATCGATCTTGTCCAATTCTCTGTCCATTAGGTAAATTCCCTGTAATTTTGGCGCATAATGGGATAATTTACTGAGAATAGACCAAAAATAATACCATTTCCTAGTGATTTTTCCTGATACTGACTTGAGGGCAGTCTACAATAAATGCTCCAAGTTCCGGCTGCCCTGCCGGGGGCACGGGCCCCGGTCAAATGAACAATAAATGGAGGAACGAGATGACAACAAAAATTGTCATAGGACTGGACGGGACAGAATCCGGAGAACGTGCCATCGCCTTCGCCAAAGATTTGGCTGAAAGAATTGGTTCATGCGAGCTTCTGGTAGCATATGTCATTGAATGGTCGCCCTACACTTTTCAGACACCTGAAGAAAACGCAAAGCGGCACATGCGGCGTGAGGAGGAGATTGAACTAGCAACGACACGGGTGGTGGCACCCGCCGTCGACGCCCTGAAGGCCGCGGGTTTCGCCGCGACCGGAGTGGTGCGCCACGGAGATGTGGCTGAAACGCTGAATGCCATCACGGTAGACAGCAAGGCCGTACAGATTGTCGTTGGACGCTCGTCCGCGGATGGCCTCAAAAAGCGTATCTTCGGCAGCTCAACGCAAAACCTTGTAATGCATGCCGATGTACCGGTCACGGTCGTGAATTGAGGGAGGCACAGGAATGAAAACACTATCTCAACTGGGATTGGCAGCCGCCACCCTGATGGCCAGCCCCGTCGCCGCGCAAGAGGCGCCCGGGTTGGACGAAAAGATCAATCAGGCTTTTGCTGATATCACTGGGCCATTCGTTAGCTTCATATTCGCACCAATTCCCGGGACAGGATTTCCCTGGATCGTGATGTGGTTGGTTATCGCGGCGTCGGTCTTTACTCTGTACTTTGCTTTTGTGCAGATGCGCTTTTTCGGCCACGCGATAAGTCTGGTCAAAGGCGACTATTCCGATCCCAACGATGCTGGTGAGGTTAGCCACTTTCAGGCATTGGCCACTGCCCTGTCGGGCACGGTCGGGCTTGGCAATATCGCAGGCGTTGCCGTTGCTGTTGGCATTGGTGGCCCCGGGGCGACCTTCTGGATGATCCTGGCTGGTCTTCTGGGCATGGCGTCAAAATTCACCGAATGTACACTTGGCGTAAAGTATCGCAACGAATACGAAGACGGCAGCGTCTCGGGCGGCCCGATGTACTATATGTCCAAGGGTTTTGACGAGCTTGGCCTGCCCGGAGGTAAGATCCTGGCGGTTGTGTTCTCGATCTTCTGTATTCTTGGAGCGCTGGGCGGGGGCAACATGTTCCAGGCCAATCAGGCGCATCAGCAGATTGCAGGCATCGTCGGGAATTACCCGGGTTGGATCACCGGTGTGGTCTTTGCGGTTGTCGTGTTCATGGTGATCGTCGGTGGACTTAAATCCATCGCGCGAGTGACTGAAAAAGTTGTGCCCTTTATGGGCGTGATGTATGTCGCGGCGGCTCTGGTCATCATCGTCATGAATGCGGATATGATCGGTTGGGCCTTTGGTCAGATCTTTGCCGGTGCGTTTACCGGTCTTGGTGTGGCCGGCGGAATGGTCGGTGCTCTGATCCAGGGCTTCAAACGGGCCGCGTTCTCGAACGAGGCCGGCGTTGGGTCTGCTGCGATTGCCCACTCGGCGGTGCGCACAAAGGAGCCGATCACAGAAGGCTTTGTTTCGCTGCTTGAGCCGTTCATCGATACGGTCGTGATCTGTACCATGACCGCGCTGGTGATCATCATCACACAGCAGCTGATCATCGACCCCGAGACCGGCAACTATATGTTGAACGAAGCAGGAAGCGCTATTGCGACCGTTGACGGCAACTCGGGCGTCAGCCTGACCTCTGCCGCCTTTGGCAGCGCGTTCAGCTGGTTCCCCTATGTTCTGGCGATTGCGGTGATCCTGTTTGCTTTCTCGACTATGATCAGCTGGTCCTACTATGGCCTGAAGGCCTGGACCTATCTGTTCGGTGAGGGGCACACCAAAGAGCTGGTGTTCAAGATCATCTTCTGCGTCTTCGTGGTGATCGGTGCTGCGGCCAACCTCGGCCCGGTTATCGACTTCTCGGATGCGGCGATCTTTGCGATGGCGGTTGTGAACGTCTTTGCGCTCTACTTCCTGATGAAGATCGTTCGTCAGGAACTGGCATCGTATAGTGAAAGACTGAAAAGCGGTGAGATCCGCAAATACGGTCACTAAATAGACCACCGGGGCGGCCTGCGTCGCCCCGGTGCCTGACTGGGCTGCTAAAATTGCAGATTCAGCCAAAACCCCCTTGCCAGTATGGTCGAACTTGCGTAAACGGCGCTTCTGATCGCGTGACCGGCCGAGATGGCATGCCGAGTCGCGTTTCGAACCGAACCCCGAAAGGAGACGGAAATGCCTAAGATGAAGACAAAGTCGAGCGCCAAAAAGCGCTTTAAGGTGACTGCGACCGGTAAGGTCCTTGCTGGCCAGGCCGGCAAACGTCACGGCATGATCAAGCGGACCAAGAAATTCATCCGCGATGCTCGTGGCAACACCACCCTGTCCGCCCCCGACGCCAAAATCGTCAAGGGCTATATGCCCTACGATCGATAAGAGGAGATTAAGACATGTCCCGCGTTAAAGGTGGAACCGTAACTCACGCCCGTCACAAGAAGGTTATCAAGGCCGCCAAAGGTTACTATGGCCGCCGCAAAAGCACCTTCAAGGTTGCCCGTCAGGCCGTAGACAAGGCCAACCAATATGCAACCCGCGACCGTAAGAACCGCAAGCGTAACTTCCGCGCGCTCTGGATCCAGCGGATCAACGCTGCTGTACGTTCGCATGACGAAGCCCTGACATATTCCCGCTTCATCAACGGCCTGAACCTGGCCGGTATTGAAGTGGACCGTAAAGTTCTGGCCGATCTGGCCGTGCACGAACCGGAAGCGTTCGGCGCGATCGTCGCCCAGGCTCAGGCTGCTCTGACCGCCTGATCCTCTGTAAAGAGACAGTGAATAAAGGGCCGTTCCGTTTGGGGCGGCCTTTTTTGTTACTGGTAACTGGTAGGGTCCGCTTTGAACCAAGAAGGCCGGATGCTGTGCAATGTCTGTCTGCCCGATTACTGAGAACGGTCAAACGATCTTGGGTTTATTTGCGATTTGGCTCACATAGGACATAAAACCAAAAAACATCTTGGCAGATACTCTGCGTTTCGCTTCTGATTTCAAAGCCTCTGCAGTTTCGGAAAATAACAGACCCTCTTCCACCATGCGGTCCGCTCCGCGTTCAATTACGGTGAGAAAATAGGTCGCTTCCCCTTCTGCCACATATCCATGACCTTTCCGGGCCCCAAGTTGAAATCCGGCATCGACCAGGATGCCTGAAATCTGACGCATTATCCAAAGATTAGTGACATTTTGATTGATCATGAATTTGATGAGTTGATCGAGCGGATCAAAGTCCGCGATCTGCGCAGTTGCGGTACTGTAGTCGCCATCACAAATTGCCAGTACACCTCCGGGCTTCAAAAGGCGGAAGGCCTCTTGGACAACGTCTTCAGGTCCAGGGACGTGGCACAACAACGTGTGCATTAACACAAGGTCAAAGGTCTCGCTTTCAAAACCTGTGTTTTTGGCATCCCCGATATCGAAGCTAAGTCGATCATCATCCCCAAAGCTCTTCTGGGCCCGTGCGACCATGACGGGCGAGGGTTCAATTCCATGGGCCGTTGCGGCTCCTGCAAGCTCCAACAAATCTCGGGTAACGTGTCCTGTTCCTGAACCAAGCTCCAGCGCCCGTGCACCTTTGGGGAGCCTCAGGTTTTCCATGTAGGCTTTGCGAATTGCAATCTGCGCAGGCTCTAAACAGCGCACTTCCATTGCTGTTGCGATCCGCTCTTGAAGGGCGGTGTCTTGCGCGCCGAGGTCAGAGTATGGATCGGCCATAAGTTAACTCATTTGAAATGGACCACAGGAGGACATGATAGACCAACATTTTCATCGGCACCAATAGCCGCCATTGAGGCCCATTGGTCGTGTGACGGGGCATCTCCGGCCCTCTGCCCCCTAGCTACACCAGCAACACGTAGGGGCTTCGCCATCATCATGTGTGAAGTTGGCTCCTGAAAACCGCAACTCAGCGCGTAATATGCCGCCTGGTTTCGGCCATACCAATACCCTTTGTCAGGCTGAGTATGCCTATTCTCAAAGCGGCCTGTCAGGATGCAGGATCACCAACTATCGTGTTCAGTGCGCGCTCTGAGATTTTGGTGCCGCACCTTCTTTGCGCCGTTCATCCCGACCAAGATCTGCACGCGGCACCAAATGTTGTCAAATTCGTTGCGACCACCCCATGCCACACAAACGCCCAGCATGGGATTTCTTTAGAGTGCTGCCTTGCGGCTTTCGTCCAGATAAATCTCGCGCAGACGTTTGGCTATGGGTCCCGGCGTGCCATCGCCCAGCGCTGTGCCGTCAATTTCAACCACAGGCATGACAAAAGCACTGGCAGAGGTGGTGAACGCCTCATCAGCCTCCTTGGCCTCGTCGATAGTGAACAGGCGTTCTTCGACAACCATCTGCGCTTCGGCTGCCATTCGCAGAACGGCCTTGCGGGTGATGCCGTGCAGGATGTCGCTCGACAAGGGCCGGGTGACAATCTTGTTGCCTTTGACAAAATACGCGTTGTTGCTGGTGCCCTCGGTCACATAGCCGCCTTCGACCATCCAGGCATCATCACAGCCCGCGGCCTTGGCCATCATCTTGCCCAGCGAGGGATAGAGCAGCTGTGTCGTCTTGATGTCGCGCCGGCCCCAACGGATATCCTCGATCGAGATGACCTTGGCACCTTTCCGGGCAGCAGGGCTGTCTGCCAGACCCGGCTTGTTTTGGGTGAACAAAACCAGTGTGGGTTTGGTATCAGCCGCAGGAAATGCAAAATCCCGGTCGCCGTCGCTGCCGCGCGTGACCTGAAGATAGACCAGCCCCTCTTCAATGCCGTTCAACTCAACCAGCTTGCGGTGGATCTCCAGCAGCTCGTCCTTCGCGCAGGGTTCAGCCATCTGTAATTCGTCCAGCGAGCGCTTGAGGCGGACCGCGTGGCCTTCGAAGTCGATCAGCTTGCCGTCCAGAACGCTGGTCACCTCATACACGGCATCGGCCATCAGGAAGCCACGATCAAAGATCGACACTGTGGCTTCGGTTTCGGGCAGGTAGTCGCCATTCACATAAACGGTGCGGGTCATGTCAATCTCCTTAGCCCCAGAGCGCCGCCAATGGCGGGTACACTCCGGCATCATCAAAAGTCAGCGGGTTGTCGCGGTCTTCGGCCAACAGAAGTGGTCCGTCAAGGTCCGTTACCATCGCACCCTGCGCCAGCAATGTCGCAGGGGCCATCGCCAAAGAGCTGCCGACCATACAGCCGACCATGATGTCATAGCCTTCAGCAATCGCCGCTTTGCGCAGCTCCAGCGCTTCGGTCAGACCTCCGGTCTTGTCGAGCTTGATGTTGATCACATCATATTTGCCCTTCAGTTTGGGCAGGCTGGCACGATCATGGCAGGATTCGTCGGCGCATACGGGAACCGGGCGCTCCATCCCGATCAGCGCGTCATCGTCACCGGCGGGCAGAGGTTGCTCGACCAAGGCCACACCCAGGCGCACAAGATGTGGCGCAAGATCGGTGTAAACGGCGGCGGACCAACCTTCATTTGCGTCCACGATGATTGTCGCATCCGGTGCGCCTGCGCGAACGGCTTCAAGTCGGGGCATGTCATCCGGAGTGCCCAGTTTGATCTTTAAAAGCGGGCGATGTGCATTCGCAGCCGCCTGCGCCTGCATCGCCTCGGCGGTGTCCAATGACAATGTATAGGCCGTGATTTCGGGGCCCGGCTGAGGCAGCCCAGCCAGATTCCAGACGCGTTTACCGGCACGCTTGGCCTCAAGATCCCACAGCGCACAATCTACGGCATTCCGTGCAGCGCCCGCAGGCAATAGGTCCATCAGTTGCACTCGGTCGAAACTGTCGGGCAATCCGGCAATTTCAGCCTCGACCGAATCCAGTGTTTCACCATAACGCGCATAGGGCACACATTCGCCCCAGCCCAGATACTGGCCGTCAGAAATGCGTACAGTCAGAACCTTGGCCTCGGTCCGTGACCCACGTGAAATTGTAAAGACCTGAGCCAGCCTGAATACATCGCGAGAGACGTCAATTTGCATAACATACCTTTTCCTGGCTGAGCCGCCCGGATTTTCCAATTTAGATCCGGGCCGGCGGGACCAGACCGCTTTATACTGCTGCCAGCGCGTCGACCAGCTTGCCTGCACCAAAACGGAACGGGTCCGTCGCGGGCAGCCCCATGTCGGCTTCGACCTGTGCCAGATAGGCGGATGCGTCTGCTTCGCTCATATGCTGCGTGTTGACCGAAACACCGATGACCTGACACTCAGGATTGGCAACCTTGGCCAGCGCCAGCGCCGTGTCCCGCAGAGCCTGCAAAGATGGCAAACTATAGGTCGGCAGACCGCGCATATGCTCGCGGGTGGGTTCATGGGACAGGATCAACGCGTCCGGTTGACCGCCATGGATCAACGCCATTGTCACACCGGAATATGACACATGAAACAGTGACCCTTGCCCTTCGATCAAATCCCAGTGGTCGTCATCATTGTCGGGTGTCAGCCATTCGACCGATCCCGCCATGAAATCTGCGATCACCGCGTCCAGCGGTACACCGTCACCGGTGATCAGAATGCCAGTCTGGCCAGTAGCTCGGAAGGTCGACTTCATGCCACGCTTGCGCATCTCGGCATCCATAGCCATCGCGGTGTACATCTTGCCAACCGAACAATCGGTGCCCACGGCAAGACAGCGCTTACCTTTACGTTTGATGCCGTTGGCGATTGGATAGTCGACCGACGGAACCCGCACATCATGCAGCTTGCGGCCTGTTGCTTCGGCGACTGCGACTAGATCGGGTTCATCACACAAAAGGTTGTGCAGGCCCGAGGCCAGGTCGAAACCTTCCTCCAATGCCATGACCAGCACCTTTTTCCATTCCTGACTGATCACACCGCCACGATTGGCCACGCCAATGACCAAAGTCTTGGCCCCGGCCTCTTTGGCCTTAGCCAGGGACATGTCGGTCAGGCCCAGATCGGCTTTACAGCCCTCCATCCGGTATTGACCCACGGCGTTTTCCGGACGCCAGTCCTTGATTCCAACGGCAACCTTGGCCGCCAGCTGGTCGGGCGCATCGCCCAAAAACAACAGATACGGTGTCTCGATCATTGCGGTGCACTCCTTTGATTCTGGCGCAGGCTATGGGACGGGCAAGGCGAGTGTTTCTCGATTTCGCCCAGCATCGCTGGGTCCCGCAGGAAAATTTCGCGCAAATATCGCAGCTTGCGCAAAATTCTTTCAAGTTTTTAAAGCGATTAAACTTTAATCACCAGAGACACGGCGCATTGCGGCGAATGCTGCGACTGCATTGCCGCAGATGCACAAACATGCTTGCGGAGACCTGCGCAATTTAATACCCCATAAGACAACAAAATCGCAATTTCCTTTCCTGCACGAGGTCCAGATGAGCTTTCGCATTCAACCCGCCGCCCCCGCGCGCCCTAACCGTTGTCAGTTGTTCGGCCCCGGGTCGAACACCAAGCTGTTCCCCAAGATGGCGGCCTCTGCGGCGGATGTGATCAATCTTGACCTTGAGGATTCGGTTGCACCATCTGACAAGGATACAGCGCGTGCCAATGTCATCGAGGCGCTGAGCACCCTTGATTGGGGCTCCAAATACATGTCCGTACGAATCAACGGACTGGATACGCCTTACTGGTACCGCGATGTCGTGGATGTGATGGAGCAGGCCGGAGATCGACTGGACCAGATCATGATTCCCAAGGTCGGTTGTGCGGCGGATGTCTATGCGGTGGACGCGCTGGTCACCGCCATCGAACGCGCAAAAGGCCGTACCAAACCGATCAGCTTTGAGGTCATCATCGAATCCGCAGCTGGCCTCGCCCATGTCGAAGAAATCGCTGCCTCGTCCCCCCGGATGCAAGCCATGAGCCTTGGGGCCGCCGACTTTGCGGCCTCGATGGGCATGCAGACAACTGGCATCGGCGGCACGCAGGAAAACTATTACATGCTGCGCGAAGGTGAAAAACACTGGTCCGACCCGTGGCACTGGGCGCAGGCCGCCATCGTTGCCGCCTGCCGCACCCATGGCGTGCTGCCGGTGGATGGACCGTTCGGCGATTTCAGCGATGACGAAGGCTATATCGCGCAGGCCAAACGTTCTGCCACTTTGGGCATGGTCGGCAAATGGGCAATCCACCCCAAACAGATCGCGCTGGCCAACCAGGTCTTCACCCCATCGGACAAGGCGGTGTCAGAGGCCCGCGAAATCTTGGCCGCCATGGAGCAAGCCAAGGCCAATGGCGAAGGTGCGACGGTCTACAAAGGACGTCTGGTCGATATCGCCTCGATCAAACAGGCCGAGGTGATCGTGGCCCAGGCCGAATTGATCGCTGCCAATAGCTAAAAGTAGAAAGGCGCCTCACCGGGCGCCTTTTTCTTACCGTCCGAAGACATCATTGGGTGTCCAGGTGAACCTTTCGCCCTTTTTCCCAGATTTCATCATCAGACAGGATGTTCCGAGCTTCTGGAAATAGATGATCTTGAGCGCGTACCACCCGGCTTTGGGCACATCGACTTCGGTCCGCTGATTGGCCTCGCAGCCCTGAATGCCCGAGACTTGTCCAATGTTCTGGCCTCCGACGAATGCCTCTATCCCGTCATTTGACCACGTTTCCAACTCGTAGATTCCAGCAGAGTCGAACCGCATGTACCCCGTAATTTCGGCGGCGACATTGTAAGCGCCGTCAAACGTCATGACGTCCTGACCCTTACTGGTGTCCCTGTAATCCAAGCCCCGCAACGGTTGTCCGGGCTGCGCTTTAGACAGCATGCTTTTTGCATGGCTCAGATCTCGGATCTTCTTGTGTTGATTGCCAGTGCCAAAGTAGTTCACATTCAATCCCGCCTTGGGGCTGGGCTGTGGGTTGGCAGGTTGCAGCTTTAACGGAGCTGCCAAAGATGCTCCCGCAATCATCACCAAAGTTGCGACCAGTGCTCCGGTCCGAACAAGTTTCATCGTCTTCTCCCTGAATACGACCGGTTGGGGTTGTCCCCATTTTTGGTCAAATCTTTGGCAAGACAGTAAAACGTGAATCCAACTCCGGCAAGCCGGTACAGAATCATCTTTCCAATGTCAGGCCCGCATATCCTTGGGCGAGCCCATGACGACATAGGACGTGATCGACGTGACATGGGGCAAAGCCCCCAGAACTTCGGTGTGAAAAGTTTTGTAAGACGACAGATCGGCACATTCCACGCGCAACAGGTATTCGATCGTGCCGGTAATGTTATGGCACTCCACCACTTCAGGCGCGCGCTGCAATGCACGCTCGAACCCTTCCTGAGCGGCCTTTGTATGTTCGCCCAGCCCCACGCCAATATAGGCGACAAAGCCGATGCCCAGCGCAGGTGGGTTCAATACAGCACGATAGCCCGAGATCACGCCCGCGCGCTCTAATTCCTGAACACGGCGCAAACAGGCCGAGGCTGACAGCCCGACCCGATCGGCCAATTCAAGGTTGCTTATCCGCCCATCACGCGTCAGCTCACGCAATATATGGCGATTTATTCCATCCATCTTGATCATTAATTGCAGAATTACCGCAATAGCCAGCGCAAACGCAATTTCATTTGGGCGGTTTCCATCAATTATCTGCGCTATGAACCCTGAATTGCTATTTGCCCTCGTCACCTTTGCCTTCGTCTCGTCGATCACGCCGGGACCCAATAACCTGATGCTGATGGCCTCGGGCGCGAATTTCGGGTTTCGACGCACAATTCCACATA
Organism: Ruegeria sp. YTSA108; assembly: GCF_059610185.1. Taxonomy (NCBI): domain Bacteria; kingdom Pseudomonadati; phylum Pseudomonadota; class Alphaproteobacteria; order Rhodobacterales; family Roseobacteraceae; genus Ruegeria; species Ruegeria sp. YTSA108. The sequence continues at coordinate 148,155 of NZ_JBXWND010000009.1, read as the reverse complement.
TGTTCGGAATCGGGTTGGGCTTTACAGTCATGGTCCTTCTGGTCGGAACGGGGCTGGTACAGGTGTTTGATGCCTATCCGATCAGCTATACCGTGTTGAAAGCGGCGTCGGTGGCCTATCTGCTGTATCTGGCATGGAAAATCGCGCATTCGGCCCCAGCCGAAGCGGGCGCGCCTGCGGGAACACCGATGACGTTTTTACAGGCCGCAGCATTCCAATGGGTCAATCCAAAAGCCTGGGCCATGGCCCTGACAGCAACAACCGTATACACTCCCGATCGCTCCCTGAACGCCATCGTTGGTGTCGCGATTGTTTTCGGCGCAATCAATTTACCTTCGGTCAGCACGTGGACGGTACTCGGGCAGCAGATGGCGCGGATTCTCACGAACCCACACCGACTGATGCTGTTCAACTGGGTGATGGCGGGGCTGCTGGTCGCGTCGCTCTACCCTGTGCTTTGGCCCGTTTGAGAACGTTCGAAGGCTAGCAATGACCGGTCATCAAGGTCCTTTTGAGGGTGAATACGGGCACCCCTACCAACCCTTTAAATCTTGCTGAGTTGCATCCGGGGCAACGTCAGGCCATATAGCAGGGAACTTCCGCGTTGAGAGGCGTCATGACCCAGTATCTGGAATTCGAAAAACCTTTGGCCGAGATCGAAGGAAAGGCCGAGGAACTGCGTGCGCTGGCGCGCGCCAATGAAGAGATGGATGTGGCCGCAGAGGCCGCCGCTCTGGATGCCAAGGCTGAAAAGCTGTTGGACGAACTCTATGCCGATCTGACGCCATGGAGAAAATGTCAGGTCGCTCGTCACCCTGGACGTCCCCATTGCAAAGACTACGTGGAAGATCTGTTCACCGAATTCACACCTCTGGCAGGCGATCGGAATTTTGCTGACGACCTGGCCGTGATCGGCGGTCTGGCGCGGTTCAACGATCAACCCGTTATGGTGATCGGCCACGAAAAGGGCAGCGACACCAAATCGCGCATCGAACGCAATTTCGGCATGGCTCGCCCCGAAGGGTATCGCAAGGCTGTCCGACTGATGGAAATGGCAGGACGCTTTGGACTGCCGGTTATCACCTTGATCGACACGGCTGGCGCCTATCCCGGCAAAGGCGCCGAAGAGCGCGGCCAGTCCGAGGCGATTGCCCGCTCGACCGAAATGTGTCTGAAGATCGGCGTGCCGTTGGTCTCGGTCATCATCGGCGAAGGTGGATCAGGCGGTGCGGTGGCTTTTGCAACGGCAAACCGTGTCGCGATGCTGGAACATTCGGTCTATTCGGTCATTTCACCCGAAGGCTGCGCCTCGATCCTGTGGAAGGACTCCGAGAAAATGCGCGAAGCAGCCGAGGCGTTGAGGCTGACCGCGCAAGACCTGCACAAGCTGGGCGTTTGCGACCGGATCATTTCGGAACCCAAAGGCGGCGCACATCGTGATCGCGCGGGAACCGTGGAATCCGTGCGGGGTGCGATTGCGGCGATGCTCAAGGATCTGGACGGCAAGGATGCCGCCGCCCTGATCCGGGATCGCCGTCAAAAATTCCTCGACATCGGATCAAAAGGGCTGGCGGCGTAACCCTCAGCCCCCCAACCGCCTCAGCAGCGCAACTGAGGGCTCTCCGGTCGCGGGCAACCCATTGGCCCGCTGGTACGCAAAAATCGCGGATGTCGTGTTTTTACCGACTACACCATCTGCTCCTTCGGTGTCGTACCCGGCGGATGTCAGGCGGCGCTGCAGCTCTTTGCGATCTTCAAGCGTCAGACCAGTCGCATCCGGTCCGAAAGAGGCCTGGAACGGCGCGCCTCCGGCAATCCGGTCTGATAGATGCCCTACCCCGATCGCGTAGCTGTCCGAGTTATTGTACCGTTTAATCACCTGAAAATTGCGGAACACGGCGATGCGGGGCCCCGGCACCTGGGGTTGCAGCACGGCAACCGGAGTGCCTGAGACCGCCCCGGCCTCACCGCCCCAGGGCTGTCCACGCACCCAACCGGAACGCGCCAGATAAGCCGCCGTTGATGCCAGCGAATCCGTTGGATCGTCGGACCAGATATCGCGCCGTCCATCGCCGGTGAAATCCACCGCATAGGCCAGATAAGAGGTCGGGATGAACTGCGTGTGCCCCATAGCACCAGCCCAACTGCCTGTCATGTTGGCAGGCGTCGTGTCGCCGTTCTGCAGAATCTTCATCGCTGCCATCAGTTGGCTCTCAAAGAACTGCCCGCGCCGACCGTCATAGGCCAGCGTCGACAGGGCCGATACAACAGGCACATCCCCACGCCGCGCACCATAACGGCTTTCAAGCCCCCAAATTGCCACGACAACTTCTTTGTCCACGCCGTACTGCGCCTCGATCTGAGACAGCGTTCCCGCATGACGCACCAGCATTTGCTTGCCGGTCGCGATCCGTTCATCCGAGGTTGCAATCGCCAGGTAGTCTTCAAGCGACCTCTTGAACTCGACCTGATTTCGGTCCCGCTCGATCACTCCGGGCAGATATCCGGCGCCCTGGAAGGCGCGGTTAATTGTGCTTTGCGAAATCCCCTGTGCGGCCGCGCGGCTTTTGAAGCCCGCCACCCAGGCGTCCCAGCCCGCGTTCCGAACCGGTTGCATGCGCGCGGCCGGCGCCGAAGAAGAAGGCACGCTGTCCGTACAGGCAACCAACAAGCCGGAGCCCAGCCCAAGGGAAAATAACCGTCGATCAATCATGGTTGAAAACTGCTCTTATTGTGATTTCTCACAGCCTAGCGCAGAGAAATCGCCGGGGCCAGAACAGCGATACCGAACCGGGCGATTTCGGCAGCTTCGGCAACAAGCCGCTTAGCTGACCAGCATCCGCAGGCCCTGTGTAACATCCGAGCGAACCGCAAGGCGCAGACCCGGCTCATCCCCGGCCTTTAGCGCCGCAATTATCAGCTTGTGGTGATGCGGTGGTTCCGTTCGCCGCAGCCGCCCATAAAGCGCGCGCATCGTCGGCCCAAGCTGCAACCATACGGTTTCGGCAATCGCCAGCATCGCTGGGGCCTGCGCCCGCAGATACAGAGTTCGGTGAAACTCCAAATTGGTGCGAATATATCCAACGGCATCACGTTTGGTGACCATCTCGGCTACCGTCATGTTGATGCTCTGCAATCGGTCAATCAGGGCAATATGCGCACGGGGCAATGCCCGGCTGGCCAGCTCGACCTCAAGCAAGGCCCGCAGCGCAGCAAGCTCTTCGATCCGGTCATTGGTCAGCTCGGGCGTCGAGACGCGGCCCGAGGACGACAGAAACAGCGCCCCTTCAGCCGCAAGCCGACGCACCGCCTCGCGGGCCGGAGTCATCGAGACACCAAACTCTTTCCCAATTCCCCTTAAGGTCAGTGCCTGACCGGGGGCGATGTCGCCATGCATGATGCGGGATCGCAGGGCCCGGTACACCCGGTCATGCGTTGCGGTCTGCGTTTCCGAGGGGCGTGTGTTCAACATGTCTCTATGTGATCACAAACACCGCACAGGTCAACTCGCAGGCGCGTCAAATCTGAACTGATGCAACTGCGCCCCGTTGTCGCGCAGCCAGCGCCGCTGTTCTTTGTAATCTCCGAATAACCGCTCGACCTGGGCCCAAAAGGCTGGGGAATGGTTCATCTCGGCCAGATGCGCCACCTCATGTGCGGCAACATAATGCAGGACGTCTGGTGGAGCGAGAATCAGCCGCCAGGAAAACATCAATCCACCCTCAGAACTGCATGATCCCCAGCGCGATCGGGTATCCCGAATAGAGATGCTGGCATAAGCCCTACCCAACATCGCTGCGTAGTCATCACATGCGCCGGTCAGCCGGTCGCGTGCCAGTTCTTTCAAAAAGCGCGCCAAACGTCGCGCTTCAGCGCCTTCAGGTACTGAAATCTGATCCGCCTGCAACAGAACGCGTCGGCCCGTTGCCCGGACAATGCGCCGTTGGGTGCCCTCAACAGGAATATGCTGCCCAAATTGAACCACCGAGGGGTCTGGCCGATCACTCAGGTGCTGCCGAATCCAGCTTTCTTTTTGGCGGGCAAAGTTCAACGCATCGGATTCAGCAACGCCATTTGGATAGGTCAGTGTAACACGCCCGTCCAACTGGGATATACGCAGACTGATCCGCCGTGCCCGCGCCGATTTGCGCAATGTCAGCGGCACCGGAGGCGATCCTGGCAGTGCGTGATCTCCCATAGGTCTGTTTCTCCTGCTCAAAGGCTTTGACAGTGCCCGCTGCTTGTGGCACCTGACCTGAATCGTCGATACGACTCACCTGATATCAAGGGGATTGGACATGCCCAAGGAAGAATGGGGTGTAAAGCGCGTTTGCCCGACCACCGGTAAACGGTTTTATGACCTGAACAAAGACCCGATCGTTAGCCCTTATACCGGCGAGATCGTGGAACTCGAAACCGGTAAAAGCCGGATGATCGCAGCAGATGCAGAAGATGCCGCATCGGCCAAGGCGCGCGAAAACGCGCCTGAGGAAGAACTGGTTCTGGATGACGACGACGATGTCGAAGTCGATCTGGATGATGATCTGCTGGATGACGATGATGACAGCAGTGATGAAGTTCCGCTGGACGACATCACTGACATTCCAGCAGAGGACGATAGCTGATCACGGTCAGAGGCGGCCTCGCGCCGCCTCGCGCCATTTGCAATCTGGTTGCAAAATTTTAACGGCGACGCCTGTTTTTGGACTTGCGCTTAGCGCCACTGTCTCATAAACGTCCGCCCACTGCTTCTGCAGTACCTGTATGGGGCCTTAGCTCAGTTGGGAGAGCGCTTGCATGGCATGCAAGAGGTCAGGGGTTCGACTCCCCTAGGCTCCACCAAAACCTCTTTCAGATATTTTGCGTCACTTAAGAATCTGAATGGAAAAGATAATTCACCGGTTCGAAGATCCGATTTGGAAGAGTAACTTCCCTTCTGAACAAATAGCATTCTAAGCAGCACTCTCTTGCCCCTATAGTCGCTTTTTTTCCTTACTTTCCAAGATTTTGACAGAATTTCGGCGACCGGTTCGAACATCTCTTCAAAATTCCTATGCGGAACTTCGAAATCTTCCAACTTCCGCTTGAGCTCTTCCTGCTTCATCGTCTGTCTGGCTACAGGAATGACAACCCACACGTTGCGGACTTTTCCGCCGCTCCACCCATGATTGATAATATCTGGTCTGTAGCACATTGCGACAATTGTGACGTGTGCTTGTTTCAAGTTTCAATCTTGGCCGCTTTGACCGGATTGGGCCGTATAGTAAGGAATCTTGGAATTGCGGCCTGATCCAGGCAATATTGCCAAATCAAAGCGGTCTCAATCGAGTGCTGTGCCCACCCCGGAGTTTGATGCGGTAATGTCGACCACTATCCACTCAGCCAAGGGTGGGCGAGACAGACATCCCCTAGCCCAATACTGCTTTAACCGCGCGCAGAGTTGCGGCGACGACGGTATCAGCTTCTTCACGACTCAGGCAAAACGGTGGCGCGAAGCCCAAGATGTCGCCTTGCGGCATAGCGCGTGCGATGACCTTATCCTGTGCCAAAAGAGCGGCTGAGACTTGCGGGCCAATCTTGTCCGCGGAGTCAAAGAAGGTGCGGCTATCTTTATCCTTCACGAACTCGACCGCGCACAACATTCCTTCGCCGCGCACATCGCCGACATTGGCGTGTGCTGACAGTGCATCCTTCATCGACTGTTTCAGATAAGCGCCGACGTTGCCTGCGTTTTCGATCAGGTTCAGATCATCAATCAATTTGAGGTTTGCCACACCGGCCGCGGCCCCGATCGGGTGTGCCGAATAGGTCCAGCCGTGGCCGATGGCGCCGTTTTCATCTGTGCCCTGTTCCAGCACCTTCCACACTTTTTCCGAAACAATCGAACCTGACAGCGGCGCGTAGGCCGAGGTGAGGCCTTTGGCGATGGTGATGATATCGGATTCCAAGCCGTAATGCTCAGAGCCGAACATGCTGCCCAGGCGGCCAAACCCGGTCACAACCTCATCGGCAACCAACAGGATGTCATGCTTGCGCAATACGGTCTGGATGGCGGCCCAGTAGCCTTCCGGCGGGGGCACGATACCGCCGGTTCCCAACACCGGCTCGCCAATAAACGCGGCGATTGTATCAGCGCCTTCACGTTCAATCAGCGCCTCCAGTTCAGTCACGCAATGCGCGACGAATTCGGCTTCGCTTTGGTCCAGATTATCGCGGCGGAAATAATAGGGCGCTTCGGTATGAACCACCTGCGTGAGCGGCAGATCGAACTTTTTGTGGAATAGTTCCAGCCCAGTCAGCGACCCGGTGACAAGGCCCGAGCCATGATACCCTCGCCAGCGCGAGATGATCTTTTTCTTTTCGGGGCGGCCCAGGATATTGTTGTAATACCATATTAATTTGACGTTGGTCTCATTTGCATCTGAACCGCCCAGGCCGAAATAGACCTTGGACATGTTCGAAGGCGCGCGATCAAGGATCATCTTGGACAGGGTGATGGAGGCTTCTGTGCCGTGGCCCACGTAGGAATGATAATAGGCCAACTCGCGGGCTTGATCCGCAATCGCTTCGGCAATTTCCTGACGGCCATAGCCCACATTCACGCAATAAAGTCCTGCAAAGGCGTCCAGCAATTTGGTACCATCACGGTCTTCGATATGGACCCCGCTTGCGGTTTTGATCACACGGGTCGCTGTTTCGCCCCGCGCGTGCTGGGCCAGATGAGTGGAGGGATGGAAAAAGTTCTCGCGGTCCCATTGGTCAAGTTGATCGTTCTTCAGCATCTTTTCACTCCTCATGCCCAGTCGCGGCAGACATATTTGATTTCGGTAAACTCTTCCATTCCCCGTCTTGCCCCCTCACGGCCCAGACCGGATTGTTTGGTGCCGCCAAAGGGGATCGGCGCGCCGGTGACCTTGGTGCGATTCACCGCCACCATGCCAAATTGCAATGCACGAGATACGCGGTAAATACGGCGTGGGTCATGGCTGTGCAGATACGCAACCAAACCGTATTCGGTGTCATTGGCCCGGGCGATCACCTCTTCTTCGGTATCAAAGGGCGCAATGGCCGCCACAGGGCCAAATGTTTCCTCTGACATAACCACGGCATCGGCAGTCACGTCGGTCAGAACCGTGGGCTGATAAAACAGCGGGCCGAGAGGATCCCTTGCACCTCCGCACGCCAGTTTGGCCCCCTTGGCCAGCGCATCGGCGACATGTTCTTCCTGCTTTTGAACCGCCTTTTCATTCATCAGAGGGCCGATGTCGGGGTCGTCCATACCGATGCCAAGGGACAGCCTGCGGGTCGCTTCGGTGAACTGCGAGCAGAATGCGTCGTAAATTGAGCGCTCCACAAATATCCGATTGGCGCCAAGACAGTCCTGCCCGGATGTGGCGAATTTGGCCTTGATCGTTTCAGAAACCGCAATTTCAAGATCGGCCCCTTTGAACACAATCACCGGTGCATGCCCGCCTAGTTCCATTACAAGTTTTTTCACTGTGTCGGCGGACTGACGGTAAAGTAACCGTCCGATTTCGGTGGAGCCTGTGAACGAGAGTGCCCGAACACGGGTGTCTTTCGTCCAAGGTTCGACCACGGTCGAGGCCTGGCCGGTGACCACGTTGAACACGCCCGCCGGAATACCCGCCTTTTCCGCCAGTTCAGCCAACGCGAGGGCCGAAAACGGGGTTTCACTTGAGGGGTGAGCCACAACCGTACATCCCACGGCCATGGCTGCTGCTGCTTTGCGGGTCAGCATGGCAGCAGGGAAATTCCACGGTGTGATCATTGCCACCACCCCGACCGGCTCTAGCCAAACCTCAACCTCGGCATCGGGCAGATGGCTGGTGACGCCTTCAACATTGGGTCGCTTGGCCTCTTCGGCGTAGAATTCTACAAAAGACGCAGCATAATCAATTTCACCGCGCGCCTCGGACAGAGGCTTGCCCTGTTCCAGTACCATGATCCGTGCCAGATCTTCTTTGTGGTGCAGCATCAGGTCGAACCAACGGCGCAGAATGGCGGATCGGTCTTGTGGCAAGAGGCCAGACCAGGTCGGAAAGGCAGCTTGTGCCGCATCCACGGCGGCAGAGGATTCCTCTGCCGAAAGGCTGGCGGCCTCACCGATAACATCGCCAGTTGCCGGATCGGTGACGCGGATGGTGTAACCCGACGAAGCTGCACACCATTTACCATTCACATAGGAAAAACTGCGCACCAAAGATTTGTCAGCAATATCATCGCGCGCAGAAAGTGCGGTGTTTTTCATGGATGCCTCTCCCTTGTTGCCAGACAACCTCGGGTATTTCAGGCGAAGGATGAGACCAAATTTCGGGTCCAAAGCAGAGTATTCTGCTGTAAATCATCTCTCAGGCAGAGGGTTACTCCTGCCATCCAGCAATAAGGGAAATCGGCGGAACGCCCTGCCCCTTCACTGGTTTGGTGACAATATAGGTAAAATATTTTTCCAGACCTATGTCAGCATTGAGCATTTCATCAATCAGGCGTTGATAGGCATCGATATCGCGCGTCACTATTTGCAGGATGTAATCAAATCCTCCGCCAAGCGCCCAGCAGGCCAACACTTCTTCATAGCGTTGCATTGCGGCCTCAAAAGCCTGAAAGCTGGCAGCGGTATGATCGGACAGTTCAGCCGCAACAAAGACAGTTACATGTGGCCCAAGTTTGCGCAGGTTGATCTCGGCTCTATATCGCTTGATCAACCCGGCTTTTTCCAACTTTTTCAGCCGCTCCCAGCAGGGGGTGGGCGACAGGCCAACGCGGTCGGCCAAAGCCGTTTTTGTGATGCGCCCCTCGGTTGAAAGCACCCGTAGAATATCCAGATCGCGGGCGTCGAGCCGCATGGTCTCACCTCCGGGGAATAAAGTTATCCAACTTTCAACCCGATCACCGCCGCGCAATCGCCCGCTTTGATAAGACCGGGAAAGTGGCGACTGATCAAAAGGCCCGTAACTTTGGCGCGGTATTCAATCGGGGCAATCCCGGTGCGATCAACCGGCCAAACGCGGGCCACAACATCGCCTTGGCTGACCTGTTCACCAAGATCAACCATCGGCTCGTAGAGGCCATCGTTTTCCGAGAACACGAAGCAGTTACCATCGGGCATATCCAGGCGCACGGTTGGATCAATCTGCATCTCGCCCTTCAGGATTCCTGCGTGGATCAGCACATTGCGCAGGCCCTTTTTTGCAACAGCAATCGACTTGGCTGTTGCAGAGCCACCACCGCCCAATTCTGTTGAAACCAGAACCTTACCCATATCTTCGACCGCGGTGTCGTACATTCCGACATTGTCGATCTCCAGTAGCTGCACCGAATAGGGGGCGTTAAAGGCGGCCATCGCGGCGAAACAGGCCGCTTCATTGGCTTTATTTTCAAGGATATGGGCCGCCGCGAAGGGCACGAAATCCAGCGTTTTTCCGCCCGAGTGAAAATCCACCGCAATATCGGCCATTGGCAAAAGAACGCGCTGGAAATAGTCGGCAATCTTTTCGGTTGGGGTGCCATCTGGCCGGCCCGGAAAGGCACGGTTCATATTGCCTTTGTCGATGGGGGACGTGCGTAACCCGGCGCGAAAAGCGGGATAATTGAAGGCAGGCACGATGATCACGCGTCCGGTGATGTCCTCGGGCTTTAGCTTAACCGTCAGTTCTTGCAACGCCACGGGCCCTTCATATTCATCGCCATGGTTGGCGCCGGTCAGCAAAGCCGTAGGCCCATCTCCGTTTTTGATAACCGTTAGCGGGATCATAATTGACCCCCAAGCACTGTCATCCCGGCTGTAAGGCAGCCGTAGGAAACCGTGGTGGATACCATCGCTATCCAGCGGGATCGTCGGGGAAATTGGGTTGGGTGTCACTACTCAATCCTTCACAACCATTTTGCGGGGCACGTTGGCCAGGCACTCATGGCCGGTCCTGGTGATGCGGATGCTTTCAGTAATCTCAAAACCCCAATCCTCCATCCAGAGGCCGGTCATGAAGTGCAGGGTCATGTTCTCCTGCAGAACCGTCTTGTCGCCGGGACGAAGCGAGAAGGTCCGTTCGCCCCAGTCAGGCGGGTAGCTGACACCGATCGGGTAACCGGTGCGGTTATCTTTGGTGATCCCGTATTTCTTTAGCACGCTGAAGAAGGCAATAGCGACATCCTCACAGAGGTTGCCCTCTTTTGCAGCCTCCAGCCCGGCCTCCATGCCCTCAAGCACAGCCTTTTCAGCGTCGAGGAATGTTTGCGTGGGCTTTCCAAGGAAGACCGTGCGCGACAGCGGGCAGTGGTACCGTTTGACGACACCTGCGATCTCGAAAAACGTACCTTCGCCGGATTTCATTGGCTGATCGTCCCATGTCAAATGCGGGGCTGAGGCATCCGCGCCTGAGGGCAAAAGTGGCACCAGAGCGGGATAGTCTCCGCCCGCACCGATCTGTGCGTCATAGCGTAAGGCCGCATCATAGATTTCGGCCACCAGATCGCATTTGCGGATGCCCGGCTCGACCTTTTCAAAGATACGTTCATGCATACGGCCCACAATGCGGCCTGCTTGGCGCATGTATTCCAGCTCGGTTTCAGATTTTACCGCGCGCTGCCAGTTGACCAACGCAGTCGCATCGGAAAATTTGGCATTTGGCATGTGGTGCTGTAGCGCGGCAAAGGCCGCAGCTGTGAACCAGTAGTTGTCCATCTCAACGCCGATATGGCCCTTATCCAGCTTACGATCGGCCAGCTGTGCCGACAGGTAATCCATCGGGTGACGTTCGGTGGATTGTACATAATGGTCCGGGTAACCGATGATATTGGCGGGATCCATAAAGCAGGTGCGAAGCGCGCCATTGGCATCTTGTCCACGGCCGTACCAGACCGGCTCGCCAGTGAGACTCAGCACTACGCATTGATGCACGTAAAAAGACCAACCGTCATAGCCGGTCAACCAGTTCATGTTCGAAGGGTCCGTCACGATCAGAAGGTCAAGCCCACGTTCGGCCATGGCGGCGCGGGTTTTTGCAATGCGCTGGCTGAACTCATCGCGTGAGAAGTGGAGTTTTGATTCTGGCATAGAATTAATCCGTTGTTAGCTTGAAAACGTGGTGCCTTTGCCTGAGTTTTCCGCGCGCTGGCGAGCAAGCGTGGCAATGGCGGTATCCTGGACACCCGTACCTGTCAGGTCAGCAATAATGATGTCACTGTCGGATTGTCGCCCCGGCGCCTTGTCGGAGGTGATATCACCCAGTTCAGCAAACCTGCCATCAGCCGGGAAAATGCCCACCGCAATGGCGCTGCGCAGCTCGCCTTTGAGGGCGCATTGGGCTTGGCTGTCGGGCACATAGAGCGTTGCCTTGGCAAGACAACCCGGGTCAAGCTCGACCTTGTGTTCCTGATCCGAACCCATCGCAATGACAAGCTGCCCCGGTTGCAGCCAGTCCGCTTTGATCAGCGGAATGTCCGAAGGGGTTGTCGTGACAATGATATCTGCCGAGGACACGGCACCCGCCCTATCAGTGCTGGCCGTGACGTCGACCCCAAGTTCTTCGCGAAGGCTGGAAGCCAATGTTTCGGCCTTGGCCGCATCCCGCGCCCAGATCACAGCGCTTTCGATGCCGCGCACAAGGGTCAGCGCCTTGAGTTGTAGCTTCGCCTGCACACCAGCACCGATGATACACGCGCGTGTCGCATCCGCGCGCGCAAGGTGGCGCGCAGATACCGCTCCCGCAGCGGCGGTGCGCACATCCGTGAGATAACCATTATCCAGAAGCAAAGCTTCCAGAACGCCAGTGGTGCTTGAGAATAGCACCATCAAGCCTGATGTGCTGGGCAGGCCCAGCTTGGGATTATCGAAAAAGCCAGGACTCATCTTCATGGCAAAGCTGTCTATGCCGGGGACATAGGCTGACTTTACACATACCTCACCGTTATGATCTGGAACCATCAGTGTCATGATTGGCGGCATGACCACTTTGCCCCCGGCCAGTGTCGAAAAACCCTGTTCGATGCAGCCCACTGCATCGATATCGAGCGGCACCAGATCGCGCAATTCGGTTTCTGTCAGAATTTTAATCTGCGCCATTTTAGCCCTCCGGCGTCACATCTACATCTTCGCCGGAAATGATCCGGTGATGCAGCTGCATGTCGATGTTTTGCCCCGAGATCAGCGCGACGCACCGACCTGGGTCTTTGATTTTTCCCGCCAAAAGCGCGGCAATGCCGACACTGCCGGACCCTTCAATGATCTGACGTTCCTGCCAATAGGCGTGACGGATGGCAGCAGCAATCTCGGTCTCGGTCACAAGAATCAGATCATCAACAAAGGCACGAGTCATGGCAAAAGTGTGCTGGTTGTCCAATCCAACCCCACCGCCCAGCGAGTCGGCCAGTGTCGACAGTTCTTCGACCAGAACCGGTTTCCCCGCCTTCTGGCTTTCATACATAGCCGCCCCGCGCTCCATCGAAATTCCGATAACGCGGACCTGCGGATTAACCGCCTTCATCACCATGCCGACGCCGGAAATCAGCCCGCCGCCCGACAGCGGCACCAGAACCGTTTCAAGATCCGGGGATTGTTCCAGCATTTCCAGTGCAACGGTGCTTTGCCCGGCAATGATATCGCGATGATCAAACGGGGGAAGCATGACCATCCCATCGGCGACCAGCCTGTCAACTTCTACCTGTGCGTCATCCTGAGAACGCCCGACAATGCGCACCTCTGCGCCCTGCGCCTTGATCCCATCCACTTTGTTTTGTGGAACCAGCTCGGACATGCAGATGATGCACCGCACCCCGGCCTGCTTTGCCGCATAGGCCAAACCGCGCCCGTGATTGCCCGTCGATACTCCCACCACACCTTTGGCGCGCTGCGCATCGCTAAGTGACAACACAGCATTGGATGCCCCGCGCAGCTTGAAACTACCGGTGATCTGGCCTTGCTCCAGCTTGAGGCGAATATCACTGCCCGTGGTTTTGCTCAGCACGTCTGAAGACATCGTCGGTGTAACCCGGATCGACTGTGCGATCCGCGCGCGCGCAGCAAAACTATCCTGAAGTGTGATTTCAGAGCTCATCTCTTGTCCTGACTTTCTTCCTATTTACTGAACAACATACCGCCCGCGGGATAATTCGAAGTAATCCCAAGATGCCTCATGCAGCGCCAAACCATCGCCTGATTGGAGGTAACAACCGGTTTGCCAAGCCGGGCCTCCAATTGTGCGACACATGGGGCGGCACGCACCGCCGTACAGGAAATAAAAAGCGCATCAGCATCGGGATCGCACGCAGCAACACCACCTTCGATAATGCTGTCCATTGAGACGCGCGCCATGTCGCGATCATCGGACAATCCAAAGCAAACAGCGTTCACCACGTCGAGGCCGTGTTGCGAGAAATAGGTGACCAGAGAATCCGTCACATCCTGCGTATAGGGCGTAAGAACGCTTACTTTTTTTACCCCCAAAGCCTCAAATGCATCAAAGGCTGCCGAGCTGGGTGTGACGCAAGGCGTGCCCGGCTTTGCGCTGTTCATGTGCTCGGCCACTCTGTCGTTCCCCAAAACTACCGAAGCTGCCGTGCATCCATAGACCAATACATCTAGCGCCTCGCCAGGCAGAATCTCTGCTGCGGCATCGGTCAGCAGCGGCCCTGTCTTCAAAAGGCTTTCATGTGTGGTTGGGTTTTCAAACCCGATCCGGTTTACATATACGCCCACATCATGCCCTTGCAGAATGCGTGCGAAGTCAGTTTCCGTCGTATGATCCGTGGCCAGCGCGACCAGCCCGATACGATGTGTGACAGGGCGAGCATCCAGCGCGAGAGCCACAGACGAAGTCGAAGATTGTATATCCAAAGCCATTGCCATCCTCACACCACCAGAACCGGGCATTGCGCAAGGCTGGTCACCTTGTGAGAGACGCTGCCCAGCAAATAACCCTCAATCGATCCCAATCCTCGGCTGCCCATGACGATCAGGTCATTCTCATGTTCTTTGGAAAAGCTGACGATAGTTCGCGCCGTTGGCCCGCCTTTGACAAAGGCCCGGATGTTCTCGCACCCTGCCTCGTGCGCAATGGACGCGCCGCGTTCAGCAGTTTCCTTTGCGTGATCGCGCATGATCCCGTCAATATCATCAGGCTTTTCTGCATCGATGACATACATCGATCCTTCCAGTATCGAATGATGACGGTAGAGCGTCAGTACCAGCATTTCCGCATCACACAACCTAGCCAATTCAGCGGCTTTGCGAAGGGCGGCCTCTGATCCTTCAGACCCGTCAAAAGCAGCGAGTATTGATTTGAACATTTGTCGCTCCTTTTATTTGTTAAATGCGATGTCGCGCAAAAACAGTGCCACCTGCGGGAAGAAGATCATCAAGACCGAGACACTCAAAAGCATGATCACGAAAGGCGGCGTTCCTCTGATTACTTCCAGATAGGGACGTTTGAATACCGCTACCGCCGTGAAGATATCGCATCCGAACGGCGGGGTGGCCGAGCCGATGGCGGCCTGCAATGTGATCAAAGTGCCGACCAGAATTGGGTCCAGTCCGGTTTTCTCGACCACGGGCGCAAAGATCGGAACAAAGATCAAGATGACCACGATGGGATCCACGAACATACAGCCGATGAAGAACGCAATCGCGATTGTGAACAGGACGCCGATCTGCCCCATTTCATCAATGCCAAGAGCGCCCAAAATCTGTTGCGGTATCTGCGCGAATGACAGAACCCAGGCAAAGGCAGCACCTGCCCCCACCAAAATAAAAACTACCGCCGTTACCATGCCCGTTGACAGGGCGACCTGGTATAGGCCGGTGATTTTCATTGTTTTGAAAATGAAGACTTCCAGCAACACCGCATAGGCCACGCTGATTGCTGCGGCTTCGGTCGGGCTGAAAACGCCGAAGAAGATGCCGCCGATGATCAGAACCGGGAAACCCAGCGGCCACAAGGCCCGTTTCACCGCTGCCGCGCGTTCGCACCATGTGGCGGCCGGTTCAGTGGGGACGTCATTTAATTTGGCGTAGATCATACTGTAGACAGAGAACATGAACAGGATTAACAATCCGGGCCCGATGCCCGCGATGAACAGTTCAGGGATGGAGGCCTTGGCAACTACACCGTAGATGATCATCCCAATACTGGGCGGGATCAGGAACGCGATGTCACTTGAGTTGACGATCAGGGCCAAAATGAAAGAATCCTTGTAGCCACCTTTCAGCATTCGGGGCCTGAGTGGCGTTCCCACCGCAACGACCGTGGCTTGGGTGGACCCGGACACGGCACCGAACAATGCGCAAGCCGCAGCTGTACTGACGGCCAACCCCCCTCGAACATGGCGAACAAAGGCCATGACCATATCAATCAGCCGCCCTGCGGACTGGCCACGTGTCATGATATCCGCTGCCAGAATGAACATAGGAACGGCGATCAGTGAAGAGGGCCGGATGCCACCCAACATTTGCTGAATCATAAACTCGGTTTTGTCGATTGTGCCAAACAGCTCGATCACGCCGATGAACGCGCCGGCAATGAGGGGAACCATCATCGGAAACCCCATAAGCAGCAGGACAACCATTGCGGAAAACATCAAGAGTGCCATGGTTAAAGCTCCACTTCCAGTTCCCGCGCATCTGCTTCTCGCAGATCAGTTGACAGATAGATTTCAGGTTCCTGAAGGTTTTTGATGAAAGTGAGCGCGTATTGAACCCCGGTCACAAACAGCCCAATCGGCACCCAGAGGTAGCTGAGATAAACAGGGAATCCGAGGGCAGGATAGACCCGCCCCTTGGCGTACATGCTGATGATGTATTGCACAGCGTACCACGCCAAGAGCAGCAACAGCACAGCGGTGACTCCCGTGACTACAACCATCAAGATTTTTCTGACCCGTTCGGGTAACGCGTCTGAGATGGCGGACATGCGGATATGCCGACCATGGCGCGCGGCGTAGCCGATACCAGCAAATGTCACCAACAATATGAATATACTGTTCAACTCTTCGGCGAATATAATGGAGTGGTTGAAAACAAACCGGCTGATGACATTTGCGATGGTGTTGACTGCCATCAGAATGACGCCTGTGGCCATGATCACCCGCTCAAGCGCAGCGATCCCCTTGTCAATGCCATCAACAATTCCGGCAAGGCCCGACTTTTTCTTCGTCGTTTCGCTCATATTCCCCCCGAACATTCGCAATATAGGCTGATCGCCGGTCTACTATTTCCAAATTGCAGGCCCGAACTATGGTTCTGGGCCTGCACCGATTTTTCAGATGAACACATCGCAAACGTGATGGATGCCTGTGGCAAAGCGCTACTGCTGCGCAGCCGCTAGATCCTTCTTCATTTGCTCGAGGATGGCAGCGCCGCGTTCGCCCGCTCTTTCGACAAAGGCTGCTTCGACCGCTTTTGCACGTTCTTTAAAGGGTGCACGCTCTTCCTCGGTTAGCCGGTTTATTGTGTAGCCCGGATTGCTCTCCTGAATTTTTGCCAGACCGGTTGCATCCAGTTCGACGGCAACATCAAGAATATAATCGAGTGCGACTTGCGACGCATTCTGAACAAGTTCTTTGTCCGCATCGCTTAGCGCGTCGTAAAACTCTGCATTTGCCATCACAGCAGTCGTGTACTGACCATGTCCGGTATAGGTCATCACATTAGTCAGGTTATCCAGATCATAGGCCTCGATCCAAATTGCCGGGTTTTCTTGCCCGTCAACCATTTTAGTTTTCAGTCCGCCGATCAGCTCGCCCCAAGGCATAGCAATCGGGGAAGCGCCAAAGGCCGTGTAAGTCTCCAAAAGCAATGGTGAGGTCATGGTCCGAATTTTCATACCTTCCAAATCGGCAGGTGTCCGAAATTCCTCCATTGTGGTGACCACCATTTCACCTTCCGGGAACACCGACAACAATTCCAGTCCCTGTTCGCGATAGATGTCGTGGAACATCTCGTTTACAGCGACGCCTTCTTTGAAAAACTTGCGCACGACTTGAGGGTCCGTCGGCTGGATATATGGCACCAGAAAGGCTTCGGCCTCTGGGATCAATGCACCGGTGAAACCTGGAGATTGATCAATGAACTGCAGCAATCCAGCCTGGGCCTGCTCCATGGCGTCGGCCGATTCACCAAGCGTACCCACAGGATAAATCTGGACTGTGTGATCCGAGTTGGCTTCGATTTCCTCTTTGAACTTGGTGGCGTACAGGCCTTGCGGATCTGTCAGCCCCTCTTCCATCGCATAGCGCCAATTGTCCGCATAAGCGGCAGTTGAGGTTAGCAATGCAGCAGCAAGGGGTGCGCAGACGCGCAGGGCAAAACGTGCAGTCTTGGTCATCATATCCTCCCAGATATCACCTTCTTTGTTAGTGATGTTCCACCACATCCCGAAGATTGTACTGCGAGTCAATTATTATATTGTTGCGCTACATTCTAATAAGCGAATTGCGGCAAAGGCTCGCGTGGGCGCAAAAGTAAACCGGCCAGAAGCTTCAGAGCTTGGCGAAAACGTTCGATTTCGCGAATGCTTCCCACCGAAATGCGCACTGCATTTGTTGGGGTAGCCTTGGGAGAAAGGAATGGGCTTTCGGGGGACACCGCAACATTTAGTTCGCGGGCATGGGCGACAAAACTGTTGGAATCCCAATCTGGAGGGAGCTGCAACCAAAGATGCAAACTGGCCGGATGGCCCGTCCATTTAAAACCAGCAAGCTCTTGCGTTGCTATGTGATACCGCTTGACTATTTCTGCGCGCTGCCAATCCGCCAGCGCTTGTGCTGTGCCATCTTCCACCCAGCGTGAGGCAAGTTCGCAGATCAGCGGCGTTGCCATCCAACCAAATACGATCAGTCTCGCTGTCAATGCAGGAAGCAAATGGTCCGGAGCAACGGCATAACCCGCACGCAACCCGCTGACCGTGCATTTGGTGAACGTTGTCAGGTAGACCGACAGTTCTGGTGCGAACATCGAAACAGGCGGCTGGCGATCCGCTGCGACCGGACCAAACGCATCGTTTTCAATAATATGCAGCCTATGTTTGCGGGCGATTGCAGCAATTTGGCGCCGACGTTCCTCTGGCATCATATGTACATTAGGGTTGGCAAGAGATGGTAATAAATACAATGCTTTAGGAGACTTATCAACGCACGCCCTTTCCAATGCATCGGGCAGGATTCCGTGCTCATCAGTTTCAAGGCCAACATGTCGGTATCCGAAATATGCGACACTCGAAACCAAGAGGTGATGCGTGACCATATCTGACAGAATGACGTCGCCAGGACGCAATATCGCAGACATTGCTGCCGACATTCCATGCGTTACCCCGTTCGTCATGAGGACTGAATCTGCATTTGTCTCAAGGCCGCAATGTGAAAGCCATTTGACTCCCGTTTTTCGGTGAGTTTCGTGGCCTACATTCGGGCGTGTAGAAAGATATATTGCCGGGTCGAGCCCGGCATGCAAAGTCCTCAGCGTTGATTGCATCGCCTCAACATGCAGGCCATTAAACAAGGGGCGCGAAATCGACATGTCGAACAAGTTTCGAGGTTCTGACTCTAACTTGAATGGCTGTCCGTCGGTTTTGTCAGTGTCGACAACATAGCTGCCACGCCCAATCTGACCATCGATCAGGTTTTGGCGACGCAGAATGTCGTAAGCTTTGCTGACGGTATTAACGCTCAACCTCAGGTCATCGGCCAGTTTCCGGTGTGTTGGTAATTTCTGTCCCGGTGACAAACTGCCGTCTTCGATCGCGCCTGCAATCATCGTGGCAAGGCTCGTATGCAGCGGTGAACTCAGCGTATCTCGGGATGGTTTCCAATTTGTCATGCGACAATAGTAACCAATTCGAATTCGCGAACAAGCAGATCAATCACCAAGAGCTTCACAGGGGTCGGAATTACAGCTTTTTGTATGTGTCTCCCTTGGGAAGAAAGAAGTTGCTGTGACCGCGGATCTATCACTTGGTTTTCCTACACATCTCAACACGCCAGTATGCGCGGATTGTCCGGGACTGGATGAAGCCCATTGGCTTTGGGGCCAGCGCCTACGGAACTCCCTCAATGCGCCGAACCAAAGTCACGCAGTTCGACAAGAAAAGACAGGAAATCTTCGGGCGATTCAGTTGCTCTTGGGTCATGCAAAGATGGTAAGCACGGTTCGGCATCTGAGCGTCGAGCTTGAAGACGCCTTTGCCATCGCAGCAGCAATCGAGATCAAGAGCTTGTAGACCAATTTTGAACCGGCCATCTGCTGCTGCGCATCTCATCGAACCTGATGTTCGTTGTTAGCGCAAATTCGAACCCACCCCCAACTCGCAAGTTGAGGGATTTTTGCTCCGCGTCGCATAGAGAACAGACACGCGTTTAGCGACGTTTCTACAAGATGAGATGTCCTCGGCTGATTCCATACCTCAATCTACGGATCGCATTCTTGCGGGAGTTGCACTGATGCTTGGATTTTGCCTCACCGCTCCTTTGCTGGACGTAGCTGCAAAACTCGCGTCGGCTAGCGTACCAGTTGGGCAGATTACGGCTGCTCGCTTTGTAGTGCAGTGCGTGTTGATGGCCCCGTTCGTCTGGATAATGGGGCTGTCGTTGCATGTAGCGCGAGGCAAATTGATCGTACTCGCATTCCGCTCATTACTTTTGCTGTTCGCAACTTTTTGCTTCATTGCTGCCATCCGTGTGATGCCACTCGCCGATGCGTTGGCGATCGTGTTTGTGGCCCCGTTCATTGTCTTGTTGGTTGGTAAGTTTTACCTTGGTGAAGACGTAGGTCCGCGTCGTGTCGGGGCAGCTCTTGTCGGGTTTGTTGGGGTAATGTTCGTCATCCAGCCCAGTTTCGCGGCCTTCGGCGCGGTTGCAATAATTCCGCTTGGTACGGCAGTTGCTTTCGCTTTCTACATTCTTGTGACGCGAGGATTGTCGCGTCGGATGCATCCCGTAGCTCTGCAATTCCACACTGGCCTGATTGCCAGCCTGTTTTCCATTCCAATCTTAATATTTGCGCAAGGCTCTGGTTCGGAGCTGTTCGATCCTGTTTGGCCGACAGACATCGCTTTGTTGTGGCTTTTGGGAGCTGGTTTTTTTGCAACGGTGAGCCACATGATGATGACCTATGCGCTTTCGTTCGCGCCTTCGGCCACATTGGCGCCTTTGCAGTACTTTGAGCTGCCGGTAGCGACCCTGTTCGGCTATCTTGTCTTCAATGACTTCCCGAACACGCTTAGCCTACTTGGTATTGCAATCATCATCAGTGCAGGGCTGTACATGATTCATCGCGAAAGAGTCGTAGCCAGACAATTGGTCACAGAACGTGCAGCACCCCCAATCTAAAACTACTCTCTCTCGCGGCCCATTTCAGACATTTGAGCAAAGCAGAATTTGGGATGACCGCTTCCGCCGAGTTAGCCCCGGTACATTGCACAACATCGGGCGGCTACGGCCCTTCGCAAACCAGCGGGAAGGCACCGATTTCCGGAATCGTGAGCGTGCCTACAGTGACGGATTCGTCTCCTTCGACAGCGGTTATCAATCGAACAGAGGCAACGATCCGACTGTATTCGGGATCGGCAAAGTCGATAACAGTACGCATATCGACATCGGCCCCCTGTGCCACGATGATTGGTATCGCACCATCGACTTCAGTAAGGCTCCAGTGTTTGCCGTCTGCGTGAATGGTCGCGCTTACGACTGCGAGACCAGGGACAGTTCCCAATCCGACATCAAATACAGCGCCTGATCCATCAGGGGCCTCGCAATACAGCCCAACAGTTGCGAATGCCGAGGTAGCCGAAAGGAGCGCTAGGAGCGCCAGTGCAGTAGTTCTGATCATGAACTTTCCTTTTCGTTCGCAATCCGGTCAAAATATATCTTTGGTTCAAAGTTCTCAATAAGCGCGTCTGAACGCGGGTCAAAGAAGCAGAAACACCAGCACCCTCAGACCACTACGTTGCCCCAAATTATTGGCACCGCACGGCTGGAACTTGGCTGGTTCCAGTGAGATTCTGCGCGTTGACAATGTTGCGACCTGTGTTGCCGTTTGGCCGCTAATCAGTTGCTAGGCCCGACTGATAGAAATCAAAATAGACCCGGACTCTCTGCATTTGATGAGAATCGCGCGCCGGACAAGAGCGGGGAATGCCCCATCACGAAAATCAGCGTCGTAATTTCCTTTAGAACGGCGTGGGGCATAATGAAGCTGCAGGCGTTGTCTTGTGTGTTCCGCTGCATTAGCGTCCGGAATCATGGTCATCCGACGAAACACATTTGCGCTATTGACGAGTCTTCTGGTCATTCTGGCCGGATTTGGTGGCGAGTCTCATGCCTGCGTCGGGCTTCACTGCGGGGACCATATGCAATCGGCGGGACACTCCGCCGCGGTGAAAAGCATCCCTGACATCTCGGCCCAAAGCAGCCATCACGACACGGATAATGCCGGAACCGGAGAGTGTAACCCTTCGCTTTGCCAAGCCGTCGTACTGATCTCGCAGAACAGCCAAGTCGTGTGGAATCAATATCAGCTTGACCGAGAGTTCCAGATTGGATTCCAATCCAAGTTGACTGAACCAGATAGCCCCTACAGACCCCCTGACCTTTGAAGCTGCCAAAATCCGCGCGCGCCTAAGTGACCGGCCCTTGCGGCTGTTTGCGATGTGCCGCAGCACTTCCAGCTTCTACAAAGTCAGGTTCAACCCATGAAGAAAAGTCACGTGTTAATCGGCGCTTGCGTCGTCTCGGCTGTTGCCGCTTTCATAGTTTTTCGTTCAGACCCAATCGAAGAAGCCAGCCCCCAGGCGGCAGTTTCAAGAGACGGCCTAGTCGCAATTCAGATGCCGCCTATTGAGGGCAATGCAGCAATCGGCCAGCGGGTCTTTGATGCCTCCTGTGCCACTTGCCACGGTGTCAATGCGGTCGGAATTGACGGCGCAGGACCGCCACTGATCCACAAGATATACGAACCTAGTCACCACGCTGATGAAGCGTTTCAGAGGGCGGTTTCACAGGGTGTAAGAAGTCACCATTGGCAGTTTGGAGACATGCCACCCGTCGACGGCTTGACGCGAGGTGACGTCGCTATGGTGATCGCCTACATTCGCGAAATCCAGCGCGCCAACGGAATAAATTGAGGATAGCCCCATGAAGAAGATTGTAACGCTTATACTCTTGGCCGCGCTCCCCAATTTTGCGCTGGCGCATTCCAAGGCCACAGAAACAACACCTGCAGATGGAACCACAGTAACGATTGTGCCCGCTGAAATTGGCCTCAATTTCTCGAAAGACATCCGGTTGACCCGGATAGAGATGGCACATGAAGAACACGGGGCAGTACGACTGGATCTAGGCGACCAGGCAAGATTTGCTCAGAAGTTCAAAATTCCACTGCCAGGCAATGGCGCGGGCACCTATGTCATCGAGTGGCGCGGTTTAGGTGAGGATGGTCATGCTATGCAGGGCGCGTTTACCTTTACTGTGGAATGAGCATGCCAGACATCTGGGGAATTGCTGCAATCCTCGCAAAGCTAGCACTCTATATCGGCTTTGCGGGGGCCACTGGCCTTGTGATCGTTAAGTGTCTCTATTCCAGCTTGGTCACACCGATAAGCCTGGCGATGAAACGCCAATCCATGGCCTTGGCGTGGCTTGCCCTCATCGCGACGGCACTGGGATTCATGCTTAGTGGTGCCCTCCTGACAGGCGGAGCGGATGGGCTGGTCGACCCCGAAATGCTTGGATTACTCTGGCAGACTTCCGTAGGCGATGTATTTGTTCTTCGAGTGATAGGCGCAGCAATGATCCTTGTCGGATTGTCTGTTCCGCGCTTTGGTTTAGGGATCGCACTTGTGGGTGGCACGATGGCTCTGTGGTCCTTTGCACAGATCGGGCACCTATCGGATCTAGAGAATTTTGGTACCCAACTCTTGTTACTAGCACACCTGATCTGTGTAGCTTTCTGGGTAGGCATCTTCAGCCCGCTGCGGAGTATGGCTCTTCAACCTGAGCAAATTGCAGACGCTGCTGCACTTGGGCATAGGTTTGGCCAAGCTGCGGCACTGATGGTACCCGCATTGATCGTCGCAGGTTTCTGGATGGCTTGGTTGCTTGTTGGTGATCTCCGAGCGCTCATCTCCACTGGTTATGGGCAGGCCCTGTTGCTCAAAGTACTATTTGTAGGGCTGCTATTGATCCTAGCCGCCGCGAACAAGCTTCGATTTGTTCCGGCAATGCTAGACGGAGATACCAAGGCGGCGCAGCACCTCGCCCGTTCCATCGAAGTTGAGGCGCTGATCGTTCTGGCGGTGCTGACAACTACGGCGACACTAACAACCGTTCTGACGCTTCCGAATTGAGGTGGGTGGAGATGACCAGGCACTTATTTATATTGGTCCTATGCAGCGTTTATTCCAGCGTTGCCGCGGATCATACGTTTACAGACAGAGACGTGGCGAATGGACAGAGGCTCTACGTAGATCAATGCGCCGCGTGCCACGGCGTTAACCTGGAAGGCCAACCCAACTGGCAAACACCGGGTGAAGACGGTGTGATGCCTGCGCCACCACATGACGTGACCGGGCACACATGGCACCATGATAGCCTGCTTTTGTTTGACTACACCAAATTCGGCGGTGCAAAGACACTGGCCGCACGCGGCGTCAAGAATTTCAACAGTGGCATGCCGGGTTTCGAAGGCACTTTGACTGATGACGGCATATGGGATGTTCTGGCTTATATCCGTTCCACATGGCCGAAAGATATTCAGCAGGCACAAGCCAGTCGCAACCTCGCACACGACTAGAGGCAGGCCAACACGAATGTCAGAGACA
Source organism: Ruegeria sp. YTSA108 (assembly GCF_059610185.1). Classification (NCBI taxonomy): domain Bacteria; kingdom Pseudomonadati; phylum Pseudomonadota; class Alphaproteobacteria; order Rhodobacterales; family Roseobacteraceae; genus Ruegeria; species Ruegeria sp. YTSA108. Next base: position 124,336 of record NZ_JBXWND010000009.1, on the reverse strand, counting down.
TCATCTGTGTGGGATGCCTGAACGTTGGCAAATCGCAATGTTCAGGAGGAACTATTTTCCGGAGCTCGAAATCCCAAAAGCCTTTCGATATTTGGGAATGAAAATATCTTTCCCCTTTATCTTGCGTGTGATCCAGTCACCCACTGTCACAAAAAGCCAGCTGCTGCCGATGACCGGCCCAAGGGGCACCAGAATGGGTGCTTTTTTCCAGGGCGCGTAGGGTTTCTGACTTTCAACGGGTGCGCCCTCGATTACTTTCTTAAGCGTTTTGATCAGCCACGGATTCTGCCGTGCCGTTGCTACGATTGTCATTCCGTCGCCAATGTCGGCAATGTCACCGCCGACGAAGACATTCGGATAGCTTGACGGTCGCAACCATTTGTCGGTTTTGACCCTACCCAATGCATCAGCCGACACGCCCGGAAGGCTTTGAACCAAAGACGATTGGGGTTTCGATCCAACCACCGGAAATATAAGATCTGCCGCAATCACTCTACCGTCGGTCAAGCTCACGGATCCTTCGTAGGGCCGATCCAAATGGCGTAAATCCTGCGCCCTCTGGCCGAGAATGACAGTGACGCCCAGCCGTTCCAACTTACCTTTGAGCTGCGCGCCTAGCTTGGCCGGGTACTTGGGAAACAAGGTATCATCCGACGAAACCAGGGTGATGGATTTACCCGGATGTGCCGAGGCGGTTTCGCCCGCAAGCTCTGTCCCGACAGCGCCTGCCCCTACGATCACAACTGAATTCGCTTTGGCCAATTGCGCGCTGACGTCTTTGCTCGCTTGCTGAAAATCCGCAATGCTGTCACCCGACGGCTTGAACGGCGCTGCATAGGATGATCCGGTGGCGATCAGGATATAGTCCGCCGGAAAGACAGCTCCAGATTCCAAAGTGACCTCGGTTTCAGAGACCGAAACGGCGCGCCCGCGCACGACCTTACCCGATTGAAGCAGATTGTCGTATGGCAGGATGAGCTGGTCCAGCAAGGCGGGTTCAACCAGCGCGCGGATCGCTGCAGGCGGATGCACGAACGCTTCGCGTTGCTCAATCAGGGTGACGTCCGCGCAAGCGTCCAGTTCCCGGGCAACTTCAAACCCGACATAGCCCCCGCCAATGATCACAATTTTCTTCTTCGCCATAGGGTCCCCCCGTTGCGGCATAACGTTCTGACCCCTATCTAAAAATGCACGTTCACACGAACAAGTACGGTCATATAGGATACTGCCTTGAAACATGATGAGTTAGAGGATCATTGTCAGATCGAAGCATTGATCTCAGCGATCTCAGGTCGATGGAACCTGTTGATCATCTACTGGCTTTCGCAGGGGGACTGCCGGTTCAACCAGCTTCAGCGAAACCTCGGACGCATCACGCATCGAACGTTGACGCGCCAGCTGACCGAGTTGCGGACGACGGGCTTTGTCTCTCGCAAAGACTTCAAGACCATACCGCCGCATGTCGAATACAGCCTCACACCTCTGGGTCAAAGCCTGCTTCCACTGCTGTATGAGATGCATCAATGGGCGGCGCAGAATGCGGACAAGTTACCGGAACCGAAAGATCTTTCGAAACAACTAGGGCGATGACCTAGCCCATTGAACAGGGGCCAGGCATCTGAAGGGGCAAGACCAAGATCTATGTCAAAGCCCGACCAATATCTCTGGCAACCATGTCGCCACTTCGGGGATCAGGATGATAACCAAAAGAACCAGCATTTGCGCCCCTACAAAGGGCAACACGCCGCGATACATCTGCCCATAGCTCATGTCACGCGGAGCGATTGAGCGAAGATAGAAAATCGACGGTGCCATTGGCGGTGTCAGATACGAAGTCTGAATCACCACTAGAACCATCATGGCAAACCAGATCGGATCGATTCCGGCGGATTTCACGATCGGGGCAAAGATCGGAATGAAAATCAGAACGATCGACACCCAGTCCAGTACAAAGCCCGCGAAAAAGACCACCAACAAAAAGAATGCGATGATACCGGCATTGCCATACCCGATCCCGGCAACGGTATCGCGCACCAGCTGTCCGCCTCCGGTGACCGCAAAGATGCTGGTGAACATCGTGCCTCCGGCCACGATCAACATGATCATAGCGGTGATGCGCAGGGTCACATTCAGTGCCTCGGACATCAGTTTCAGGTTTAGTTCCCGAAACATCAAAGCCAGCAGGATCGTACCGGCGGCCCCGACTGCGGCAGCTTCGGTAGCCGAGGCAACACCGGCCAGAAGCGAGCCCAGCACCAGGACAATCAATGCCAGCGGGGGCAACAATGCTGTCAACGTCACCTTCATCTTACGGCCGGTTGGCATCGCGCGCTCTGCCTGTGGCAACGGAGGAGCGTCAGCAGGTCGGACCATGCTGCGCACCAAAATATAAATCACGAAGAACACCACCATCAGCAAGCCGGGCAGGATAGATGCGGCAAACAGCTTGCCAATCGACAGCTGCGCAATCGACGCATAGACGACCACAATGACCGAGGGTGGAATTATTGTCCCCAGTGAGCCCCCTGCACAGATTGTTCCCGCGATGAGGTCATTACGATAACCCGCTTTGGTCATGGCTGGGATGGCCATCAACCCCACAACTATCTCGACCGCACCTACAACACCGGATGCGGCGGCGAAAACTGCGCACATTGCAATCGTCGACAGCGCCAATCCACCGGGCAAGCCGCCCAGCCACAACTGCAATGCAAAGAACAGACGTTTCGCGATCCCCGAACGCTCAAGTATCGCCCCCATGAAAATGAACAGAGGGATTGCTGCCAGTACGAAATTCGAAGCCGTATGAAGCAGCGGACCATAAAGCTGCAAAAAGATCAGCTCACCGAACACCATGTAGCCAAAGGCGACGGAGATGATGATGAGCGAAAAGGCCACCGGCACTCCGGCAAAGACCAGCACAAAAAGGGCTGCAAACATCAGTAATGGTGTCATTGGTTTTCTTCCATGCCGTCCAGTTCGCCGGGCGCCTCACCAGGGTTCTTGCGCCCCGAAAGCAACTTGATCGCCTCAGCCAGGAATTGCAGCGCCAAGGCCGCCAGACCAACGGCGATGACCGTGTAAAACGGCCAGACAACCGGCGCCCAGGGGCTGACGCTTTCGACCTCTCCGGTGATCAGTGCTTTCCAGGCTTTTTTGCTTGCAACCCAGGCAAAGATGGTCGTGATCGGTGTCATGACCAACAGAAAGACAGCACCGTTCAACAGCTGCTGCGCCCGCATCGGCATACGCTGAGACAGAAAGTCGATTCTGACATGCACGTCACAGCGCAGGGCATAAGCCGCCCCAAGCAGAAAAACCGAACCGTTCAGCATGTACGAGATATCAAACGCCCAAAGCGTCGGCGCACCAAACGCATAGCGAGCAACAACCTCGTACAGCATTGCCACGATCAGGGCAAAAATTACGCATCGACCCAGCAGGGCCAGCGCCCCGGCAATCGCGTCGATGCCTCTGAGAATATTGGTCATGTATGTCCCCGGAAACGGATGACCGGCACGAATATCCGGTCATCCAACCAATGTCAGGGCAGAGCCTATTCGGCGCTGTCGCGAACCAAATAACCCGAATTCTCGGCCCAGTTCGCTTGATAGGCGAGGTAGCTGTCCAGAACCTCTTGCATCCGGGCGCTTCCGTCTTCGGCTTTTTTGGCAGCCTGGCTACGTGCCCAATCGCGCCCGGCGGCACGAATCTTTTCGGATTCCGCTGGTACCATGTTGATGATTTCAACTTTGGTGTCGCGGAATGCAGCCATGGCTTGAATGTCTGCGTGACCGAAATGTGTGAAGCTTTCGTATGTTGTCAGCTTGGCCGCTGCGGTAACCTGAAGCTTGATATCCTCGGGCAGAGCATCCCAGGTTTCCTGTTTGACGAAGACTTCCCACAGGAAGGACGGCTGATGCACGCCGGGCATGATCATATAGGGCGCAACCTCGTGGAAACCTTCAGAGATATTGCCTCCTGGTGTCGACCATTCGACCGCGTCCACACCCTTGCGCTGCAGCAAAGTGTAGATTTCATTTCCCGGGACAACCGTCGGAACGCCGCCAAAGCTTTCCTGTAGAACAGCGGCCCATGCGCCCGAGGTCCGGTATTTGACGCCCTTCAGATCGCTGGTTGTTTCGATCTTGACGTTCGAATGCGCCATCACTTCGGACGTACCGACCCCAACGACCAGCGTGTGCAGACCCATTTCTTCGCGGCGGAAATCCTGCAGCATCTGCTCACCGCCGCCTTCATAGATCCAGTGCAGGGTCGCCTCGCCGGACATGCCACCGGGGAAGCTGGCGAAAACGGCATTGGTCGGGTCCTGGTTTACCAGATAAGACGGCGTGGAATGTCCGGCTTCGACGATGCCGTCCTGAACTACTTCATACGCCTTGAAGGCCGGGGCCAGAACGCCCGCGCCAAAAGGTTGGACATGCATGCGCCCCGCGGTCAGTGTGTCCACATTAGCCGCAAATCGTTCCATGAAGTTCTGGTAAAAGAATGAACCTTCACCAATCGCTGCGGTCATCTTCCATTCAATTTCTGCGGCGCTTGCGGGCATTGCAAGCGTGGCTGTTACCGCCAGGGCGGCAAAGTTCGAGAAGAGTTTCATCTTGTCCTCCTGTTATGGGCCAAAGCCCGATTTTGCACGTCGAATGACGCGGAATTTCCGGTGATCTGCTTCTATGGCAGAGTGTTGCGGATGATACGGAACAGCCGATCTTGGTGTCCCTGCCCGGCCCCGTTCACCGGGGCCAAAGCCTTTGATATGGCCGAGGAAATTTCTAGCCTCTGCCCTGTGGTTCACCGCTTATTGCGTCGAGCCTTCCAGATCTTCGGGGCTGAGTGCGGCGGGCATGTTCTGATATGCTACGGGTCGCAGCCAACGGCGGATGGCCATTGTGCCGACGCTTGTTGCGCCGAAATTCGTGCTGGCAGGATAAGGCCCCCCATGGACCATGGACCCCACCACCTCGACCCCGGTTGGGAAGCCGTTGAACAGCAACCGCCCGGCCTTGCGCTCCAGAATCGGGAAGAGTTGCTGCGCCAGCGCAGTGTCGCTGTCATCCATCTGGATCGTGGCGGTAAGTTGCCCGTCCAGCTGGGCTGACAAGGTAACCATCTCTTTTTCCGAGCCGACGCGCACAATCAGCGATGCGGGCCCAAACACTTCTTCGCTGAGGCTGGGATCAGCCAGAAACGCTTCGGCATCGGTTTCGAATAGCGCCGGTTCAGCTGAACGGCCTGCAGTGGAACCTTGATGGATCGTGCGCACGGCGGGATGTTCGGCCAAATGCGATTGGCCGGATCGAAATGCCTCGGCAATCCCATCGGTCAGCATGGTCTGTGATGGCACTGTACTCAGAGCACTCGCAGCAGCATCGATAAATTGGTCAGCATCATCGCCTGTGATCATCACGGCAACGCCCGGATTGGTGCAAAACTGCCCTGCCCCCATGGTCATCGACCCCGCCCAGGCTTTGCCGATCTCTTCACCTCTGGCGGCCATAGCGTTTGGAAGAACAAACATCGGATTGACCGAGCCCAATTCACCAAAGAACGGGATCGGGTCTGGGCGGGTTGAGCAGAGGTCAAACAGCGCCCTGCCTCCGGCCAGCCCACCGGTAAAGCCCACGGCACGGATTGCCGGATGCTTTACCAATGCTTCTCCGATGCTGCGGTCCCCACCTTGCACCAATGAGAATACGCCGTCGGGCATACCGGTCGCCCTGGCCGCCGCGTGGATGGCATCAGCGACGATTTCGCCGGTGCCCGGATGGGCGGGGTGGCCTTTGACCACGACCGGGCAACCTGCGGCCAGTGCCGATGCGGTGTCACCTCCGGCAACCGAAAATGCCAAGGGGAAGTTCGAGGCGCCAAAAACAGCCACCGGGCCAACCGGGCGCTGCATCATCTTGATGTCAGGACGTGGGGCGGGTTGGCGATCCGGCATCGCCAGATCATGGCGGCGCTCTAGATACGCACCATCCTGGACGAATTCGGCAAACATGCGCAACTGACCAACCGTGCGTCCCCGCTCGCCCTGAAGACGCATCTCAGGCAGACCGGTTTCTGCACTGCCAATGCTGGTGATGGCCTCGGCACGGGCCTCGATCTCATCCGCGATAGCATTCAGGAACTTGGCCCGATCCGCTCGGCTGCGATTGGCGTAATCTCCAAAGGCGGCCTCGGCTAGGGTACAGGCCTGATCAACCAACTCAGGCGTTCCCGCAGCAAAGTTGCTCCCCTCACCCGAGACGGGGCTGGAGGCAATGCTTTCATCAGCTCCAACCCACTGACCGCCAATCAAGTGCTGACCGCGAAAAACATATCCATTATTCAACGACATACCCAATCCTCACGCTGCATTTTGCGCCGAAGAATCGGCCTGACTAGTCCAGTTCTCGTACCAGGTACGGAACAGTCTGAACTGTTGTTCAACATAGCCGCGCTGGCTGTCAGTAAGGGCATCTGTTTCGTTGAAATGATGCGTGTATTCGGGATGACCCGTCATAACCATCAAGTGTTTGTAGTAGAGCACAAGATCGGTGCCTTCGTCGAAGGACGACAAAACGCCCAAAGCCGCCTCAAGCTCCAACGCCCGGGCACGCGCGTTGGCATCGCCCTTGGCCGCCGCCTGACACAAATCCACCAGATGCAGAATCTCATCGGGCAGCACATTCCCGATCCCAGTGATGGCGCCGGTTGCGCCACAATTCACGATTCCGTGGAACACTGCGGTATCCACGCCGACCATCAGGGAAACATTGTCATCACCGCTGGTGATGTTTTCGGACGCATAGCGCAGATCTTCGGCGCCGCCGAATTCCTTGTAACCGATCAGGTTCGGGTGGTCCTTGCGCAGATCAAAGAACAGGTCCGCACGGGTGGTAAATCCGTAATAAGGGCTGTTGTAGATCACTGCGGGAAGATCCGGTGCCGCGGCCAGAATGCCTTTGAAGTGGTGCCGCTGCGCAGTCATGGACGCGCCGCGTGACAGTACACGTGGAATGACCATCAAGCCGCTGGCGCCCACTTTCTGCGCGTGTGCGGCATGCTGGATTGCCAAGGCCGAATTGATCGCGCCTGTTCCCACGATCACCGGGATACCAGCCCCGACCAACGCCTCGACGCCCTGCATACGTTGCGCATCGGTCAAAAGGGGCCAATCACCCATCGAGCCACAATAGACAACCGCGGACATGCCCGTCTCGATCAGCTCAAGACCTTTACGCACAAGCGCCTCAAAGTCAGGACTGCGATCCGCGCGACAGGGCGTCATCAGGGCCGGGATGCATCCGGAAAAGACATTCGGGTTCACGATTTGGGTCTCCGTATTTTTTTGCCGGGCCGGTGGAATGCCCCACCGGGTTAGGGATTCGTGTAATCTTGCCGTCAGTCTACTTTAAATATTTTATTTGTCGACAAATTTTCGACAAGAAGGAATAAGGCCCTAAAATACGTGAAAAACAACTGGTTTTTGGCTGGGATTAACACTCGACTTAGCACCGGTACGTGTGGCAAAATTGATGTGCGAACGCAGATGGACCGCGATCCAGCGGCTAGGGAATGCTCTGACATGGAAAAACGAAAGCCGGTCGAAGCCGGCCGCAAACGTGGATCAGGCGTTCAGTTCGTCTATGAAACCCTGCGGGACGAAATCATCGACCTCGCCCTTGCGCCCGGCAGCGCCATAGACGAGGCCAAGCTGAGCGAGCGGTTCTCGATGTCGCGCACCCCGATCCGTGAAGCCCTTGTCAGGCTGACGTCGGAAGGGTTGGTGGCGACACTGCCGAACCGCGCGAGCATCGTGGCGCCCATAGACTTTTTGAATCTTCACACATTCTTTGATGCGATGACCCTGATGTATCGCGTTACAACCCGGCTGGCCGCCGAATACCGAACGGACCAGGATCTGTGCGACATTCGCATGCGGCAGCAGGAATTTTCGGATGCAGCTGCCAAAAATGACGTTCTGACCATGATCGCAAAAAATGCAGAGCTTCATAATACAATCGCCAAAGCAGGGCGCAACCCATATTACGAAAGCCTGACGCGCAGATTGCTGAACGAAGGGCAACGGATCATGCGGCCCTATTATTCGTCTTTTGGGGATCGGTTACCGGATCGGTATTCCCTGGAACATGACGACATAATCGCAGCTATAGCGGCCCAGGACATCACCGAGGCCGACCGATTGGCGAGCGCCCATGCGGAACAAATCGTCCAGAACATCCGCGACATGATCTCGGCGGATCGGCGTCACTCAATCAAACTCTGATTCTGTTTCGCTAGATACTAAGCCGTTGGAAAAATTGAGGGGTTTGAAGGTTTACACCCGAATCTTCCCAAATAAATTTACCTCTGCTAAAAAAATTTTGATATTTCCTCTGCGATCCGGTTGAATGCGCGGCAACCCACGATTCCGGGAGACAGGGAATGACCGCAGCAAACGCGCGCGACAAATCAAAGCCGAAGGGCACGCCGACCGAGTTGGGGCAGGCAATTCGCAGGCGGCGCAAGGCGATGGGCCTGACTTTGGACAAGGTCGCACAGACCTCTGATCTGACAACGGGCTTTCTGTCTCAGGTCGAGCGCGGCCTGAGCTCACCCTCGCTGACCTCGCTGATGGCGATTGCCGCGGCACTTCAAACCAGCATCGAAAAGCTGCTCAGCGTACCCGAGGTGTTCAGCGAATATGTGGCAAAGGACAACCGCCAGACATACTCCCTGGGTATGCGGGGCAGGTTTTATGAGAAGCTGGGCCCTGGTTTTACCGGTGCATTGTTCAACCCACAGATCGTTCATCGCCCCCCGGGGCACGTTTCCGAAAAGATGCGGCATGAGGGCGAGGCGTTTTGCTATCTGATCTCGGGACGGCTTGAATATCACCTTGGTGACAAGGTTTTCATTATGTCGCCAGGTGACGTCGTTCACCACGACACATCTACCCGCCATTTCTCAGTCGTATTGGGGGACGTAGAAGCCGTAGAGCTTTGGGTAACAACCTCTCCGATCAATGATTCCGGCTTTGTGGCAAGTTAAATTGACCAACCGAACAGAGGTCAGCCTAAATACATTTGGCCATTTTTCACCCACCACTAAAAAAAGCTTTAGTATTGTTAAGAATCGGATATGGTCGCCCCGAGCATGGATTCATTCTGCGGGAGGACTGATTATGAAATTGAAGACGGTTTTGGGACTAACCGTTGCCGCTACCCTGGCCATGCCTGCTTTGGCACAGGAAAGAGGCGGCACACTCAACTTTGCACGCTATGACGGGTCGCGCCTGATTGATCCGATCTATGCGGATCGCAACCCTGATATCTGGATGGTCGGCAGCCTGTTCGACACCCTGCTGCGGAGCAGTGCCGACGGCAATTCCGTCGAACCCGGCCTTGCTGAGACCTATACAGTCTCTGACGATGGTAAAACGGTTTCGCTGACCCTGCGCGAGGGGATCAAATTCGCAAACGGTACGCCCATGTCAGGTGACGACGTAGTCTTTTCCCTCGACCGAGCGCGCAATCCCGACCTGAGCCCCTGGGCTGGCTTGCTGGGTTCGATCGACGCGGTTACCGCAGATGGAAACGCGATCACGGTTGCCCTTGGCAGCCCGGATCCAACCATCCTGTCCATGCTGGCCACATTCAACACGGCAATCGTGTCCAAAGCGGCCTTTGAGGCCGCAGAAGGTGCAACAGATCAGGAAAAATCCGCTGCGATATTTGCCGCCACAGCCGCCGGAGTAGGCTCTGGCCCCTTCTATCTGTGTGGCTTTGAACAAGGTGCATCGATGGATTTCTGCGCCAATGAAAACTATTGGCGCATGGGCGCAGACGGCAAAGCTCTGCCGTATCTGGATGCCGTACATTTTGAGATCATCCCGGATGACGCTACCCGCATTCTGAGTTTGCAGGCCGGAGAAGTTGATGCCGCAGAATTCATCCCGTTCAGCCGTGTGGCCGAGCTGGAGCAGGATTCTAACATCAACATGAACCTCTATCCGTCCACGCGGATCATCTATTCGCCAATCAATACGCGCGATAACCGAGCCGATGGTTCTGCCAACCCACTGGCCGACGCCCGCGTCCGGCAGGCGCTGAACTATGGCACCAACAAAGAAGCGTTGATCGGGCTGGTACTGCATGGCGCGGGTCAACCGATGAGCTCGCCGTTGATGGCCAAGGCTACCCAATATGCCGCCGACATGACCCCGCTCTATGGCTATGACGTGGACAAGGCCAAGGCATTGTTGGCCGAGGCCGGGTTTGCCGATGGAACCGAAATCACCTTTACCACGCTGGCAGGTTCTGCGGACGATGCAACCATCTTTGCGGCGCTTCAGCAGATGTGGGCTCCTCTGGGCGTCGATCTTGTGGTCGAGCAAGTGGACGGCGCAACACGCGGCGCAAAGAACCGATCAGGTGAGTTTGACATTCACACCTATGGCTGGGTCAACGATGTAAATGATCCCAGTCAGGTGGTGGGCTGGCTGGGCCACACACCCACGGCCAAGGCAGTAGGAACCGGCTGGGAAAACGCCGAGTTTAACACCCTGTTCGACGAAGCCGCCGGTGAAATGGACGCCGAGGCGCGCAAAGCGAAATTCGCCCGAATGCAAGAGCTCTATGCCGAAGCAGCCCCCCTGCTGTTCATGTATGAGACCCCCTTTGCCGTTGCAGTTGGCTCAGCTGTCGAAGGCTATGTCCAGACCCCTCTGGGCAACAATATCTTCGATCAAGCAACCGTCAGCCGCTAAGGTAAGACCCCTGGTCCCGCCGCTTTCAGGCGGCGGGACAAATTTGCGGAGCTCGCTTTGTCCAGCCTGTCCTATATCTTCAAACGACTCCTGATGATGATCCCGACCTTTTTTCTGGTCATGATCATTATTTTTCTTCTTGTTCGATTGCTACCGGGGGACCCTGCCATTGCGATGGCCGGTGATCGTGCCTCGGACGCCGACATCCAGGCCATCCGTGAACGGCTTGGGTTGACCGAACCTATGCTGGTGCAATTCTGGCTGTTCCTGACCAACACCGTGCAGGGCGATCTGGGTCGGTCCATCCTGATGCGCTCGGATGTGATCAATGTGATTTCTGACCGGCTTCCTATCACAGTCTTCCTGACCGTGTATTCGGTGGTTTTGTCGCTGCTGATTGCCGGTCCGCTGGCCTTTGTTGCCGCGCTCAACCGGGGGCGCTGGCCTGATGCTGTGATCCGCACCGTCTTTCAGATCGGGCTGTCGATGCCGGTGTTCTATATTGGCCTCGTTCTGTTGACCTTTCTGGCAGCACAGCTGCGCCTGTTTCCGGTCGGAGGATATGGCGACACCTTTACCGAGCGGCTCTATCACCTGTTCCTGCCTTCAGTGACCGTAGCGCTTTACACCTCGGCCATCATCATGCGGAACCTGCGCAGCGCGATTATCGAGGTTCTGGACGCCGAATATGTCCAGTTCGCGCGTGCCAAAGGCCTGCCTCCTCGTTTGGTTCTGGGTCGCCACGTCCTGCGCAATGCGCTGATTTCGACGGTAACCCTGCTGGGCCTGTCCATCGGCAATCTGATGAGCGGGACATTGGTCACCGAAACCGTATTCGCCGTGCCCGGAATGGGGCGCCTGATGCTCGAGGCTATCTTTGCCCGCGACTACCCCCTGATTCAGGGGCTGACCCTGACATTTGCTGTTCTGGTTTCCGTGGTTTTCCTGATGACCGACCTGTTTCAGAGTCGCCTTGACCCAAGGATGCGCCTGCAATGAGTGACGCGACCTTCAACAGCACCCCGCAGCGCCCCACCTTCATGCAGCGGGCCTTGCGCAAGCCTGGGTTTGTGGCCGGGTGCATCATCATCGGGTTTTCGGTGCTGCTTGCCCTGTTTCCCGGCGTATTCGCGCCCTATGACCCAAGCGCAATCGACTATCAGGCCCTGCGCCAACCACCATCCTGGGCACATCCGTTCGGCACAGATCTGTTAGGGCGCGACAGCCTATCCCGCGTCATCTGGGCCTATCAGGTCAACATGCAGATGGCAATTTTCGGGACTGTATTCGCGTTGGTCACCGGTATAACGGTTGGCGCGCTGGTCGGGTATTATCGCGGCATCGCGGACATGATCTTTGGCCGCATCGTTGACGCTGTAATAACCTTTCCTTTCCTGGTTCTTGTCATTGCCGTGGTTGCGGTTCTAGGGCCGGGCCTGATCAACATGTATATCGCGATTTCAGTTGTTTACTGGGTCTATTATGCGCGCCTGATGCGGGCCGAGGTGATCGCTCAAATGGGGAATGACTATGCCTCGGCCGGGGTGGTCATGGGCTATTCTGACCGGCGCATCATCTTTCGCCACCTGCTGCCAAACGCGATAACGCCGGTTATCGTCTATTGGATGACCGACATGGCGCTGGTGATCCTGCTGGGGTCATCCCTGGGCTATCTTGGTTTGGGGGCGCAACCACCGCAGGCCGAATGGGGCGTGCTGATCGCCGAAGGGCGCAACTTTATCTCGACCGCCTGGTGGCTGAGCCTGATGCCCGGCATCGCCATCGTTCTGACCGGCCTTGGCTTTTCGCTTTTGGGCGATGGGCTTGCCGATCTGCTGAGACCGCGGGGATAGCGATGCAGGACCAAACGAAACTTCTAGAAGTAACCGGGCTATGCACAACCTTTCACAAGAACGGTCGCGCGCTGCCTGCGCTGCGCGATGTCAGTTTCGGCGTAAACCGGGGTGAAGTTTTGGGGCTGGTCGGCGAAAGCGGGTCGGGCAAGAGCGTCACGTTGCGCTCGATCATGGGGCTGGCGCGCCGCTATGGCGACGTGACCGGTCAGGTGCGCTGGAATGGAAGTGATCTGATATCCATGTCAGACAGGGCTCTTCGTCGGTTTCAGGGTCGCGAAATCGCGATGATTTTTCAGGAACCGATGACCTCGCTGAATCCACTGCTGACAGTCGGACTGCAACTGGAAGAGACCCTGCGCGCCCATACCGACCTGCCCCGCGCCGCGCGCTTGGATCGGGCAATCGAAATGCTGGACCTTGTCGGCATCCCCTCGGCAGCGCAACGCTTGAAGGATTATCCTCACCAATTTTCTGGCGGAATGCGCCAGCGGGTCATGATCGCAATAGCGCTTGCCGCAGAACCCAAACTGTTGCTGGCGGATGAACCCACCACAGCACTGGACGTGACCATACAGGCGCAGATCCTCGATCTGATCCTGCGACTGGCGCAGGATATGGATATGGGGGTTGTGCTGGTCACCCATGATCTTGGCGTGGTTGCCCAGACTTGCGACAACGTGGCCGTTATGTATGCGGGGCGGATCGTCGAACAAGGGCCGGTCCGCGATGTGCTGCGGGCACCGCATCACCCCTACACTGTGGGTCTGATGCGGTCTGTGCCCGAAAACATCGCTCCTCGCACGCCGCTATATTCTGTTCCCGGAGTGCCGCCCGCACTGGATGCCCTGCCTGCTGGATGCGCGTTTGCACCGCGCTGTGCCGCCTGCATAGACGCCTGCGCGCGAGAGCGCCCAGCGATGACCCTGATCACCGATCATAGACAGGTCGCCTGTTTCAACCCGATAACCAAAACCCAAGGGAACGCCGCATGACTGCCCTGATGCAAATCCGCGACCTGCATCTGCGGTTCCCAATGGGCCGTAGCATCGGCGATGTCATTTCGCGGCGTCCTGGTCGCGAAGTACGGGCGCTGAATGGTGTCAGCCTAGATCTGACCCGGGGCGAAACTCTGGGCGTCGTCGGAGAGTCCGGGTGTGGAAAGTCCACACTAGCCCGGTGTATCGTGCGCCTTCATAAGCCCAGCGACGGTTCAATCCACTTTGAAGGTCAGGACATATTCGACGGCGAAATCAAAGCTGACCGCACCTATAACCGCCGGGTTCAGATGATGTTCCAGGACCCCTATTCATCGCTCAATCCCCGGATGACGACAGGGCAAATTCTGGCCGAAGCCCTGAGCGTTCACAACATGCGCCCAGAAGCAGAAATTCCCGACCGTGTGGCCGAGTTGCTTGATCTGGTCCGCCTTCCGAAGGACGCGCAAGACAAGCTGCCGCACGAATTCTCCGGAGGTCAGCGTCAGCGGATCGCCATTGCGCGCGCATTGGCGGTCGAACCCGAAGTTCTGATTGCGGACGAACTGGTCTCGGCACTAGATGTTTCGGTTCAGGCGCAGGTGGTAAACCTGTTGCTGGACCTGCAGCGGGAACTTGATCTGACAATCCTGTTTGTGGCCCATGACCTGCGGCTTGTCCGTCATGTTTCAAACCGGGTCGCGGTAATCTACCTTGGGCGGATCGTTGAAATCGGCGACAGCGAAACCTTGTTTTCCGCCCCCTCCCACCCTTACAGCCAAGCTCTGCTTTCAGCCGCCCCTTCGCTGGACCCCGACAACCGCGGTGCCGTCAAGCGGCTTGACGGAGAGCTGCCTTCACCACTGAACATGCCCTCAGGGTGTCCGTTCCATGTCCGGTGCCCTCACGCCAGCAACATATGCGAAACCAAAGTGCCTGCCCTGATGCCTTTTGAAAATCGTGGCGAGGTCGCCTGTCACCATGTTGAAGAGATAAATGCCGATGCTTGATGCCCCCGGAACCGACCGATCCGCGATTGTTTCGGCCTTGCGCGCAGAGCTTAAAGCACAAGGTCTGGATGCCTTTATCGTGCCCCGCTACGACGCACATCAGGGCGAATATGTTGCCCCTCATGATGAACGCCTCGCCTTTGTAACTGGCTTCAGCGGCTCGGCAGGCATGGCCATCGTCACACCCGAAACTGTCGCTTTATTTGTCGATGGCCGCTATGTGGTGCAGGCTGCAAACCAGTGTGCCGAGGCTGTTTTCTCGCACCATCATCTGTTTAACGAGCCGCCCGAATACTGGCTGGCCGCCGTTGCACAGAAAGGATGGAAAATCGGCTTTGACTCGATGCACCTACCGCCGGTCTGGTTTGACCGATTTGAGCACGGGCTGGAAGGCAGCGGTGCCGCGATGGTAGCGACGGCTTCAAATCCGGTCGATGCAATCTGGACCGACCAACCCGCTGCCCCCCAAGGACAGATCGAGCCATTTCCACTTCAGTTTTCGGGCCGGGCGGCGGGTGATAAGATCTCGGATCTGGCCGCTGAGCTAACACGCCGAGAGGCCGGCTTGCTGGTGGAAACTCAGCCCGACAACATCGCCTGGCTGCTTAATGTGCGTGGCTCAGACGTGGCTTTCAACCCTGTTCCCAACTCTTTCCTTCTGTTGCAAAGCTCGGGCCAAGTGCACTGGTTCGTGTCTGACCAAAAACTGGATGCCGATGTCACTGACCACATGCCGGAAAATGTTTCGGTTCAGGCGCCGGATGGTTTTCTGTCTACACTCAGTGATCTCACAGCGCCCGGCCAGGCTGTGATTTTCGACCCCGATTTTTCGCCGACGGCGGTCAAACAAGTGCTGGAGCGTACCGGAGCGAAGGGCGTGCCGGTCAACGGATTGTTAAGCAAAACCAAAGCCCGCAAGAATACAACGGAACTGGAAGGGTTGCGCGCTTGCCATATGCGGGACGGGATCGCCTGGACCGAATTCTGCGCCTGGCTGGCGGCTCAGGTACAGAAACAGGCTGAACCGGTGACCGAGCGTGAAGCAGAACAGCGGGTATTGGCCTTCCGCCGCGCTCAGGATGGGTTCATCCACGAAAGCTTCAACACAATCTCGGCCGCCGATGGCAATGCCGCGATGTGTCATTACGCTACCGAGGCCGACAATACCGTTCCGATCCAACCGCGGGGCACATACCTGCTGGATTCCGGGGGGCAGTACGACACCGGCACAACGGATGCCACGCGCAGCTTTTCGTTCGGGCCTCAGCGGCCTGATGGATATGACCGGGCCTATACCGCAGTGTTCAAGGCCTTTCACGCTCTGGCCACGCTGCGCTTTCCTGCAGGCACACAGGGCCATCACATTGATGCAATCTGTCGCCGCCCGCTGTGGGATCTGGGATTGGATTATGACCACGGAACGGGTCATGGAATTGGCCACCGGTTGTCTGTCCATGAACATCCGCAGCGCATTGGCAAACCTTACAACCCGGTCGACCTGATGCCTGGCATGGTTATGTCGATCGAGCCGGGATATTACGAGGCCGGCAGGTTCGGCATTCGCATCGAAAACCTGTTCGAAATTGTCGAGGCAGATGACGGATTTCTGGAGTTCTCGAACATGACCTGGATCCCGATCCAGACGGATATGTTGATGCCAGATATGCTGAATCAGTCAGAAATTGACTGGATCAATGACTATCATGCCAAGGTTCTCAGACAGGTCGGGCCGCATCTTTCGCCTCTGGCCCTTAGATGGGCCCAGACGGCCTGTGCACCGCTGACCAAATAAACCAGAGTTTTGCCATCAGACCACCGTTCGAGGCGTCTTTCCTGCAAATACCGGCTGGACCCGGGCACCCTGATATTCGCAGGCGTTATCCAACCAGGCCAGAAACAGACGCGTGTTTCCAACAATGTGAGGGACAAAGCCGAAATCCGGTCGATTACCGGCCAGCTTTTGAACCAAAGAACCCGTTTGCAACACGAAGATCGCGCCCCCTACCACAACGGCGGCGCTGATTGTGGGCGAGGCTGCGATCTCATGGCTTTGGGTTCCGGCCACCCAAAGAGCAAATGCCAGACGCGTCATCGCCACCGTATCCGTGACGCGGCGCAAGCCAGGAAGGAAATAGGTGGATAGAGCCGTCGCGCATACAATGACAGCCATATAGATCAGGCCGATAACAACCGGGACGGGTAATCCGAAACGCGTTGCCTCTATATGTGAGTAAAGAGTGAAACCTGAGGCAAAAGCCAGAGCCGCAATCAGCGACAACCGCCGTCTTTCGAGACTTAGATGCCTTGTGACTCTTTTCACTGCGTCGACCCTCATGTTTTGTTGAGGATCTGTTTGAGATATGAATTTGTGATTGATCTGACGAAATAGCGGCGGAAGTTTGTCTTTGTCTCCCCTCACCATTCAATCGGTCGCCCAAATGACTTGGTTACGCCCTGCACGTTGGCCTTTTCACTCTGGTACGAGCGCAAAATCCAGCCCGGTTTAGGCCGCTGCAACCCGCTTCGGCGGCCCTGTGATTTCAGAAAAGAGGTTTGGCAGAATTCTCACCTCCTATGGTGAAAATCGCTCAAATTCATTCCGCTGGGCCCGTTTCAATGTCGCTTGCCTTCAGGATAAATGTGCTGTCGCTTCAATTTCCAACAAGGCCTCGTCTTCGACCAAACCCGCCACGATGATCATTGACATCGCAGGAAAATGCCTGCCGAAAACCTCACGATAGGCGGCCCCAACTTCGGCTTGCAGAGACAGATATTCGCGTTTGTCTGTTACGAACCAGGTCAGGCGGGTCACATCGCGGGCCGAGCCACCAGCGGCCTCGACAATATCAACGATATTCTGTAGCGCCTGTTTCATCTGTCCGATGAACCCGCCGCTGACAAATTTCTTGTTCGCGTCCCATCCTATTTGCCCGCCGATATGTAACGTTCCATCTTTGGTCAAAACGCCATTGGCATATCCTTTGGCAGGCAACCAGCCGTCGGGGTGAATTGTCTTGTGGCTCATAGCGCGTCGTCCCTGAATGCCTCGAGTTTTTTACGGATGTCTGCGGGCCAGGCCGTTGGACCGCCCTTTGAATCTACATGAACAAGCGTTGCTACGCTTGTCAGTCGCTCCTCTTGCGCACAACTGGCCACGACCGAGTATTCGGCTGAACTGCGTCCGATCTTTGTGATCTTCATCCGGAATATCAAATGGTCACCGTGACGGCTGGGCGCTGAAAATCGGGTTTGTATCTGTGCGGTAGGCACTGCGCCAACAGGATGAATCTCTTCAAACGGTTTGCACAGCACCTGATCGAAATAGGTCTCAACGCAATCATTGATCATCTCGAAATAGCGCGGGAAAAAGACAATCCCCGCCGGGTCGCAATGTTTGAACAGAACCTTTTGGTGGAATTCAAAAGTCATCAGACCCCCACATATTTTTCTGTGATGTCATGACCGAGATCCACCATCGCGCCAGACCAGACTGTTTTACCGCGCTCAAGAATGACCGCGCGGTCAGACACCAGCGCCAACTCTTTCAGAGACTTGTCGATCAACAGGATCGAAACATTGGTTTCCTGTTTCAGGCGATGCAAGACCGACCAGATTTCCTGTCGCACGATCGGAGCCAGCCCTTCGGTTGCTTCATCGAGGATCAAGAGCTGCGGATTTGTCATCAGGGCGCGCCCGATAGCCAGCATCTGTTGTTCTCCGCCGGATAGTGAGGCTGCCCTTTGGCCCTGACGTTCCTCTAACCGTGGGAACAGTTCAGCCACCTTCTGCAATGTCCAGGCACCGGGTCTGGCAGCGGCGATCAGATTCTCGCGCACCGTCAGGTCGGCAAAGCACCGGCGCCCCTCGGGTACCAGCCCGACACCAAGACGCGCGACCTTATAGCTGGGCAAAGCGTGCAGATTCTGATTGTTCAGCGACAGGGTGCCCTCGGACCGGATCATCCGGCAAATGGCTTTGACAGTCGTGGTCTTGCCCATCCCATTGCGCCCCATAAGGGCTGTAACCTCGCCCTGCGCCAGAGAAAGATCGACACCAAATAAAGCCTGACTGACGCCATATGTCGCGGTCAGGTTTTCTACCCGCAACAAAGTCATGCCTCATCCCCCAGATAGGCATCGCGCACCTCACGGCTTGCGCGGATTTCATCTGCCGTCCCGGTTGCAATCACCTTGCCATAGACCAATACGCTGATCCGATCAGCCAGCGCAAAAACGGCGTCCATATCATGTTCGACAAGCAGGATGGGCGCCTCTTCCCGCAGACCGTCAAGAAACCCGGTCAACCGCTTGGACCCTCCAGCGCCAAGCCCGGCCATCGGTTCATCCATGACAAAGACCCGAGGTGACAAAGTCAAAGCCACGGCGACTTCAAGCTGGCGGCGTTGACCATGGCTGAGATTTGCGCAACGCGTTTCGCGTTCATCGCCCAGGCCCACCCTTTCCAGCGCAGCCTCGGCCCTTTCGAGCAGCTCTGACCGTTTCAAGGCAGGTTTCCAGAACCGCCATACGAGGTTTTCCGCCCCCATGGCGCTCAACACGACATTTTCCAGAACCGTATCTTCCATGCACAGTTCAGATATTTGGAACGTCCGCCCCATCCCTGCCCTTGCCCGCTTTTGCGTGCCCAGGTCCGACACATCCTGTCCGCACAGCAAAACACGCCCCGAATCCGGTTGCAAACCTCCGCAAATCTGCTGGATCAACGTGGATTTTCCCGCTCCATTCGGACCAATGATGGCGTGGATCTCTCCTCGCCTGAGATCAATCGAGACGTTATCCGTAGCCTTTAACGCACCAAAGCTTTTGTTCAGACTCTCGGTGGCAAGGACGGGATCAGACATGTGCCCCCTCTTTCCCGGTTAGCAGCCCAATCAGGCCACCGCGACCAAACAGAACGATGCACAGCAGAACAATACCCAAATATACATGCCAGAAATCGGTTAGTTCACCCAGAAAATGCTCGAGCGCGACAAACACGCAAGCCCCAATTACCGGACCCATCAGGCGTCCGACACCTCCGATGATTATCAGCACAATCAATTCGCCCGAAAGCTGCCAACTGAACATAGACGGCGAAACGAACCGGTTGAGATCGGCAAACAGCGCCCCGGCCAGACCAGTGACAGCGCCGGACAGAACAAAGGCCAGAAGTTTCAGCCGCATGGGGTTCAATCCCACAGTCTCGACTCGCGCCGTAGATTGCCGTGTCGCATTAAGAGCCAGCCCGAATGGCGCGGCTTGCATCCGCGCAAACAGGAACAGGACGAGACATAGCAGCGCGAAACAGATGCCGTAAAACTGGATCGGATCCAATGTGTTGAGGCCGGGAAAACCGTTGCGAACATAGATGGATAATCCGTCTTCGCCCCCGTATTGCGCCCAAGAAATCGCGAAGTAGTAAAACATCTGTCCGAAGGCCAGCGTAATCATGATGAAATAAACGCCTGACGTTCTTAGGGACAGAAGACCGACGAAAAAGGCAGCAATGCCCGAAGTAAGCATCGCAACTATCCAGATCACGGGCATGGATTTACTGCCTTCGATAGAAATCAAGCCCAGATCCAGTGCCGTGTAGGTCTGCGCGTGATAGGTCAGAATGCCCATCGCATAGCCGCCGATCCCGAAGAAAACAGCATGGCCAAAGCTGACCAACCCCCCGATTCCCAGGATGACATTCAGACCAACCGCTGCAAGCGCCAAGATCACCGCCCGCGTCACAAGCGTGATTGTGAAGGGCTGGTCCGCGGCCAGCGCCCAAAGGGGCAGCGCCAGCAGGCCGGCGATCATCAGGCCATTGATGTATCTTTCATTCATTCTCATGCGCGGGCTCCGAACAGACCTGTTGGGCGCCAGATCAGGACCAATCCCATCAGAACATAGATTCCCATTGACGCCAGAGCCGAGCCGCTTTTCTGAGCGGCTCCCGGTTCCATGAACAGTTTGAACAGCTCGGGCAGGAAAACCCCGCCCAGCGTGTCGGTTAGCCCAACCAACAGCGCCCCGATGAACGCCCCCCGAACCGAGCCTATGCCACCGATTACGATAACCACGAAGGCCAGGATCAGAACAGGTTCACCCATGCCCACCTGTACCGACTGAATTGCCCCAACCAAAGCACCGGCAAGCCCCGCCAGCCCCGCCCCTAGTGCAAAGACCAACGTGTAAAGTTTCGAGATGTCGACGCCCAGTGCGGCAATCATTTCCCGGTCGTTCTTACCGGCCCGTATCTGCACACCCAAACGCGTGCGTTCGATCAGGGCCCACAAACCTACTGCAACAGCAAGACCAATCCCGATCAGGGTTAGGCGATAGAAGGGATATTCGATCCCGCCCTGCAGCGTGATCGGACCCGAAAGTGCCGCTGGAATATCCAGGAACAATGGGAAAGACCCAAAGACCCACCTTGTCCCTTCGGAAAAGATCAGGATCAGTGCAAAGGTGGCCAGAACCTGATCCAAATGTGGTGCCTGATAAAGCCGCCGGATAACGAGCATTTCTACGATCACCCCTGCCAGTGCGGCCGCAGCCAGAGCAGCAATCAGAGCAAGCAGAAATGACCCGGTCGCCCCTGCAACTGCTGCAGCGGCAAATGCACCCACCATGTACAAAGAGCCATGGGCCAGGTTGATCAGGCCCATCACCCCGAAGATCAGCGTCAGGCCAGCAGCCATCAAAAACAACATGACGCCGAACTGCAGCCCGTTCAGGATCTGCTCGATAATCAGGATCGAGGACATGGAAACTCCGGTGATCTGCCCGCCCCACTTTTACGGGCAGGCAGAAATTCAGTTACATTTTGCACTCGGCCGCGTAGGCATCAGAGTGGTTTTCAAGAGCTACGCCAAGGATCTTATTGGTGAATACATCACCTTCTTTGATCACTTCGCGCGCATAGATGGTCTGAACCGGATGATGGTTCGGGCCAAAGCTGAAATCCCCTCGTGTGCTGTTGAAATCCGCCGCCCTCAGCGCTTCGCGGAAGGCATCCGCATCTGACGGGTCAGCCTTGTCAAGCGCGGCAAGCAACAGGTTAGCGGTATCGAATCCCTGACTGGCGTAAAGCGAGGGCAGACGTCCGTATTCTGCCTGAAAGCTTTCAACAAAGGCAGCGTTGGTCGGGTTGTCGATATCCTTGTTCCACTGCGAAGTGTTCACCACGCCCAGAGCTGCATCGCCTACCGCCTGCAGAATGCCCTGATCAAAGCTGAAGGCTGGGCCAACAACTGGAAGATCGATCCCGCTGTCGGCATATTGCTTCAGAAACGAAATCCCCATCCCGCCGGGCAGGAAGAAAAAGACGCTATCCGCATCGCTTGCGCGGATTTGCGCGATTTCTGCTGCATAATCAGTCTGGCCAAGCTCGGTATAGATCTCACCGGCCAGATCACCTTCGAAAAAGCGTTTATAGCCAGTCAGCGCGTCGACACCCGCCGGGTAATTCGGAGCAAGTATGAAGCTGCTCTTGTAACCCGCACCATTGGCGTATGCGCCCGCGGCCTCGTGCAGGTTGTCGTTCTGCCAGGCGACGTTGAAATAGTTCTGGTGACAGCCCTTCCCCGCCAGAGGTGACGGGCCCGCATTGGGTGACAGATAGAAAACGTCCTGGTTCACGGCGGCTGGCACAACCGCCATCGCCAGGTTTGACCAGATGATACCGGTCATCACATCTACACGTTCGGATTGGATCATCTTGTCTGACAGCTGTACCGCGATATCCGGTTTGCGCTGGTCGTCTTCGATCACCACCTCGATATCATCCCGCCCCGATTGAGCAATCGCAAGCATGAACCCATCCCGTACGTCGATGCCCAAACCGGCCCCGCCGCCTGAAAGCGTTGTGATCATCCCCACCTTAACTTCCGCTGTAACACCCGTCGCGCACAGCGCGGTGATCGCTGCAGCCGCCAATAGTCTCTTCATCGTCTTCTCCCTTCGTTGGCCCTATGAACGCGATTTATGTCATTATTCTCAACGTTCGGTCTATGCCTTTGGCAATTCGGTCTTTTTCTTACATTCTTTCTGTCCGCTATATTCTAGATACATTGATCATGATTTCAGGCGGAAACGCTGGATTTTTCCGGTCGCGGTTTTGGGCAAACCATCGCAGAACCGGATCGAGCGCGGGTATTTATACGGGGCAATCATAGATTTCACATGAGCCTGAAGGGCTTCGCGCATAGCGTCATCAGCCGTACCTGAAGCCAGAACAACATGTGCTTGGACAATATGACCCCTCTCAGCATCTGGGACGCCGATCACCGCGCATTCCGCAACTGCCTCATGCGCCAGAAGTGCGGCTTCGACTTCGGGTCCGGCGATGTTGTATCCGGCCGAGATAATCATGTCGTCATTGCGCGCAGAAAAATGAAAATACCCCTCCGCGTCCCGATGAAAGCTGTCACCAGTGATATTCCATCCATCTGTTACATAACCCGCCTGCCGCTTATCATTCAGATACCGGCACCCTGTCGGACCACGAACAGCCAGGCGTCCGATGTCTCCAACTGCAGCTTCAGTTCCGTCTGGGTTTAACACTTTGGCCTCATATCCGGTTACCGGCCTGCCGGTACTGGCCGGGCGGTGATCGTCAAACCGGTTTGAAATAAAGATGTGCAACATCTCGGTCGCGCCGATCCCGTCGAGCATTGGTTTGCCTGTCTTGGAAATCCACTCGTCATAGATTGGCTGCGGTAAGGTCTCGCCCGCCGACACGGCCGCACGCAGACTAGACAGATCAACACCGTCATCCATCGCCTGCAGCATGACCCGATAGGCGGTTGGCGCAGTGAAACAGACAGTCGCTTTGTATTTTTCGATTATCTCGATCATGCCCGCAGGCGAGGCTTGTTCTAACAGGGTTGCAGTCGCGCCGAACCGCAACGGAAACACCGCCAAACCACCCAACCCGAATGTGAAGGCCAAAGGTGGAGAACCAACAAAAACGTCCTCTGGAACGACCTGCAACACCTCACGCGCATAGCTGTCGGCAATGATCAGAATATCTCTGTGAAAATGCATGGTGGCCTTGGGTTCACCTGTCGAGCCGGAGGTGAAACCCAACAAGGCCACGTCGTCGCGCCCGGTTTTAACGCAATCGAACTGTACCGGCTTTTCAAGTGCAAGACGATCAAGCTCGGCATCGTGGTTTGAAGTTCCGTCGAACCCGACGACCCGCTGCAGGAACCGGCTATCACTGGCGCAGGACTGCATTTCGTCGATCAGCCGGGTATCACATAATGCAAACTGGATTTCCGCCTTATCGACAGTTTTCGTCAGTTCTGCAGCGCGCAACATCGGCATAGTATTGACGACGACCGCACCCACCTTGGTTGCGGCAAGCCAGCACGCAACCATTGCCGGATTGTTAGCCGATCGGATCAGCACCCGGTTTCCCGGCTCGACCCCCAAGTCATCGACCAATACATGTGCCAGCCTGTTGGTCCAGTCGCTGAGCTCTTTATATGTTCGTTGCCGACCATTGCCGATCAAAGCGGTATGATCACCAAAGCCCTTGGCAACCATGGCATCGGTCAGCTCATATGCTGCATTCACATGATCGGAATATGCAAAACCCGCCAACAGGAAGTCAGGCCACTGATCCTGGGGGGGCAGGTTATCGCGGCTGAACGTGTCGGTATGTGCAGACGGTCCAAGCATCACCTTCCCTCCATGTGCGCGGCCATCGTCTGACGTGCAATGATTACTTTTTGAACGTCCGAGGCGCCCTCGTAGATGCGCAAGGCACGGATTTCTCGGTACAGAGATTCAACCGCCATCCCAGGACGCACCCCATCGCCACCAAACAACTGAACCGCCTTGTCGATAATCAACTGCGCCTGATCGGTAGCAAACAGCTTGGCCATCGCCGCCTCACGTGTAATGCGCGCCGCTCCGCTGTCCTTGGCCCACGCTGCCCGATAGATCAAAAGCGCCGAAGCATCGACATCTAATGCCATCTCGGCGATGTGCCCCTGCACCATCTGCAAATCAAACAACGGGGCGCCTTGCACCTGCCGTTCTGATACCCGTGTCAGCGCCTCATCCAGCGCGCGTCGTGCAAATCCCAGCGCAGCGGCGGCCACCGTCGGGCGGAACAGGTCCAGCACAGACATTGCAACACGAAATCCTGCGCCAGCTTGACCGATCATCGCGCTAGCCGGCACACGCACATCATTGAAACGCAAAGTCGCCAATGGGTGTGGCGCGATTGTGTCCAGGCGCCCGACTACTTCGAAACCCTTCAGATCAGGAGTGATGATAAAAGCTGATAACCCTTTGGCCCCGGGTGCCTCGCCAGTACGGGCGAACAGGGTGTAGACATCTGCGATACCCCCGTTCGATATCCATGTCTTTTCACCATTCAGGACAAAGTCGTTGCCATCACGGATAGCCGTCATTGTCGAATTTGCCACATCCGACCCCGATTGAGGTTCAGTCAATGCAAAGGCCGCGATAGCCTGACCAGAGCGCGTTTGCGGCAGCCAATGCGCCTTTTGGCCTTTTGAGCCGAACAACGAGATCGCTCCGGTTCCAAGCCCCTGCATTGCAAAGGCGAAATCGGCCAACCCATCATGGCGGGCAAGTGTTTCACGGCTGAGGCACAGCGTCCTGACATCCAAATGGCCGCTTTCGTCCGAAGTAGGCTGCAGCAGCCCGGCGTCGCCCAGCTGGCGGACCAGATCGCGACAAGCCTGGTCCGGGTCGCCATGGTCAATAGCTAGTCCCCGAGCGACGTCTTGCACCCGATCCGCCCAGCCCCGGTGATGAGGGTCAAAGAATGGCCACGAAAGAAAGCTCTGATCTGCCATCAATCGCCCTCGAATACTGGTTTGTTTTTTGCAACAAAGGCCTTGTAGGCGCGTTCAAAATCTCCGGTTTGCATACAGATCGCCTGGGCCTGCGCCTCTGCTTCGATTGCCTGTTCGATCGACATAGACCACTCCTGCGCCAGCATGGTCTTGGTCATCATATGCGCAAAATTGGGGCCTGCCACGATACGGTCAGCCAGAGATTGCGCGGTAGCGTCAAGCTCGGATGGATCAACCACCGCATTGTAGAACCCCCAGGAAAGCCCCTCATCAGCGGTCATGCTGCGTCCGGTATAGAGCAGTTCGGCCGTACGCCCCTGCCCGATGATACGGGGCAGGATGGCGCAGGCCCCCATATCGCACCCTGCCAGCCCCACCCGCGTGAACAGGAATGCACATTTGGCCTGCGGGGTGGCGATACGCAAATCCGCAGCCATAGCGATGATGGCCCCGGCCCCCACGCAAATACCGTCCACCGCAGCAATCACCGGCTTGCCACAATTCACAATCGCCTTGACGAGATCTCCGGTCATTCGCGTGAAGAGCAACAGGTCCTTCATCTTCATGCGCGTTAGCGGACCGATGATATCGTGCACATCGCCGCCCGAGCTGAAATTGCCACCATTTGAGGCGAACACCACTGCATCTACCTCTTCTGAATAGACCAAATCCCTGAACCAATCGCGCAGTTCGGCATAGCTGTCGAAGGTCAAAGGGTTCTTACGCTCTGGTCGGTTCAGTGCAATCGTTGCAACCCGGTTCCGGATTTCGCAGCGAAAATGTTTGACGTCACTGGCCATCGATTTCCTCCGAAATAGTGAGTTCGGTTGTCAGAGTGCGGGCGTCCTCGGCGGAAAACTGGCCAAGCATATCGGATATCCACGCCTCATGCGCCGCGGCCTGACGTGCGAATTCCTCGCATCCTTTTTGTGTCATGCGTACGCGATGGGCGCGGCGATCCCCAGGCACAGGTACACGCACGAGCAGGCCGTCATCAGCCAGCCGATCCACGATTCCGGTCACATTCCCGTTCGAAACGCGCAGCGCACCCGAGATTTCGCTCATCTTCAACCCATCTTCGAACCGCGACAGGGCTGCCATCACGTCGAAACGCGGCAGTGTCGTGTCGAACTCTACCCTGAGGTTCTCTCTTAGCGCCGCCTCGATGCCACGCGTGGTCTTGAGCAGCCGCAGCCATAACCGCAATCTCTCTTTGGAAGGGTCTTCCAATGGTGCTTGAAGCGGGTTTGGGTTCATATCTCGCCTCCGGACAGGCTAAGCGCGTGGCCGTTGACTGAGTTTGCCGCATCCGAGCACAACCACCTCACGGCACCTGCTACGTCTTCGACCTGGATGAAACGGCCCTGTGGGTTTATCTTTTTCAGGCTTTTCACCGCATTTTCCGCGCTCATTCCCGTCTTCTCGACGATGTTCGCAATCGAGCGATCCAGCATCGGCGTTTCCACAAACCCCGGGCAAACCGCATTGACGGTGATGCCCGTCGCCGCAAGTTCGACCGCCAGAGACCGCGTCAGCCCGACCACCGCATGTTTTGTCGCACAATAGCCGGAAACATATGGATAGCCCTTCAAACCGGCGGTGGACGCGATGGCAATCAGACGGCCCGCTCCTGCGGCTTGCATGTCAGGCAAAGCCGCCTGCCATAGATTGAAAACACCCACCAGATTCACATCCGTCAGGGTCCGCAGATCATCGGCGGTCATCCGATGAAACGGAAGCGAATGGGCCGCGCCGGCATTCGCAATCGCTATCGAAATCGGGCCGCGTTCTGCCCGTGCTGTTTCAATAGCAGCTCGGACCTGCTTGTCATCGGTCACATCACAAAGGACATACGGCAAGGCTTGCTGCTGCAGCTTGGCCTCTGTACGGCCCAAAATGGTAACGGCTGCTCCGCCATTCGCGAAATCTTGGGCTATAGCCGCACCAACACCGGTGCCGCCGCCGGTTATGACGACATGTTTCATACTTCACCCGCCGTTTCCGCCATGCGATCTGCCAGGCGCCAGGCCTGATCCCGTCCGGCCTCATAGGGGCGGGGCCAAGTTTCCTGCCGGTCCCCCAACGCCGTAGCCGCGTGCAAGGTCCAGTACGGATCGTCCAGATGAGGCCGGGCAAGGCACACCAGATCCGCACGACCGGCCATGAGAATCGAATTTACGTGATCGGCTTCATAGATGTTCCCCACCGCCATTGTACTGATGCCGCATTCGTTTCTAATGCGGTCCGCGAAAGGGGTCTGGAACATACGGCCGTAAACTGGGTTGGCATCGGTCGAAGTCTGCCCGGCGGAAACATCCACGATATCTGCACCCGCCGCATCGAACATCGCCGCTATATCCACAGCTTGTTGCGGCGTCACGCCAGTCGGTCCGACCCAGTCATTGGCAGAAATGCGCACCGCCATCGGCTTATCTTTGGGCCAGGTCGTCCGCATAGCTGAAAAAACTTCAAGCGGATAACGCATACGGTTTTCAAGACTGCCCCCATACATGTCGTCGCGCGTGTTCGACAAAGGAGAGATAAAGGACGAGATGAGGTAGCCATGCGCCGCATGCAGTTCGATCATGTCAAACCCAGCACGATCTGCCATCCGGGTTGCGGTCACAAATTGGGACGTGACCCTATCCATATCTGCACGATCCATCGCGCTGGGCACAGCGTTACCGTCGGACCAAGGGATCGCCGAAGCTGATATCAAAGGCCAGTTTCCTTCCTTCAGCGGCTGGTCCATTCCTTCCCACCCGATGCAGGTTGAACCTTTGCGGCCCGAATGGCCGATTTGACAGCATATTTTGGCGTCGGTTTCCGCATGGACAAATTCGGTGAGTCGAGCCCATGCGGCCTCGTGTTCGGGCTCATAAAGCCCCGGGCATCCTGGGGTGATCCGGCCTTCGGCGCTGACACAGGTCATTTCGGTGTATACCAGCCCGGCGCCACCTTTGGCCCTTTCACCGTAATGGATCAGGTGCCAGTCAACCGGGCACCCATCAACCGCCTTGTACTGTGCCATGGGTGACACCACGATCCGGTTCTTCAACTGCATCCCCCGCAGGCGAAATGGCGCAAACATCGGGGGCCGGGCCGGACCATCAACCGCGCCCCCAGACTGCTGCATGAACCAGGCCTCGGCATGCCCCAGCCAGTTGGCATCGCGTTGGCGCAGGTTCTCGTGGCTGATCCGCTGAGACCGTGTCAGCATCGCGTAATTCAACTGAACCGAATCCTGATCGAGGTAACGTTCGACATTCTCGAACCATTCGACCGAGTTCCGCGCTGCCGATTGCAGGCGCAACACTTCAAGACGACGCTCGTCCTCATACCACGCGAAAGCCGCTTCAGGCGTATCTTCTTTATGGACGAAGTCAGCCAGCGCTATAGCGCTTTCCAGTGCCAGCTTTGTTCCCGAGCCAATGGAAAAATGTGCAGTCGCTGCGGCATCTCCCAGCAATACCAGGTTTTTGTAACTCCATTTTTCGCACAAGACCCTAGGAAACCGCAGCCAGGCCGAGCCGCGGATATGACTGGCATTGCTCATCAAGCGATGGCCGCCCAAATGATCTTTGAAAATGTCTTCGCACAAAGCGATGGACTCTTGCTTGGTCATCTCACCAAACCCAAAAGCATCGAAGGTCTGTTGTGAGCATTCCACGATGAAAGTCGCCGTATCCCGGTCGAACTGATAGGCATGTGCCCAGACCCAGCCCTTTGGCGTTTCCTCAAAAATAAAGGTGAAGGCGTCGTCAAACTTCTGATGCGTACCCAGCCAGACGAACTGACACCGTCGTTGGTCTATATCGGGTCGAAAAACATCTGCGAACTCGGCCCGTGATTTGGAGTTCAGCCCGTCCGAAGCCACAACGACGTCGAAGTTCATCATATAGTCCGAGGCTGATGCCGCCTCGGTCTCAAAGCGCATCTCGACACCAAGCTCGCGCGCTCGGTCTTGCAAAATGAGCAGCAGTTGCTTGCGTCCGATCCCGCAAAATCCGTGGCCGCTGGACACGGTGCGCTGACCTTTATGCACAAGTGCTACGTCATCCCAATAGGCAAAGTGTTTACGTATCACCGCCGCGCTGGCTGCGTCATTGGCTGCAAGATTATCCAGCGTCTCATCTGACAACACGACGCCCCAGCCAAAGGTGTCATCCGGGCGGTTTCGCTCGATAACAACCACTTCGGCATCCGGATCGCGGAGCTTCATTGAAATCCCGAAATAGAGGCCAGCCGGCCCGCCGCCGAGACATGCAACACGCATCGTTACCTTCCCCCTATTCGCAGCTTTACCTGAAACGCTAGACCAGGTGGCCCATCCCTTCAAGTAAAAATATTTTATACTTGAAGTTTCTATATTCTGAATAACCACCCACAAAATCGCGACGGGTTGGTATTTTCCTGAGCCAAGCCGGCACCGGTTTGCCTGCGACAAAGCAATCAATCTCTGTAAGCGGTTACATTTCGCTTTCACCTGAACGGCGCAGAGCTTACACATATTTGCAAAATCAAATTTCAGGTTTGACAATGCCAAAGGCAAAAACTGCACCGACCCTGGAGGATGTTGCGAAACTCGCGGGCGTATCGACCGCCACGGTTTCACGTTGCCTCAATTCTCCGAGCCTGGTGGTGCAGGCTACGCGTGATCGGGTTCAGTCTGCCGTTGACGCTTTGGGGTACACGCCGAATTTTGCCGCACGTGTTATGGCTGCCAGACGGTCGCACACCATCGGCGCCATCATTCCCACCATGGAAAACGCGATCTTTGCGCGTGGACTTCAGGCCTTTCAGGAAGAGCTGCGCCAGCATGGCTATACCCTGCTTGTCTCTAGTTCGGCCTATCAGCCTGAGATCGAAGAAGAGCAGATACGCAACCTGGTCGCACGGGGGGCGGATGGGTTGCTGCTGATCGGGCATGATCGAGACTCGCGGATCTATGACTATCTCGCAAAGCGCAGGATTCCGGTTCTGATAGCGTGGTCGTTTCAGGCAGACGCACCAGTCCCTTCGGTCGGATTTGACAACCGTGCGGCCATGGCCGAACTGGCAAATCAAGTGATCAAGCTGGGTCACCGGACCCTGGGTATGATTTCTGGTGTCAGCACCGGAAACGACCGTGCCCGCCTGAGGATCGAAGGGGTGCAAGAAGCAATGCGCCGCAACAATATCCCAAATGACCGGCTGACGATCGTAGAAACGCCATATGAAATCGAAAACGGGGCAGAGGCGTTTTCCCGTCTGATGTCTCGGCAAGATCGACCAACAGCGGTGCTGTGCGGGAACGATGTTCTGGCTATCGGTGCCTCGCGCCGGGCCAAGGAGATGGGGCTTAGAGTTCCTCAGGACGTATCCGTCACAGGGTTCGACGATATCGAGCTGGCGCAGATCACCGATCCAGGTTTGACGACCGTGCATGTCCCACATCGGGAAATGGGTCGACGGGCTGCGCTGGAACTGGTTGGATTGATCGAAAAGCCCACCGAAAGTTGCAATGTACAGTTGCGAACCAATTTGGTCGAACGCCAATCGCTGGGGCGCCCCGGCTGACTTCAGGCGGCCTCGTTCTCCATGGTGCGAAACTCACCTTTCAACCAGGCGTGACTTGCGCACATCGGATCGGTAAAATGTTGACGGATAAGCTTTCCCATCGCTCTCTGGATTAGCTTCGAAGTGGTCTCGGGGTATACGTCGGTCGTGAATAAAGACACTGTTCTTACAAAGTTTCGGCCGGGAAATGGCACCACCCGAACTTGGTCGTGAAATCTGTGGGCCCTATGAAAACTTGCGGCCGTGGTGATGGTCCAACCGGTGCCTTCAGCGACCAATCCTATGATCGACTGATTGCATTCCAGTTCGAACCTGTTGGGCAGATCAAATTTACCTCGCCTGAGCTGTATCTCAATTTGCTTGCCGATCACGTAATCACGCGAATAGCGCAGCAACGGCAATTCTGCGTTTGATGAAAACATCTCCTCGGGCATGCCACTGAACGCTCCGGGCAAAACAACGATAAAAGGGTCGCGCATCAACGGGTATTCGATCAGGCCCTCGGTCCGTTCGAACGGTCGGGTCGCCACCCCTGCATCCAGCTTGTGTTCCTGTAACTTGGCAATGATCTCATGGCTGGGGCGTGTGAAATGCCGAAAACTGCAGCGCGGCAAAGCATGCGCAAGAAACCGAAACAGGTCTGGCGAGATTTGATTGTCGAAATCATCAATCAGTGCCAGCCTCAAATCCGTCGCATGGCGCCAGTTACCCGACCGGATCTCCGCCTCGGCCTTTTTCAAAACGATCAGCCCATCGCGGACATGGCGCGCATAGACTTCACCGGCAGGTGTCAGACCCATTGGACGACGCCCGTGATCCACCAAATCAATGCCCAACGCGGTCTCAAGGCTTCGCAGGTGATTGGAAACTGTGCTGATGGACAAACCGGTTTCCGATGCGACCTGTTGGATCGATCCTGACTTTGCGACCAACTGAAAGACTTCCAGCCAGCGGAGGCTTAGCGACTTTGGCACATTTAGAGTCCGTTGTTTCGATTACATCAAAACTAGCGAAACAAAGAACGCCCCTCATTGCAATGATGAACTTGCAGCCCGTTCTGCGTCAAGCCCGGAGCCTGCTATGGTCCGGGTCATAGGGCGAAGGTGCGATCACCGTTGCGTTGACCCGTTTTCCACAGTGATCCAACTCTATCTTGCACCCGATTTCTGCAAGTGACGGATCGACAAATCCATGGGCAAGATTGAGGCCGGTGCGGTGCCCCCACTCGCCCGAGGTGATTGTCCCGACAACCGTGTCACCCATCATAAGCGAAGCCCCGGCATGGGCAGGTCCCTGTCCGGTTTCCAACCGGAGCGGCACGAGTTTTCTCCGCGGCCCATCAGCATCACGGTTCAGCAGGGCATCGCGCCCGATGAAGTCGCCCTTTTCCAACCTCACAAACCGATTCAGACCTGTTTCAAAAGGATCAAACTCGGTGATCAAATCAGCCTTCCAGTGCAGGAACGTCTTTTCCATCCGCATGGAGTCGATCGCCCGAGCGCCAAACAACTTGAGGCCGAAGCGCTCTCCAGCCCGCCGCAGCGCCAGATATGCGCTATAAAGCGAAGGGTTGGGAACGTGGATTTCATATGCAAGTTCGCCAGAAAAACTCACCGCCATTACCGTTGCCGGAGCGAAGCCAACAAAGCACTCCCTGACGCTCAGCCATGGAAAAGCTGCCGGGGACCAATCACCGCGCGCGCAGGACGCCAGCACATCACGTGATTTCGGGCCGGCAAGGATCAGAATGGTGTAGTCGTTGGTCAGACTGCGTAAATGCACGTCTTCATCGGGGTGGCGGTTCTGCTTTAGCCAATCCATATCGTGGAATTCACTTGCCGCCGCCGAGCCATACCAGACCCGGGCAGGGCCGCGATCGCTGGCGGGCAGGTTCGCCACAGTCGCTTCGGCTTTGACCATCCCGTGATGGTTCAAAAGATAGCCCAGCCCAATCCTGCCGTCGCGGCGCGTGACAGCACCGCAAAACAGACGATCCAGAAAGGCATGCCGATCCGCGCCGGTAATCTCGATACGGTTGAAACCATTCACCTCGGACAACCCGACATTGGACTGAACATTTGCCACCTCGGCCCCGACCAGATCATAGGTTTCGTCAAAATCGAAACTGAGGGTCGGTTCAAAGCTGGGGTCAGGCTTGATGTAATCCACCCTTTCCCATCCATTGACGACAGTGAATTCGGCGCCCTCGGCCGCTAGAACCGGGGTCAAAGCAGTGGTCTTGGCGGGCCTTCCTGCAGGGCGGTGTTCATGCGGGAGGTGAAAGCGAAATTCGTTTTGATAATCCTCAACCGCCTTCAATGCCGTCAGTTCGACATTCGCATGGTCGGTGAACCTGCGCGGGTCCAGGCACCAGGTGTCATAACAGGCCTCTCCATGCACAATCTGCTGGGCCAACAGCCAACCATGGCCACCGCCCTCACCCAATCCAGCCCGCAGGCCGATAATACAGAAGGCGTTGCGCTTGCCCGGGATCGGCCCGACAAGTGGTGCACCATCAATCGTATAGGTTATCGGCCCGTTGACGACCGTGTGAATCCCGGCCTCTAACAGCGCAGGCATCCGAGCAAAAGCGCCTTCCAGTACGTCCGACACGCGGTCCAGATCGTCCGGGCAAAGCGCATTTACAAAATTTGGATCGATCCCGTCCATGCCCCAGGTCTTGCAGTCCTGTTCATAGAACCCCAGCAAGAGGCCGTTCTTTTCTTGTCGACAGTAGAAATCGCTGATCGGACATCGCAGCAAAGGCATTCGGTGGCCGGCATCGCGGATTGCAGGAATTTCTTCCGTCAGAAAATACTGATGCTCCATTGAGGCCACGGGGTGGTGCACTCCCATCAAGGCGCCCACTTCGTTCACACGATATCCGCAGGCATTCACCACGATGTCACAGTCGATATCACCGTGTTCGGTCTGTACCGTCCAGGTGTCATCCTTGTGCTGGATCAACCCGACAACCGGGGTATTCCGGTACACTTCGGCCCCGGCCAAACGTGCAGCCCGGGCCAACGCCTGACACAGCTGAGCCGGATCAATATCCCCGTCCAAAGGATCCCACAGCCCGCCAATTAGGTTTTCGGTCGAGATCAGAGGGTGCCGCCGAGCGCATTCTTCGGCATCAATAACCTCGAAATGGACATCCATCCCCCGGGCCATCGAAGCGAAATGACGGTATCCCTGCATTTGTGCTTGGGTGTTCGCCAACCTGATTCCGCCGTCACCATGGTGGTAATTGATGGGATAGTCGGGATTCGCAGACAGGTCTTGGTACAGTTTGATCGAATGGGATTTCAGTCCAACCATGGTCTGGTTTGTTCCAAAATTCGTCACCTGCGCGGCTGAATGCCAGGTGGTACCAGAGGTCAACTCGTTTCGTTCGACCAGGACGACATCTGCCCATCCTTCTTGCGTCAGGTGATACAGAGTTGAGCACCCTGCGATCCCGCCACCAATTACCACTACTTTTGTCCGCGACTTCATTGGCTTTGCTCCTCTGAACCCCAATAGGTTTTGCTGAAAACGGGTCTTCGCAACAGCTTACGAATGGCTTGTGCTGAAAAATCGAAACTACGATTGAGGATTCTGAAAGGCGCATTTCCCTTTTGCAGAGACCCCGCATCGCCCTTTACGATTCCGGGAATTCTGACATGAAAAGGATTGGGCGTTGTCAAAGGGCAGTAAAAGAAGCGGTCGAAATGCGCGTCTTGCGCAACGCGCAGCAGAGCCCGCCATAGATCCGTGCCCCCCCGGGCAAGCCGGTGGTCGCTTTCAACCTTTGACACAGTCCGAAGTCAAACAAATATACAATACCGCCTTAAGGCTTCTGGAAACTCTGGGCATGGGCGAGGTCCCGGACAGGCTGGCCAACGACCTGCGGTCAGCCGGTGCACAAACCGGACAGCAAGGGCGGCTGCTATTTCCTCGAAACTTGGTTGAAGACGCTATTGGGTCCGCTGCCAAGACTTTCTCCTTTCATGGCCGGGACGAAGCGCGCTCGATCGAAGTGGGCGGAAATCGTGTGTTCTTTGGCACCGGCGGTGCGGCGGTGCAGACGCTGGATCTGGAGAGCGGCCACTATCGCCCATCCACGCTGGCCGATCTGCATGATTTCACGCGGCTTCAGGATACGCTGGCCAATGTCAGCTGGTTTACGCGCTGCTGTGTCGCGACTGATCTGCCAGATGTTTTCGATCTGGACGTGAACACGGTTTACGCTCTGGTTCGCAATACCACCAAACCGATTGCCACGTCGTTTACCCTTGCCGAACATGTGGCCCCGATCGTCGAAATGCTCGACATCGTTGCAGGCGGGCCGGGTGAGTTCGCTAAGCGGCCGTTTCTGAAGGCCCATATCAGCCCGGTGATTTCACCGCTGCGCTATGGCGAGGATGCGGTGGATGTTGTCTATGAATGTATCGCACATAATATCCCGATGTCCTGCATTACCGCCGCACAGGCGGGCGCCACAGCACCCGCGACACTCGCCGGGTTTCTGGCGCAGTCTTTGGCCGAGACACTGGCCAGCCTTGTTATGGTCAACGCGATCAAGCCTGGGTTTCCGATGGTGTTTTCGAACTGGCCTTTCATTGTTGATTTACGCACAGGATCCTTCGCAGGTGGCAGCGGTGAGACCGCCATCCTGAACGCGGCGTCGGCACAGATCACTAACGCACTGGGGCTGCCTTCGGGAGTGGCCGCCTCGATGACTGATGCCAAAGCTATCGACGCACAGTACGGGGCCGAGAAAGGAATGACCTCGCTCGCTGCGGCGCTGGCTGGCGGCAATCTGATCTACGAAAGCTCGGGCATGACCGCTTCGTTGCTGGGCGTCAGTTTCGAAGGGTTCGTCCTTGACGACGAAATGCACTCTCACACCTATCGCGCTTTGCGCGGCATCGAAGTGACCGACGAAAACCTGGGATTCGACGCCATTTGTCATGCGGTACTGGGCGACGGTCATTTTCTGGGAAGCGCCCACACCTATGCTGCGATGGAACGGGACTACTTCTATCCAGCGCTGGCTGACCGGAACGAACCCCGGACATGGCAGACCGAAGGGGCCGCAGATGCGTGGACGGTTGCCCGCCGGCACGCAAAGGACATCCTGGCACGACATCATCCGCAATACCTGACCGAAGAACAGGACGCTGAAATCCGCAGACGGTTTCGCATTCTCTATTAGACTTACGTCGACCGACTCTAGCCAGTAGGCTTGCAGCACATACACTCAGATGAGGCCCTCATGACAAACCCCTTCTTTCAGCCGGTCTCGGCAATGGAGCTTGCGCGTTTCGCTGGTGTCCCCACGTTCATGCGCCTTCCCGAACTGACCCCCAAGGACGACCGGATCAACGAAGTTGATATTGGGATCATCGGGATCCCGTGGGATGGCGGCACCACAAACCGCCCAGGCGCGCGGCATGGGCCTCGGCAGTTGCGCGACTATTCGACCATGATCCGCGCAATGAACCCGGTCACCGGTGTAGCCCCTTTTGCCATGGTGAATTGCGCCGATCTGGGTGATGTCGCGCCGAACCCGGTGGACATCGAAGACACCATGAACCGAGTCACGTCTTTCTATGACGATCTGACCGAACGGGGCATAACGCCGCTAACCGCGGGCGGCGACCACCTGACCACCCTGCCCGTCTTGCGCGCTCTGGCCAAGTCGGAGCCATTAGGCCTTATTCAATTCGACAGCCACACCGACCTGTTCGACAGCTATTTCGGCGGCTACAAATACACCCATGGCACACCGTTTCGTCGTGCCGTTGAAGAGGGCCTTGTAGACCCCAAGCGCTTTGTTCAGGTCGGCATACGCGGTACGGCCTATAACACAGACGATATCGATTGGGCCGAGGCACAGGGCATCCGCATCATCCGCATCGAAGAACTGTTCGACCGCGGCATTGACGATGTCATGGCCGAGGTGCGGGAGATCGTCGGAACAGGTCAGACCTATTGCACCTATGACATCGACTTTGTGGACCCCACCTATGCCCCCGGCACTGGCACGCCGGAAATTGGCGGGCCAAACAGCTTTCAGGCGCAGCAGGTGATCCGCCAGTTAAGCGGTGTCAATCTGGTTGGTGCTGATCTGGTCGAGGTCGCACCCCCCTTCGATGCCGCTGGGGGCACGGCCTGGCTGGGCATCTCACTGATGTTCGAGCTACTGTGTGTTCTGGCACAGGCCGTAGACGCCCGCCGCTAGTCGGTGTTTTCGGCAATCATCGAGATCATCTCGAACATCACCGCCGCCGCGGTCAGGGCGGTGATATTGTTGGGGCTGTCCTTAGTGGGCATCATGCAAACAACGTCACCGCCGACAATGTTCAAGCCGCGCGCGGCACGCAGGATACCAATGGCTTCGTCAATGTCGAACCCCTTTTCGCCCGGCTCCAGATTGGACACCGCCGGAGCGATTGTCGGGTCAAGGCAATCCAGATCGAAGGTGATATAGACCGGGCGGTCACCTAGAACCTCTTTGGTCTGCGCCACTACATCTGCAAGCCCGCGCTGACGAAATTCGCGCATGGTGACGATGTTGTACCCATAGTCGTAAGAAGGCTGCAACCAGTCCAGGCTGCGCGGATGGCCTCGCAGGCCGATCTGCATCGACCGGGTTGGGTCAACCTGCCCCTGATCCGCCAGATAGGCCCCCCAATGGGCGGCGGATTTCTTTGCCCCCAGAAAGTGGTCGACCTTGGTGAACACATCCGTATGCGCATCCAGATGCAGAAAGCTGATCGGCTCTCCTCCGGCCAGCTTCCCGCAGCCCAGCGCCTGTACGATCCCGCCGGTAATGGAATGGTCACCGCCAACTGACACCGGGCGAGCACCTGCTGTATCTATGTCCTTGTAAAAGGCGGTAATGCGTTCGATGCAGTCTTCGTTATCGTTGGCGCGCGGAAAGGGTACATCGCCGACATCGGCAATCTTCGCGCGGCTCCAGGGGTCGATCTCAAAAACCGAATGGACCCTGCGCTGTACCGCCGAGACATTCCGCAAGGCGCGCGGGCCCAGATGCTGATCCCTTTCGGTTGTCCCGTTTCCGGTCGAATGCGGCACACCGACAAGTGCAATATCCTGCCCCTCGGGTCCGATATTGGGGCAGCGAAACATCGTCGGTATGCCCCACCAGTACAAATTGTCCATCATGGACTGCTCATAGCGGTCGACCATTTCATCCTCCGGTAAAAAAATGCCCCCGGCCTGAGCAGAGGGCATAGAAGTTCAGATTCTTTCGTCTTCTCGCCGGAATGCGCCCTGAACAATACGGTCCATGACCATAGCAAGGAACAAAATGGCAAAGCCGCCCAACAGGCCGGGCCCCTTGGCTGCATATTGCAACGCCTCAAGGATTTCCTTGCCCAGCCCTCCGCCACCGATCAGCGAAATGATCACCACCATCGATAGGCACATCAGGATAGTCTGGTTCACCCCGGTCATGATCGACGGCAAGGCCAGAGGTATCTCGACATCCTTCAGCAATTGCCATTTCGAGGCCCCAAAAGCCACAGCAGCCTCTTTGATACTGTCGGGCACTCCGCGCATGCCCAGCGCGGTCAGTCGGATGACCGGCGGCATGCCAAAGATGATCGTGGCCAGAATGCCGGGCGGGTTGCCGGTGCCAAAGAAGGCGATAATCGGGATCAGATAGACGAAGGCCGGCAAAGTCTGCATCAAGTCCAGCACGGGCTCTGCCGCGCGGTAGGCACGCCTGGACTTGCCAAACCAAATGCCCAGTGGAATGCCAAAAACAACGCATAACAGCACCGCCGCACCGACCAGCGCCACGGTTTCCATCGCCACATCCCAATATCCCAGCAAGGCGATATAGGCCAATGAAGACGCCGTGAAGATCGCCACTCGGGGGCCTGCAGCCCGCCAAGCCGTCACACATATCACCAGCATCACAACCGGCCAAGGCGACCCGATCAGCGCAATGGTCAGGGCATCCAGAACCGACCGAACCCCAGCGACAATCCCATCGAATACGTCCCCGCCAGCAAGAGCGGCCGCATCTATCTGCGCCTCCATCCAGCTTGCAAGGTTTGAAAACAGGGTCCCGCCGCCCTCACCCAATATCAGTGCGGACACTTCTTTTTCGGGGAATGCATCCAACATGGCCAGCGAAGCATTGACCGTGAATTTGTAGACGATCAACGGCCCAATCGCCGCAACAAGCACAGCCCCCAGCACCATATTTCGCCTGGACTGGCCACTTTCGGTACTGTCCGGATCTGTCCGCCATTTTGAATACTGTTTTTCATAGACGCGGTCGGCATAGAAGCCCTGTGCCAGTTTGAAGACCAGCAGCATCAGCAATCCGGTGATCATGATGCTCAGCGCTTCAGACTGCGCCGCCGCGGCTTTTCCAAAGCTGGCATCGGCGGCTTTCTGTATATTCGCTGCCAGCTTGGTGAAACGGTCAATATCGGCCTTCTCTGTCGCATCGGCCGCCCGCGCCAGCAGCTCGTCGGCGCGTGCCTGCTGACGTTCGGCACGTTCCACCATGTCAGCGCCCGGATTGCCCCAGGCACCACGCCCGATCTGAACCCAAGCGATGATTTCCAGGATCAGAAAGGTCCAGAACATCCCCCAGATGGCTCGTGATGCTGACCACAAAGGCCCCAGAACCCCGGCCCAGAGATTGAACGTATTCGGAACCGCGCTGGTTGCATCATGGATCTTGTGAAACGCCTTGACGTAATAGTCCCCATTCGGACCAGCAAACTCGTGAATGGACCGATCCAGTGCCTCATGGTCGACCTCGATATCCGAGGCGGCGGTGACTTTCACTTCGGTGGTTACATCAGTCATTCTTGCCCCCCTGAATTCCGCGCAGCAGGCGCGGTTTGGTCACGACGCCCACGTCCTGTCCTGCATCGGTGATGATCACCGGCAGGTCCGTGTCGACAGCCAGGTCGATCAACTGATCCAGATCGGCCCCCTCATCCGCGCGCGGCGCGCCGTCGGTCGGGCCGGAATAGCTGTCCAGTGGCTCCATGATTGAATGCGCCTTGACCAGTTTCAGTTTGGATATGCCCTGAACAAACTCGCGCACATAGTCATCGGCCGGATTCATCACGATGTCTTCCGGTGTGCCAATCTGAACGATGACACCATCTTTCATGATCGCAATTCGGTGGCCAATGCGGATAGCTTCGTCCAGATCATGGGTGATGAACAATGTGGTCTTCTGCAACTGGGCGACCAGCGCTTTGAACTGGTCCTGCAGCTGCAGCCTGATCAGCGGATCGAGCGCAGAAAAGGGCTCGTCCATTAACAGGATTTCCGGATCAGAGGCCAGCGCGCGGGCAATTCCAACACGCTGCTGCATCCCGCCCGACAATTCTTTGGGCAGGCGATCTTCGTACCCGGTCAGGTCCACCAAACCCAGCGCATGGTCCGAGACGGCCCAGCGCTTGGATTTGGACACTTTTCGAATTTCCAAAGGATAGGCCACATTGTCTCTGACAGATCGGTGCGGCATCAGCGCCATATGCTGGAAAACCATCCCGATCTGCTGCGCGCGGATACGGCGCAGCTCAGCCTCGGATATTTTGGATACGTCCTGGCCCAGAATCTCGATCTTGCCTGAGGTCGGCTCGATCAAGCGGTTCACGTGGCGCACCAGCGTGGATTTCCCGGATCCCGAAAGACCCATAATGCAGAAGATTTCGCCGCGCGGGACTTCGAAAGACGCACCCTGTACGCCGACCACACAATTATACCTTTCAAGAACTTCAGGCTTTCCAATCCCTTCATCCCGTACTGCGGTCATGGCCTCTTCTGCCCGCGCACCGAAAATCTTCCAGACATCTGTCAGCTTAACGACTGTTTCGGTCATACTTGCCCCTTCAATGCAAAACAGGCCGCCAGGCATTCCCGGCGGCCTATCTGTAATTCAGTTCCGAGCGTTACCGATCACTCTGACATCCAGTTCAGAACTGCATCTTCGTTCGCACCGACCCATTCTTCGGCATATGCGAGCGGCTCTTTGCCATCTATGACAAGCGCATAAGTCATGGCCGAGACAGCGGCAGTATCCAGTTTCATGTTGGACAACAGCCGAGCAACTTCGGGGTACTCATCCTCAAGAGATTTGGCATAGTGAAGGTGCAGATAGGCCAAATCCCAGGCGACACCTGCTTCGGATTTCTCCAGCCAATCCGGATCATCCGTGGGCTGCAGGACATTCCATTTTGCCGCGTCATAGGCCGGCTCTTCCAGGATCTGAAGATCATGCAGTTCAAACACGTAATGCGGCGTATAGCAGAAACCCACCCAAGGCTCACCCGCTTTGATCGCGTTATCAAGGTTCGCATAGGCGACGGTTTCGTCTATCTCGGTCAGTTCCATGACCTGGTCATAGCCATATGATTTGGCCCGGATTTTCTCGACGTTGGTCGACGCCCAGCCGGGGGCACCGATCCATACTTCGCCCTGCCCGTCGCCATTGCTGTCGAACAGTGCCGCGATGTCGGGATTGGTCAGGTCGTCAATGGACCGAATATCATTGGCATCAGCGGTCGCTTTGTCGACACACATTCCTTGAAACGCCTCAACGCCATTGGAATTGAAGGTAACTGTACCCTTTTCGGTTACATAGGTGTCATGCAGGTTCTGCTGGTTCGGCATCCACACTTCGGGGTGTACGTGCATGGCGCCGGAATCCATCGCCTCGAACACGATCGGGTTGGTGCCATTCTGAAGCTCGACCTCTAGCCCCAGATTTTGTTCGATCGCAACCTTTAGAATGTGCGCTGTTGCATTTACCGATGGCCAGTTCGGCACACCGATCACAATGTCAGCAGCAAAAGCAGGCACAGCGACTATCATCGACGCGCCTCCCAGTAACATAGTGAGTTTGTTCATATTATTTCTCCGTGTTGGGCGTTCGAGGCGCTTTTCTTCTTACCCTATGGGCAGCGGTACGCCTGCCAAACGACATCGGGATGACGTTCCATCCCCCTTTCTTAGCCAGTTACCGGGCGCGCCGGTTTGACAGGAAAATTCAAACATGCCGACACATGACCCATCAAGAACAACATGCCACAAATCAATATATGCGTCTTTCTCGAATATTAGATTCGGTTTATTCTGATCTTGGTCGATATGACGCCTGAAATAGGTGCAGCCGATTCTTGAGTGGGCTTGTCTGCCATCAATATCCCCTAAGCGGCGCCATCTCAGACAGGGGTACAGATTTTATCCAGTCAGTCCTCAGATCCCAGTACAAGATCCTGCTTCAGGATGAAGTCCCCAAACGCGTCCGTCAGCGTTTGAAAGCGCGAGCGTTGCGAGACATAAAGATACACCTGCCTTTGATCTTCGAGATCAGCGATAGGACGGAAGACGATAGCCTCAGGGAGAGACCGTGCAACGGTTTGCGGTAAAACCGTCACCCATTCCTCAGTGCGCACCAATGCGATCAGTGAATGGGTGTTCTGAATGGTCACACCGGCCTTCGAAATCGCCGCGTGAAACCGCGGGGACTGAACCAGATCGCACAGAGCATTGCGTATGAAGGGAACCGAAGCCACCTGTTCGATGGTTGGCGTCTCCGATTGCTGTGCCAGCGGGTGTGCAGCCGTGCAAACCACCCCAAACCTGTCTTCGAACAAGGGCGTGGCTGTGACCCCGTTTAGCGCAAGATACCCGGATGCAATGCCGATATCCGCTTTTCCTTGCACAACCGCGTCCAGTACCTGCTGTGTATCGGTATCGCGGAGCTCGATCCTGATATCGGGGAAATGGCTATTCATGTGACTCAGCACCTTGGGAAAGGCAAGAGCCGCCACCGACGGCACAGACACGATCCGC
The DNA here is from genome assembly GCF_059610185.1 of Ruegeria sp. YTSA108. Classification (NCBI taxonomy): domain Bacteria; kingdom Pseudomonadati; phylum Pseudomonadota; class Alphaproteobacteria; order Rhodobacterales; family Roseobacteraceae; genus Ruegeria; species Ruegeria sp. YTSA108. Next base: position 81,491 of record NZ_JBXWND010000009.1, on the reverse strand, counting down.
AACAGCCCGTACTCTGCGCTGGCTATTGCCTCGATATCCTGAACTGTTTGATCGAACTGTCTGACCTGCTTCAAAGCCAAATCATGAACCTGCCGACCCACTTCCGACAGTCGGTTTTTGCGCTCTCCCTCGAACAGCTTCTTACCCAGGTGCTCCTCAAGCTGCTTCAGCGTCATCGACACCGCCGATTGCGTTCGCCCAAGACGGTCGGCGGCCTCGGTCAGATTACCAGTCTGCACAACCGTGCAAAAACTGCGCAGTGTTTCAATCTTGATCGCCATACTTCAGTTTTTCTGCAATTTGTTTCATTTAATTGAGTTTGACTGATGTTCGCCAAAAAATCCATCCTAGGTCAAATGAAATCGCACTGGGGCGTAACGTGACACAACTGAATCTGATTGCTGGCGAATGGCTGGCAGGTGAGTCTGAAATCGAAAACCGCAATCCTTCGGACCTGAGCGATCTGGTCGGCATGTTTGCACAGGCCAGCGCTGACCAGCTTGAGGCGACGCTGGATCAAGCCCGTGTTGCACAGGCTGAATGGGCCGCCTATGGCATCGAACGGAAGCAAGCTGTTCTGAACGCTATCGGTAATGAAATGATGGTCCGGGCCGAAGAACTGGGTACGCTCTTGGCGCGCGAAGAAGGCAAGCCGCTGGCCGAAGGCAAAGGCGAAGTGTTCCGCGCCGGGCAGTTCTTTACCTATTACGCAGCTGAATGCCTGCGTCAAATCGGTGAGAACGCGGATTCTGTGCGCCCCGATATCGAAGTAGACGTTCGCCGCGAAGCTGTCGGTGTTGTCGCCATCATCAGCCCATGGAACTTCCCTACCGCGACTGCCTCTTGGAAGATTGCTCCAGCACTGTGCTATGGCAACGCGGTTGTGTGGAAACCCGCCAACATCACCCCGGCATCCGCTGTCGCACTGACCGAAATCATCGAACGTCAGGACATCCCCAAAGGTCTGTTCAGTCTGGTCATGGGTTCGGGGCGCAGCATCGGGCAACGCCTGGTCGAAAGCCCCAAGGTCAATGCAATTTCCTTTACCGGGTCAGTCCCGGTCGGCAAGGGTATCGCAGCAGCCGCCATCCAGAACCTGACCAAAGTTCAGATGGAAATGGGATCAAAAAACGCGCTGGCAGTGATGGACGATGCCGATCTGGATCTGGCCGTTACTCTGGCATTGGGAGGAGCGTTTGGCGGCACCGGACAGAAGTGCACGGCGTCTTCGCGCCTTGTCGTGCATGCGGGTATCCATGACGCGTTTGTCGAAAAGCTGGTGGCCGGTGCGCAAGCGATGAAGGTCGGCCACGCGCTGGAGGAAGGCGTGCAGATGGGTCCCGTCGTCAGCCAACAGCAGCTGAGCGAAAACCTGGCCTATGTTGATCTGGGCAAATCCGAAGGGGCCGAGCTGGCCTGTGGCGGAACCCGGCTGGAGATGCCTCATGACGGGTTCTACATGTCGCCGGGCGTGTTTCTGAACACCAACAACGACATGCGCATCAACCGCGAAGAAATGTTCGCGCCCCTGACCAGTGTCATCAAGGTTGGCAGCTATGACGAAGCGCTGAGCGTCGTCAACGACACCAACTTTGGCCTGACCTCGGGCATCGTGACCAAATCGCTGGCCCGCGCCACGCATTTCCGTCGCAATGCGCGCACTGGTGTTGTGACTGTGAACCTGCCCACTGCAGGCACCGATTACCACGTGCCTTTTGGCGGCCGCGGCGACAGCTCTTACGGGCCGCGCGAACAGGGTAAGGCTGCGGCCGAGTTCTATACCACGGTCAAAACCGCCTATATCAGCGCGGGCCCCGTGTGATGCGGATCGACGGGCTACAATATGCCAACTGGTCGGAAAAGATTTTCCGCCAACTGCGTGACGGGGGCGTGGACGCGATCCACGTCACCATCTCGTACCACGAGAACTTTCGCGAAACGGTTCTGAATTTCGAGAAATGGAACCGCTGGTTCGAACAAAACCCGGACCTGATCATGAAAGGGCGCTGGGCCAGCGATATCGATACGGCTCGTAAAACGGGCCGGACGGCTGTGTTCTTTGGCTTTCAGAACCCCTCGCCCATCGAAGACGATATCGGGCTAGTCGAAATCCTGCACGATCTTGGCACCCGTTTCATGCAGCTGACCTATAACAACCAGTCCTTGCTGGCGACCGGCTGTTATGAGGCCGAAGACACAGGCATCACCCGTATGGGCAAGCAGGTGATCAAAGAGATGAACCGCGTAGGTCTTGTAGTGGACATGAGCCATTCGGCGGACCGTTCCACCATCGAGGCCGCTGAATTGTCCGAGCGTCCCATAGCCATCACTCACGCGAACCCGTATGATTGGTCGCCCGCGCTGCGTAACAAGCGTGACGATGTCATTCGTGCAGTGACGGAAAATGGCGGGATGCTTGGCTTTTCGGTTTATCCCCACCATCTGAAAGATAAATCCGACTGCACGCTGGACAGTTTTTGCGAGATGATCGCACGCGCCGCCGACAAATACGGCGCGCAGCATCTGGGGATCGGCACAGACCTGTGTCAGGATCAACCCGACAGCATTGTGGAATGGATGCGGGTTGGCCGCTGGACCAAGGAAATCGACTATGGCGAGGGATCCGCTTCGGCACCAGGCTTTCCGCCCATGCCGGGCTGGTTTCAGGACAACCGAGATTTTGGGAACATCGAACAAGGGTTACGCGCGACCGGCCTGAACGATGACGAAGTGGCCGGGATCATGGGCAGAAACTGGTATAAGTTTTTTGCCGAGAACTTCGTCCCACAAGGGTAACACTATGAATACACGCGTGCAGACTGAAAATGTCAGACGTGATCCCGCGATGGTCATGCGGCTGTCGCGGCTGGGCTCGCTGCATCAATGCCGTCTCAGCTTTATGCGGCAACTGACCCGCCGTATGGCGCAGGAAAACTGGAGTTTTTCCCGCCCTGCGTTCGAGATTGACGAACACGGCGTTGGCCATGCGGTCTATACCGCGCAAGGCCCTGATCACGCATATTCTCTGGTGGCGTTTGCCCATGATCTGCCGCCCGAAAAACGCTCGGACCGGGTCATCGCCGAGGCCTGGGATGCCACCTTCGCGCTATTTGACGGCATTCCGACGGCGGATGATATTCACCGCCTGTCGCAAAACGTACCAGTGCAAGAGGCCGGGCGCGTCAGCGAGTCAGAACTGTCATTGTCGCGCGCCAACCGGTCAGTCCGCCTGTGGGCACATGTGGTCGACCGTCTGGCCGCTGGTCAACAACCCGATCTGGAACAGATTTATCAGGTTGGCTACCTGATGCGGACAACCGCCGTGTATGGTTCCGGCAAGTTTGGGGCTGCAGATCGCGAGAAAACAGCCAGTCGCCCCGAGGTCAACGGCCCGTTCCAGACCGAGATGTTGTCGGTCTACCTGACCCGGACCTTTGTGCGCGACCTGGTGCAGCATATGGCCCAAGTGAAGGGCGGCGATCAAACCGCGCAGTTAGATCCGCAGATCGCCAGTTGGCTCGGCATTGGCAATTCCACAGGTCTGGGCATGGCCCCCTTCATCGTCAACCATCCGATCTTGTTCAATAACTGGATCATGGCGCGAGAGGAGGCCATCGCCCGGGTACGGTCGCTCTTGACCGCCTCGGAAGATGAGGCCCGTCAATTCCGTGGCATCTATGATCGTAGCAAACTCTCGATGTCCTGGTGGCAGTCTGAGCATCCGGTCCAGCGCGATAAGCTGGCGGCGCTCAACAACGATCTGCAGGCAATCTCTGGGTATCTGGACAGGGATGATCTGACGCAGAACCAACCCTGGGATCGGTTGATCCTGTGGTCGCAATCCGCGCTGAGCGAGGAGGGCCAGGAACTGCTCGCCTCGCTTATCCTTGAGCCCTATGGCGAATTGGTCGATGGGCTGAGCTGTTGTATGGCCGACAGCAATTCAAGTGCCCATGTGATTGATGGATCAATGTCGGTAGGCGCTGCGCGCGATCTGATCAGTAACAGTTTTGGCTGGGCCTTGGATCTGGATTGGAACGCAGCGGAAAACTGTGCGCGGGCCTGGTATGTCTCCGAGGAGAAGCTGGAGCCGCGACTGGGTGAGCGCTTTGAGGAACCGATAGCCGGTTACGAACAGCCCCTTGCCCCGGCCCGTGACGCCGCGATGGCGTTTAAGGCACTTGCCGAATGGGATACTCGCTCCTCCGTTGCAGAGTTTCTGCTGCGCCATCCTGAACATCGCCACACCCTGCGCCGCGCTCAAATGAGCCGAGTAGCCCCCTATGGTGAAATCCACGACAATACGATCAGCGCCACTGTCCTGCCTATCGACATGCTGCGGGCCAAGCTGTCGTTTTTTGGGGCAACCCATTTTGACCCCCGGTCGGACCGCTGGGTGCGGATCTGCATGTATTCCGGCGCACCATATCCTGATGAGTTAACGCCGGAAAATGCCGATCTTTGGGTTTATCCGGAGTTGCCGCAATGACCTATTCACTGAACGAGATCGAAGCCACCTCTAAACGCGCCGCCCGAGGGGCAGGTTATGCCTGGGGTCTGGCAGAAGAGGCCGCCAAGGCCACACGCTGGTTGTGCGGGCATGGGCTGGACGGGACTACAGAGCTGGCCCACCTGCTGGACTTGGGTTTGGCTGCGGCGCCGGCAGATCACAGACCAGATGCGATGCAGGGCCCATGGCAGGGCAAGGGCGCTTTGTGCCCTCTGGCCACTGGCACCTTGCTGTCGGATTGTGCCGAACAGCTGCGCGCCGGACCGGTTGAGATGGCCAACATTGCAATCCCTGCACTGTTACTGCCCTTTGCTGCCTATGCGGCACGTGAACTCAAGGGCTGTGTGGTGCTTGATTGTGATGGGCATCTGGCGGCATGTGATGGGTATTCCGTGTCGACCCCAGATACCTTACCCGCCCAGGCGCGCAGGGTGGTGGTTTCGCTGGGGGAACAGCGCACAGGCCCCCGCCCACATCAGACCCGCGCCGCCCCGACTGATCAGGCTTGGGCAACGCTGAATCGCTTTGCCCACCGCACCTATGCCCCCGCAACCGAGGAATCCCGCCTGCTGGGTGCAGGGGCCGGGCTTTCTGATAATGACTGATGAGGTACTGATTTGACCGAGACCCGGACCCTTACTCTGAACGAAATCGAAGACCTGTCGTTTCGCGCGCTTGTTGCTGCGGGGACTTCACCGGAAAACGCCCGCCCGCTGGCGGTTGCGACCGCGGCAACCGAGGCGGACGGCGTGGCAAGCCATGGACTGGCCTATATCCCGATCTATTGTGAGCATGTCCAATGTGGCAAGGTCGACGGTCTTGCCAAACCGGTCATGACACGGCCCAAGCCAGGTGTAGTTACCGTAGATGCCGCAACCGGATTTGCCCATTCAGCCATCGATCTCGGGTATGAGACGCTGATCACCGCTGCGCGCGAACAGGGCGTTGCCGTGCTGAGCATCTGCAACAGCTATAACTGCGGCGTGCTGGGCTATCACACCTATCGTCTGGCACAGGCCGGGCTTGTCGGGCTTGGTTTTACCAACGCGCCAGCCTCGATCGCGCCATCGGGTGGCGCAAAGCCGGTTGTAGGGACCAACCCCTTTTCCGTTGCCGTACCCGGTACAGATGGGCAACCCGCCCTGCTGATCGATCAAAGCGCCAGCACAATCGCCAAGAGCGAGGTCATGAAACATGCCAGAGAAGGAAGGCCGATCCCCGTTGGGTGGGCATTGGACGCCGAGGGCAACCCGACCACTGATCCCAATGTGGGCCTCAAGGGCTCCATGGCACCTTCTGGTGGGTACAAGGGCGTCGGTGTGGCCCTTCTGACCGAAGTTATGGCGGCCGCTCTTACAGGGGCCACTCTGGGCATCAACGCCTCGCCCTTTTCCGGAACCGCTGGCGGTCCGCCCAAGACCGGACAGTTTTTCATTGCAATCGACCCTGTGGCGACATCGTCGTCGGGTGGCTTTGCTCAGGGCATCGAGGAACTCGTCGGCGCCATTCGATCGCAAGACGATGCACATTTGCCTGGCGATGGCCGACGCGCAAAACGCGTCGCATCGGCCACACAAGGCGTGGCTGTAAATATTGCGACCCTTGAAAAGATCGAGACCATCTTGGGATAAGCCGGTTTTCTTAGCCCGCAATCAGATTCTTTCTGGTTCGGGCACCCTTACCCAAACCTTCTGACCCAGCACCAATTTTCAGAACGGCTTCCAAGCCTTTAGCCAAAATTCGACCCGGACGCAGCAGGCTCATTTTTCGTATTTCATGCTTTAGCGCAGAAAAACGGGGTTGACTCAAATCGCACTCCATATTTAGTTCGGTAACAGAACGAATAAATGGAATCGACGTGGCAACGCAGACGAAAATCTCTCGACGAATGTCTCAAAGTGCGGTCGTTCAGGCGATTGCGACCTATGGGCCCATTTCGCGCGCCAGCGTGTCGAAGCTGACCGGTCTTTCGAAACAGACAATCTCGGAAATTGTCGGAAACCTAGAAAGCGATGGCTGGGTGCGGACAGTCGGTCAGACCGAGGGGCATGTCGGACGCCGCGCCGTGGTATATGAAATCGCTCCGGATGCGGCAACGGTCGCCAGCGTCGATCTGGGTGGAACAAAGATCAGGGTCGCACTATGCGATCTGACCGGTCGCGTTCTGGCCGAACGCGTAGAGCCGACAGAACAAAGCGGCGGCAGACAAGTGGTCGATCAGGTTGCCCGTATGGTTCGCGCAACCGCAGACGACCCCCAATGCCCGTCAGGCGAATTGAAAATAGCTGTCGTCGGTGTCCCAGGCGTGCCGGACAGCAGGACCGGCGCGGTCCTGATGGCGCCTAACATAACCGGGCTGGATCAGATTGATCTTGCTGGCACTTTGAACGAACGGCTTGGGATAGAAATCCTTGTCGAAAATGATGTCAACCTTGCCGCTCTGGGCGAGCATTGGATGGATCATCGAAGCGACCAGGATGATCTGGTCTTCGTTTCCGTCGGAACCGGAATTGGTGCAGGAATCGTCGTCGGAGGTATTTTGCTGCGTGGCGCATCTGGTGCAGCTGGCGAAATAGGTTTTCTTCCCTTTGGTGCCGATCCCATTGCAAAGGAAAGCCATAAAATAGGCGCGCTGGAACGCGTAACCGCCACCGATGCAATCATCGGCGAATACAGGATGCTTACGGGCAAAACTTGCTCAGTTCCTGCGATCTTTGAGGCTGCCAATAACGGCGACAAAGCAGCCGAGCGAACGCTGGACAATGTCGCTTATCAGATCGCGCGGGCTTCGGCGTCGATTGTAGCGGTTCTTAATCCGTCCCTTATCGTGATGGGGGGCTCTATCGGCGCGCGTGACGAGTTGATGCACCGGATCAGACGCTTTGCCGCCCAGTGCTACCCCCGTGAAATAGAGATCCAGCCCTCAAAGCTGGGTCCGCATGCTGCCCTTGCCGGAGGTGTGTCTATAGCTCTGTCGCATTTACATATCTCTCTTTTCGCCGAGGGTCAGAAAGGTGCCGAGATCAACGTACCACCTCCAGCGCTCGATACCTTCAAGGCAAGTATGTCATGACCGCTAAGGCTCTTTCAGAACGCTTGCGTCAAGAACAGGATGCTGATGCAGACCTGACTCTGTTGCGCGATGCCCTGTCCATCGAAAGCGTGACGGGCAATGAATCACGTTTTGCGCGTTTTCTGGACCAGCAACTAATGGCCCTGGGGCTGAATACCGGACGGAGCTGTTTCGCGGGTGAACGCGAAAATGTCTGGGGAATTGCTTCTGTGGAGGGACCCAACCTTATGATTTTGGGCCATACGGATACGGTGCATATCCGGGGCTGGGAGGAATATTGGGAAGACGATGCACGCAAAAATCCATTCGGCGCGACCGAAAAGGACGGGCACATCTGGTCACGTGGGGCAAGCGACCTCAAGGGTGGGATTTGCGCTGCGATTGCCGGGTATCGCCTGCTGCAAAAACTTGGCGTTATGCCTTCAGCCAGTCTGACCTTTGCCTTCATCGGTGACGAAGAAAGCGGTGAACCTGGCAGCGGCGTCAGCGCCGGGGCGAAAGATCTGGTTGGACGCATCAAGTCCGCCGAAATCCCCCGTCCTGATTTCGCGATCTATGTCGAGCCAACGAGTTTGGACATTTATTCCGCCCAGATCGGGTTCTTTATCGCCGAGATCACGATAACTGGAAAAACAGCGTATTTCGGCCGACCCGAATTGGGGGTCGATGCATTGAAAGCAACGCATACGCTTCTGTCGAAAATCTGGGATCATGAAAAAGAACTGAACGCGGGCCCGCGTCATGACCTTGTCGGTGCCTCTTCTGTTCTGGTGACGCATATCGATGGCGGCGGGTTTATCGCAGTGCCCGGAGAATGCAGGCTCTCACTGATCCGGAAACTTAGACCTGGCGAAATGCTTGATGATGCAGTGGCAGCATTGGAAACAGCGCTTGGCCTGGATCGCCTACCCACGGGCATAGAGGTGTGCATCGACTACCCAGCCGGTCGTGATCATCCCAAGGGCGGCTCTCCAGTTGAAAACGACCCCGATACTGAGGCGGTTCGCCTGTTGCAGAACTGTGTACAGCAAACTCTGTCCCGAAAAGTAGAAATCGGCGGCGCGCCCTACTGGTCTGAGATGCCATTTTTAACTGAACAGATCGGCTGTCCAACCGTTTACTGCGCACCGGGTGATATCGCCGTGGCGCATACTTTTGAAGAACGAATTGAGGTCGAAGAATACCTCGCCGCCGTCCGGGCCTTTGCGCTTTTCATAGCGCAGTTCGGTGCGTCGGACACGCTCGCAATGCATCCAACCTGAGGAGGACAAACATGTCACTTGTTAGAAGCACATTTGCCGCTACCGCGATGTTCGCGCTGGCCGGCAGCTTATACGCCGAAACCATCGGTCCAGCGGGGGAAAGTGCCACCCCTTCATCAATGGTTGTTGTCGCTGATGATGATGTCGAAAAGGTGAAAGAGGCTGGATATTCCGCTGCTTTGCTGTGGCATGACCAATCCGACTTTGTGAATGCGGTAACAGCAGGTGCCAGCGATGAATTTGCGCGTCTGGGGATCGAGGTCGTTGCCGTGACAAGCGCAGGATTTGATGCTGCAAAACAACGTAGCGATATCGAGACGGTCATGGCCAAATCGCCCAATATCATTCTGTCGCTTCCTCTGGACCCGGTGACCTCTGCCGCAGCATTTGCAGAGGCAAAAGAGGCCGGAGTTGCCCTAAGTTTCCTCTCGAACCTGCCGGCCGGCTACAAGCACCCGGACGACTATGCGGCAATCGTGACGGATGACCTGTTTCAGATGGGCAAACAAGCGGCGGATGCGCTTGCGGCTGCCATGGGCAATGAAGGAACAGTTGGATGGATTTATCACGACGCAGATTATTATGTGACCAATCAGCGCGACAACGCTTTCAAGACCACGATTGAGAACGACTATCCGAACATCACAATCGTTGCAGAACAAGGCATATCTGATCCTGCGCGCGCCGAAGAGATTGCCAATGCGATGCTGCTGAAAAACCCAGACCTGGGTGGAATCTACGTAACCTGGGCTGGTCCGGCAGAGGGTATTCTTGCAGCGCTGCGGACGAACGGAAACACCTCGACCAAGATCGTGACATTGGATCTGTCAGAGCCGATTGCCCTTGATATGGTTAAGGGTGGTAATGTCGCGGCGATTGTTGCCGATGAAGCCTATGAACTGGGGCGTGCAATGGCCGCCAGTGCCGTGCTCGACCTGCTGGGCGAGGACGTACCATCCTTTGTTGTAGCCCCTGCATTGACAGTGACAGCGGACAACGTTGCCGATGGATGGCAAAACTCGCTGAATATTGATGCACCAGCCAGTCTGACATCGAAGTAGAGACCTGATGGGCAGGTCGCCTCTGGCGACCTGCCGCAACCGGATATTCCCAGAGGCATCCATGGAACAGGCTTTTCAACGTATGCGCGACTTGGATCTACAGCGCTGCGTCATTTATTTCGGCTTTCTTGCGATCTTTCTGTTTTTTGGGATCACTCTCTACGATGACGGGTTTCTGACCAGTCGGAATCTGACAAATATCGTCCTTCAGACAGCCCCGGCCACGATCATGGCCATCGGATTGGTCTTTGCCCTGTCAGCCGGAGAGATCGACCTGAGTTTTGGCTCTGTCGTAGCTGTTGCAGCCCTCTCGGCAGCTGTTGCGATGCAGAACGGCCCAATGATCCTGGGTGTCGCAGCGGGGCTTGGCGCAGGCATTCTGATCGGCGCGTTCAATGGTGCATTGGTGGCCTATCTGCGGTTGCCATCATTTCTGGTGACCTTGGCCACCATGGGTTTATTTGCCGGAATTGCGCGTTCGATGACCGATCTGCGATCCATTCCTGTCGTTAACGGGACTTTCACCGGGGTCTTCGGCTCGGGCAAGCTGTTTGGTGTACCTTCACTTGTTATCTGGACCGTGATTGCAGTGCTGATTGGCCATGTCATCTACCGACACACACGTTTTGGCGCACACGTTCTGGCCGTTGGAGACAATGCCCGCGCAGCCCAAGTCTCTGGCATCAGGGTTCCCCGTATCCGGCTGATGGTTCTAACCTTGTGCGGTGCAACCGCTGGGCTGGCTGGTTTGCTCTATGCCGGGCGTATTCAAGCCGCCAAATATACAATGGGCGAAAGCGACCTGATGACGGTCATTGCCGCTGTCATCGTAGGTGGCACTGCGCTTAATGGCGGCAAGGGATCCATAATAGGTGCGCTTTTGGGCTCGCTCATGATGGGAATGCTGAATAACGGGCTGATCCTGATGGGGCTTCAGGTCTCGGACCAGATGATCGTACGCGGGCTGATCATACTGATCGCCGTAGCAATTTCACTCCGCGAAATCCGCCGATAGACACCGGAGCAACCCAATGTTTCTTGATCTTCTCATACGTCGCAACCCCAAGTTCATCGAGGCCGCCATGGCCTTGCATCAACAAGGGAAGATCCCCGCAAACGCCTATGTGCTTGACCTGGATGTCGTCGAACGCAACGCGCGCCTTTTCTCTGATGTGGCCCGTGGGCATGGCCTTACAACTTTTGCCATGACCAAACAGGTGGGCCGCCATTCCGGCTTTTGTCAGGCGGTCATGCGCGGTGGCATCAGCCGGTCCGTCGCCGTGGATATGGCCTGCGCCTTGGCATGTGACCGCGCTGGCTTAAGGACAGGTCATTTGGGTCACCTTGTACAGGTACCCCGCCAAGAAGCTTTCTTCGCCGCAGCCAAACTACGCCCGGACTATTGGACGGTATTCTCGGACAACAAGGCAAAAGAGGCGGCAGACGCCTCGGCTCGGGCCGAGAGAGAACAGGCACTGATGGCGCGCATCCAGACCGAAGGGGATACGTTCTATCGTGGCCACGAGGGAGGATTTGACGCGAATGATATCCTGGCGGTGGCCGACAGTTTGGATGCGCTGCAGGGCGGGCGCTTTGCAGGCATTACAACCTTTCCCGCCCTGCTTTTCGACCAGGATACCCGCAAGGTTGTGCCGACCCCAAACCTCCACACGCTCAACATGGCTGCAGAAGCTCTGGCGCGTGCTGGGCGTACGGAGATCGAAATCAATGCCCCCGGAACGACATCTTCAGCTGTTCTTCCAGCATTAGCCGAAGCCGGGGCCACGCAGGTTGAACCGGGCAATGGCCTACATGGCACGACGCCTCTCCATGCGGTAGAAGACCTTCCTGAGGATCCCGCCGTACTTTACCTTTCCGAGGTCTCGCACCATCACGGCGGGAAAGCCTATTGCTTTGGCGGCGGGCTCTATATCGATCCGGTTTTCCCGAAATACCAGGTTCGGGCGCTGGTCAGCAGCAGCCCGACAATCAGCCGGTCAGCCCTGCGAAATGTCGAAATTCCTGATTATTCCGCAATAGATTACTACGCCATGATCGACAGCGACAGCGATCAAAACCCCGCACCAGGCGACACGGTTGTCTTCGGTTTCCGTGGGCAGGCCTTTGTGACCCGCGCTTTGGTTGCCGGGATAAAAGGCGTAGACAGCGGAATGCCAGAGCTTACCTCAATCGAAAACGGCTTTGGCGACCACGTCAGCTGGCCGGGAGCCTTTGCGCAATGACTCCGGTTCTTTCCCTCAAGCAAATCCACAAATCTTTTGGCGGAGTGGTCGCGATCCAGAATTTTTCACTGGACCTCTACCCCGGTGAAATCGTGGCTCTGGTCGGTGATAATGGCGCGGGTAAATCCACGCTCGTCAAGATCATCTCTGGCGTGCATCGACCAACCAGCGGTGAGATCGCGCTTGACGGCGAAGAAGTCGGTTTTTCGGATGCAAGCGCGGCTCGATCACATGGTATTGAGGTGGTCTATCAGGACCTCGCATTGGCTGACGAACAGCCGGTTTATATGAACATGTTTCTGGGCCGCGAACTGACGCGCAAACCCTTTGGACTGCTGGATAAAGCACGCATGCGTGCCGAAACCCAAAGCCTTGTTGATCAGCTTGACGTGCGCATCCCCTCTGAGCGCGCAGCCATACGTGATTTGAGCGGAGGCCAAAGACAGGGCATTGCTATCGCGCGAGCAACCCATTGGGCCAGCAAATTGATCCTTCTGGATGAACCCACTGCAGCACTTGGCGTTGCAGAGACTGCGAAGGTTGAGGACCTTGTCGCGTCACTTAAGGATCGCAATCTGGCAATCTTGATCATCAGCCATTCCCTGGATCAGGTTTTTCGTCTTGCCGACCGCATCTGTATTTTACGCCGGGGTGAACAGATAGGCGTCAGGACAACTGCCGAGACCGACAAGAACGAAATTGTCGCCATGATCACCGGTGTTCATAGTTGATGGCGCAAAGCGCAGCCGTGTCCCCATCTTTACGAAGGGGCCCTTTGGCTCGATCGGATATGGCACCTATCGCTGCCCGATGATTTCGAAAGTATAATCTCGTCTCACCCCTGCCGGAGGTGGCGGGAAGGGTGCAGCCGCTTTCACCTGGGCAAGGGCGATCTGATCCAACCGCTTTGATCCTGAACTGCGTACTATTCCTACCGCCTGCAATGTCCCGTTCTCAGCTATTCGAAAGGCCACCAACGCGGCACCTCGAATATTGGCGCTCTTTCTCCGGGCGCGGATAATCTTGCGTTTAATCTGTCCGGCGTAGTTGCTGGCGTCGGCATTGCCGGATGCGGTCAGCGCTGACGTGGATGTAACAACCTTTGCCGCGCCTTTCGTGGTTTTCCCGGTGGCGTCGCCTTTTTTCCCCGATTGTTTCGCGTTGCCATGCGCGGTGGCAGTTTGATTGCTTGCCTGTTTCTTCGGTTCCGGCGGCTTGGCATCCTCGGTCGGCGACACCGAAGCAGCATCACCCTGTCTGTTCGGTGTTTCAGCGTCCTGAGGCCTGAGAGGGCTTGGCGCAACAGCGGTCGCGGCCGTAGCGCTGCTCACAACCGGGCTGAGAGTTTGCGGCGACGTAGTGCGCTGCTGCTTGACAGGGCGGGCCTTGGGTTGCAACCGATGAGGTGCTGCCGGTTTCTTGCGCGTGCTGGCCGGTGCTGGTGCATTTGTTCCGGCGACGAAGTCCTTGAATACAGATCCCAGCGCGGCGGCGCTCTCCTCTCCGCCACCTTCGACCTGCACCTGTTCGGCGGTCGAATAATCCAAAAGCGCAAGGCCATGTGTCGCTACGGCCAATGCGACAGAAATCACAACCACCGCGCGGGATTTGGTTATCACCGTAATCCCCTTTCGGTCACGACATAAACCTGACTTGCACCCAACCCGCGCAAGTCAGCGCTGATCTGTTTGAGCGCAACCGCAGGCAAGGATCGATCCGGCACGATCCGAACCGCATCAAGGGGCAGATCAACAGCCGCCCGCTCTACATAGGCCGCAGCATTGGTCAGCTCTGCCCCGCGATATTCAAGTGTGCCATCCGCACGTATAACCAATGCATCAGGTGGCTCGCGCCCCTCCAGATCCATCGTTTCGACAAGCTGAACTGATCCGTTGAGCGGCGGCGTAAGGGTGCCCGCGATCATGAAGAATATAAGCATCAGGAACACGACATTGATCAGCGCGATGGTTGGCTCTCGGCTTTGTCTGGGCTTCGATTTCAACTGCATCAGCCCAAAACCTGAGTGCGCAGGTTTTCGACAGGTGCCAGCACGATGAACAGATCAATCAGCTGCTGAGAGGTTGCCCTCGGACCCAGGCTGATGAGCGCGATTTGGGATTTGGCGTCGAGCAGCATTGGAGCCACCTGCGCCAATGGTACAGGCGCACCATCGACCAGAATTCGGTCTGCATCCAGTTTAATAAACCGGATGGCTTGGTCTGGCTCCGCGCCGCCGACAGAGGCCGTCGAAAACTGAATCTCGGCGAATTTCGAGAATGTGGATGTCAGCATGAAAAACAACAGCAGCAAAAAGATGACATCTATGAGCGATGTCATCGACAGGCGTTTGCGCCGCTTTCTTTGAACCTCAAGCGCCATGTGCCAGTGCCGTAATCGCGGCCCCTGCCGTTTGCTCGGCCTCCTCGGCATGGCCGGGGGCAAATATTGTTCTGAGCGCACGGTTGGTAAAGACGCGTTCTCGGTTCACGCGGGCCTCAAACCAGGTCAGGATCAGTGACGTCGGCATGGCTACGGCCAGCCCCGCTGCTGTTGTCATCAGCGCCACCCAGATGCCCCCAGCCAGCAGCGACGGGTCAACGGCGTTGCCCGCCCCCTGCAGAGTCTGGAAAGCTTCGATCATGCCCAGCACCGTGCCGAACAATCCGAGCAGGGGCGCAAGTTGAGATACGATGTCCAGTACATTGAGGCCCTGTTCCAGCTGAGCAAATTGCGTCTCAGCCTCGGCATCGACCCGCTCGGACAAGGTGCGATCATTCCCGGACAATGCCATTGCGATCACCGGCGCCAGGTAACTACGGCTTTTGTTCAGGTATGTTCTGGCGGCCGTGGGGTCTTCTCGGTCCCATGCGTCGATCGCCCTGGACAATTCGACGTGACGGCCGACCCCCGCCGCTTTGTATTGCCAGATTTTGTAAAAGACCAAGGCGAGGGTCGCGATTGAGGCTGCTATCAGGATCGCCACCACCGGGCCCCCTAATTGCAGGATTTCCATCAGTTTTTGCAGCATTTCGGACATGGCTTTATCCTATCATCTCAGTTTCAAGGCGGCTTTTTAGACTGAGGCCATTCATGCAGGCATCTTTGTTACCGCTCTGGGTCACGCATTCCTGCACGCCGTTGAACAGAATCCGGCTGATCTGGTCACAGGCCATGTCGGTGAATTGAAACTGCCTGACCCGTGGGCGGCCTGCGGGCAGTTCTTCGAAATCCAGCAGGGTAATTAACGCGACCGCACCGTTTTTGCCAAACAGGACGGTTTCATAGACCGCACCGTTGATGTCAACCTCATGCATATTTTCGGCGACAAAGCTGAGCAGACAGTTTTGCCCCCTTGCTTCGGCAGAGCTGAGTTCGATTGATACGCCGCCAGTCTTGGGCACGTCTTCTGCGCTGGCGATCCCTGCCCCCAAGACTGAGAGCAGGGTCGACAGGACAGCGCTGGCTTTGTTTGCTGCCGCACTTCGCATAACGGGTCCTTTCCTTGGGATCAGAAGGTTTTGGCCAGGCCGAGCTTGAAGGTCCGGCCCGTCGAATTGCGGGTCGATAGGTTCGGGCGGTAGTCCTTATCAAGGATGTTCTCGATACCGGCGCGCAGCTCAAAGCCTTCAAACACACCCTCTTGCGGCATGTAGGTCGCACGCAGAGAGTTTACTCCGTATCCCGCGGTCGCGTCCCCGCTCGAGTCCGTTCCGGCCCGGGCACCGAAGATTTCCCAGCTGACGTCCAACGTCTGACCGAACCGCTTGCCCAATGTCAGGCGCGCGGAATCCGACGGCTCATTCCGCCAACGCGAGTCATCGCCGGTGGCGCTGGTTTCCGTACCCGTCACGATGTTCGAGTTGAAATCGACGTAGAACCCACCAGCATTGGCGTAAGAGGCTTCGATTTCGGCGCCTTTTGTTTCCACTTCGGACAGGGGTTGAGACGGGGTGCCAGAGACGTAGGAGGTGATATCCCACAGGGTCGTTTGATAGAAATTGACCTTGGCGCGGATCACGTCGCCCTCGGCAAACACGTCACCGCGATCATAGGAAAAACCAGCTTCCCACGTGCGGGATCTCTCGGGTTGCGTCATGTAAAGCGGCGTGCCCAGATCATCGATGATCGGCAGGCTTTCCGTGTAGGCCGCACCACCAAAGATCGCGAAACCGCTGTTGAACGCGTACCGCGCCGACAACCCGCCCATAAGCGCGTTGTTGTCATAGCTTTCGTTGAACGGGGCCGCGGCGGCGTCATCACCGTCGATGTCCTGCGTCTCATATCGCACCGCGGGGGTAATCGTCAGATTGTCACCGATCTGCACATCGTCCACAGCAAACAGGGCAAATCGACGGTCGGTTCCACCCGGGGCCGATGCCGCGTCCAACCGTTCGCGGTTGATGAATTCAATCCCAGCCCGCAGATCATGCGAGGCGATGCCGGTCTGGAAATACGACGTGTTCTTGATCGTCAGCTTTGTCGTTTCATAGTTATGTGTGGCATCTGCCAGGGCCTGAATGCCGGGGAAGAATGGCGTGCCTTCAAGGCTGGAAGACCCGGAAACATAGCTGCTTTCGATCGCCTGCTCAGAATAGCTGAGGTTCACATCCAGATCGACCAGATCATTTCCAGTGGGTTGATATTGATACCGCAGGATACCGATCTTTGTTTCGATATCACGGTCTACATTACCAAAGGCATCCGACGTGGTGCCAAACGAGTCATAAGGGACGTCGCGCTCTTCAGATGTGGACTGGTTGTAGGATGCGGTGAACGAATGTTCGAGATCGTTGCCGAAACTGTATTTGCCCTTAGCCAGAAGCGACGGCAGCGTGAACGCGCTGTTGCCGATCTCGTCACCATTGCCGTCTTCCTGATCGTCCTGATCCCGATAGGTATAGTTGAACAGGAATTCCGTTTGCGTATTCGGCTGCCACGCAAGGATCGAGGACGAGGCAAAACCGTTGCCGTTCGAATACCCTTCAAAGGTTTGACGGAAACGGAAACCCGGCTCTCCACCGGTGAAATCTGACGCGTCCTTGGTTTCCAGCTGAACGACACCACCAACAACCCCGGACCCATATTCGAATGACCCGACAGTGCCCCGAATGACCGAGACGCTTTTGTAAAGCTGGGGGTCAGTAAAAAGCTGGTTGCCGATCCGATACAGCTCTTCCGCGCCCGTTGTGGCACCATCGACCAGGATCAGAACCTTCTGGTCGGTTCCGAACGTGCCGTTTGCACCATAGCCGCGAATATTGATGCCCGATCCCTGAGGGGTCGAGCCGTTCACCAGGCTTACCCCCGGAACCGAGTCGATCAGCTCTGCAACCGTATTGGCCTGCCGGTCGTTGATCTCTTCCTGATCAATATTTGTGACCGGCACGGCAGTGTCTGTCTGAATCTCTCGTTTGCTTTCCCCAAGTATCAGGGTGCCCAGGAAACCATCGTCTTGTTCTTGCGCCATAGCGCCAGCCGCAATCATGCTGAGGCACGAAGCCGTTCCCAGCAAAGCTATCTTCCGTATTTGCACACGCATCTCTGTCCCTTCGAAACAGTAGGAGGACCTGAAATGCTTGCGCCATGCTGGCTTTGGTCAGTCTGTTTTATTGTTTTTTGGAGCCGCCTTTTTTTGGCGACTTGTGCTCGTTAATAAAGGTTACTAAAACAGTCAACAATAAATCGTCGTCGCATCGCCGACTCTCGCCAGCGGGCACCCGAACAATTCGGCTGCCGGGCCAGCACCTCTGAAAATCAACTCGAAGATGGGAAAACCCATGACGGAACAGGTGCCTAACACCCCGGCTCAAATTCGTGCAGCCTATGCGCAAAACACCGGCAAACGTGACCGCGATCTGGCAGAATCGCTTGGATTGACCGAAGGGCAGTTGGTCGCTGCCTTCGCCGGGAACGACGTTACACGGCTGACGACAAAACTTGATGACCTTTTTCCAAGGCTTAACGGTCTGGGAGAGGTTATGGCTTTGACGCGCAATTCCTCATGCGTGATCGAAAAGGTCGGACAATACGACAATTACCATTCGGGCGCGCATGCCTCGATGGTTCTGACGGATGAGATTGATTTGCGCATGTTTCTCAGCCACTGGGTCCATGCCTTTGCGATCGAACGCAAAACCGACAGCGGTGTGAAACGCTCGCTTCAGGTCTTTGATGCCGCAGGCGATGCGGTGCACAAGATATTCCTGCGCGAAGGATCGGATCTGGACCATTGGGATAAGCTTGTCAGCGCCCTTGCGTCTGAGGACCAATCGCAAACTCTTGATTTAGAACCGCGCCGACCGACCGAAGCGCCCAAGTCCAACCCCGAAAAGACGGAAATCCTACGTGCGGAATGGGCCAAGATGACGGACACCCACCAGTTCATGCGCTTGACCTCAAAGCTCAAGATGAACCGATTGGGGGCCTATCGCATCGCCGGCCAACCGCTCGTCAGGGAACTGACGCCGTCGGTAATATCACCAATGTTCGAACAGGTGTGCGACAAGGAGATTGAGGTGATGATCTTTGTTGGCAATCGTGGATGTATCGAAATTCACGGTGGCCGTATCGGAACGATCAAGCAGATGGGACCCTGGTTCAATGTGCTAGACCCGCGTTTCAATTTGCATCTGAGGACGGACCATATTGCAGAGGTCTGGGCTGTCACCAAACCGACGCAGCGCGGCCCCGCCGTCTCTGTCGAGGCGTTCGATGCCGAAGGTGGGCTGATCTTCCAGATATTCGGTCTGCGCACTGGCGAAACCGACCATCGCCCGGTCTGGGACGCGCTGGTTGCCGAACTTGAACCACAACCCGAGGCCGCGCTGACATGAACAGGATGCGAGTGATCTGGCCTGCCTTGGCTATGCTGCTAAGTACACAGGTCGCGCAGGCTGCGGACGACGAACCAAAGCGGATCATCGCGATCGGCAGTTCCATCACTGAAATCGTCTACGCTCTGGGTCAGCAAGACAGGCTAGTTGGTCGCGACCGAACATCAACCTACCCGACAGAAGCGATGAACCTGCCCGATATCGGATACCGACGCGCGCTGTCGCCCGAAGGCGTTTTGTCGGTAGAACCAGACTTGGTCCTGGCGCTTGAAGGTTCAGGACCACCAGAGGCGATTGCGGTTCTGCAGGAAGCGGGCGTGCAATACGTCACGATCAAGGATGAGTTCTCTCTGGAAGGCGTGGTCGAAAAAATCCAAACCGTTGGGGCCGTGCTGGGCACTGACGTTGCTGCCGAGGGATTGGCAGCGCAAACCATACGCCAGATCAATCAGGCGGAATTGGCGGCTAGTAGTGCCGCAGGATCCAACCCGAAACGGGTTCTGTTTGTTCTGTCGGTGCAGGATAACCGGATCACAGTGGGAGGTGTGGATACCCAAGCAGACAGCATCATTCGATTGGCTGGCGGTGTAAATGCCGCCGCCAAAGTGTCAGGTTACAAGCCAATGACGCCCGAAGCGCTGGTGTCGGCTGCGCCTGATGTCATCCTTATGATGGATCGGCGGGGTGACAATAATACCGAGGATGCCGCGCTCTTTTCACTGCCCGCAGTCAAGCTGACCCCGGCGGGCCAGAACAAGATGCTGATCCGCATGCAGGGTGCATATCTGCTTGGGTTTGGCCCTCGAACCGCCAGTGCCATTTCTGATCTGTCAGCAGCCCTGCAGGCTGAAGGTGGCTCATGACGCTGGCGTTGGATCATATGAGCGCCGAGGCACTTGGGTACAATCGGCGAGCAACCGCACGGCGGGTTACCTTGGCCTTACTGGTATTGCTTGGCCTGACCAGCGCCGCAAGCATTTCAGTCGGTGCTTCGGATGCGTCGTTAAACATGGCGGTGATTGACATAATCAATGGGCGGTCCTTGTCTGACCTGAATCGGATTGTCCTTTGGGACATTCGCTTGCCCCGGCTTGCAATGGGGATACTGGTCGGTGCCGCACTGGCTGTTTCAGGGGTGGTCATGCAAGGGCTTTTCCGAAACCCGTTGGCGGACCCCGGAATTGTCGGCGTCAGCGCGGGTGCAGGTCTGGGCGCAATTTCAGCCATCATCCTTGGCAGCCACTTGCCAGTGTCGGTTTTGGTCTGGACAGGAAACGGGTTAGTGGCCATTGCTGCTTTTCTTGGTGGCTGGGCGTCTGTTCTGATCCTATACCGTGTCTCGACCAGCGGGGGGCAGACATCGGTCGCAACCATGCTACTGGCCGGCATTGCATTAGGTGCCTTATCCGGCGCCGCATCGGGTGTTCTGGTCTACATGGCCGATGATCAGCAATTACGCGACCTGACGTTCTGGGGAATGGGGTCGTTAGCTGGGGCAACCTGGACCAAAATCGCCTCGGCTGCGCCAATCATTTTGGTTGCCCTTGCAAGCACACAATTTCTGGCTCGCGCGCTTAACGGCCTGGCGATGGGAGAGGCGGTGGCCCATCACATGGGCATCCCGGTTCAGCGCAGCAAGAACATCGCCATTCTTGCAGTTTCCGGTGCAACAGGGGCCGCTGTTGCCGTGTCCGGCGGCATCGGATTCATCGGAATTGTGGTCCCCCATTTGCTACGTCTGGCAACGGGGCCGGACCACCACAGGCTTTTGATGAATTCCGCCCTGCTGGGTGCCAGTCTGCTGCTTTGCGCCGACATGATCAGCCGGGTCGTGGTGGCCCCGGCGGAACTGCCAATCGGGATCGTCACGGCAATTCTCGGCGCACCGGTCTTTCTTTGGATCCTCCTGCGCCGCCACGGCATTATGGGAATGTAAATCATGCAAGGTAAGAACATCTGCGTCAGCCTGGGCCGAAAGGACATCTTGCACGACGTGAATTTCAAGGCCGATCCCGGTCAGGTCACCGCAATCATCGGGCCCAACGGATCGGGCAAGTCGACCTTACTAAAGGCATTGGCCGGAGAGATTGCCTCGACCGGAACCATCACCCTGAATGGCCACGACATCTCAGAGTTAAAGCCCTGGCAACTGGCCGCAAAACGGGGCGTGCTGCCACAATCGACCAGCGTGGCCTTTCCTTTCAAAGTGCACGAGATTGTCAGACTGGGGCTGGCAAACGGGTTGGCCGCACAAGATGACAGTTCGGTCACTACCGCCCTGGCACATGTCGACTTAGCCGGGTTCGAGCAGAGGTCTTACCAGACCCTGTCCGGGGGTGAGCAGCAGCGTATACAGTTAGCCCGTGTTTTGACGCAGGTCTGGCAGGCACAACGGGCCGATCATCCCAGTTGGCTTTTACTGGACGAACCGGTTGCCAGCCTGGATATCGCGCATCAATTTACGGTCCTTGGTATCGCAAGCGATTTTGCCGCCCAAGGTGGAGGTGTGGTGGTGGTGATGCACGATCTGAACCTCACCGCGCTATTTGCGGACTGTGTTTACGTGATGTCACAGGGCACTGTCTGGGGCTCTGGCACACCTTCAAATACCCTCACCGATGACCTGATGCAGCAAGTTTACGGCATCAACCTACCGATCGGCATGGTGCCGACCGGCCCGCTTCCTTTTGTACTGCCTCAGGCAATGCACAAATGCATTGAGGCTTGATGTAGTGCAAACAGATACGTTGCCTCAGACAGCGCGGGTCAATCCCCCGTCAACGCGCAAGTTTTGACCCGTCATATAGCCACCGCCTTCAGACGCCAGCCATGAGACAAGCGAAGAGACCTCCGCAGCATGACCGTAACGCCCCATCGGAATCCGGGCTTTGCGGTCTTCTGTTTCGGGCAGGCTGTCGATGAAACCCGGCAGGATGTTATTCATGCGAATATTCTCTGCGGCATATTTATCAGAATAGAGTTTGGCAAAGGCGGCCAATCCTGCCCGGAAGACGCCTGATGTTGGAAACAGCGGATCGGGCTCGAACGCCGCGAAAGTAGAGATGTTGATAATCACCCCCCTGCCCTGTTGCTGCATCAAGGGTGTCACCAGCCGTGTTGGGCGGATCACATTCATCAAATAGACCTCCATCCCTTGATGCCAGTCATCGTCACCGATCTCTAATACGGGCCCTTTCGGGCCATGACCGGCGGAATTGACCAAGACATCGACGCGGCCCCAACGCTCCGTCGCGCCCGTGACCAAAGCAGTCAGATCGTCACCACTGAGGTTAGAACCAGTGACGCCAAAACCACCCAGCTCGGCGCCGAGTGCTTCGCCTTTACCCGAAGAAGAGAGGATGCCGACTTTGAAGCCATCTTTGGCAAGCCGGCGCGCCGCGTCAGCCCCCATGCCACTCCCGCCCGCGGTAATCAAAGCTACTTTTTCTACTGCCATCTGACGATTCCCCTTATGTATTCTGCGAAAATATCCTGTTTCGATGGGTCATTCGATTGAGATTTGATGTTTCATT
The DNA here is from genome assembly GCF_059610185.1 of Ruegeria sp. YTSA108. Classification (NCBI taxonomy): domain Bacteria; kingdom Pseudomonadati; phylum Pseudomonadota; class Alphaproteobacteria; order Rhodobacterales; family Roseobacteraceae; genus Ruegeria; species Ruegeria sp. YTSA108. The sequence goes on along the minus strand of NZ_JBXWND010000009.1, from coordinate 58,976 downwards.
ACAGTAGAAATACTATTGTCTCATGGCTGATCTTCCTCCCCTCAACGGTTTACGGGCATTCGAAGTCTCTGGGCGCCGCCTCAGTTTCCGCGCCGCTGCCGATGAGTTGGGCGTAACACAAGGGGCGGTGGCGCAGCAGGTGCGACTGCTGGAAGCTCACCTAGAAGTCACATTGTTCGAAAGGGTGCCCAAAGGATTGGAGTTCACCTCGGTTGGCCGTAGCTATCACGCACGTATATCGGTTGCCTTTGCGAGCCTTAGATCTGCAACCGCCGAGCTAAAGCCGGAACCGGACAAGGTTATAATAAGCGTCACCCCGACTTTTGCTGCCAGATGGTTGATCCCGAATCTGCCGGACTTTGCAGAGAGCCATCCGGAAATCGACTTGCGGATCATGGCCACTGAAAAAGTCTCCAGCTTTCACAGCGACGGGATCGACCTTGCCGTCCGGCAGGGATCGCCGCCGTTTGGCGCCGCGCTTCGGGCGGCGCTTATTTTCAGACAAGAGGTGATTGCCGTAGCCGCACCCGAGTTTATCAGCGACGCATTCGATTCGTTAACACCAGATGACCTTGCACACCTGCCCAAAATTCATGACACGCATGACCTTTGGCCGCGATACCTTGCAGACCTAGGGGTTCGTGACAAATCGCAACGCGGCCTTCGATTAAGCCAGACAGCGCTTGCGGTTGACGCTGCCATCGCGCGACAGGGTGTGGCCCTTGTCAGCCGTTTCATGGTTTCCCGAGATCTTGAGGCAGGACGCCTGGTAGAGGTTGGTGCGGCAAGAGACATCGGTGGTAGCGATTTTTACCTCCTCATAGAGCGTTCGGCCGCAAACCAACACGCGGTGATGCAAGTCGTAAACTGGCTAAAATCGCGGTCGGCGAAAGAAACGTGATCGGCTTTCGATTCCTGCAAAGCGCACGCATGCGCGTCTGAAATGAAGGGCTGCTTAGGTTTCCCAACGCTTCCCAATTCAGGGTCTTAGTGCTCTCGAACCTGCGGGCAAACACCTCGAGCCGCTGGCGTAGTCGAACACAGCATCCGGGGCAAAATAGTTCGTAACGGCATCCGGATCGTGTGCGTTAGAGGCATTACCGACGGCATTCACATTTGTTCAGTTGCTTCAGGTCAGTTTCGTCCGACCAACCTGAGCAAGTGCACTGGACAACTCTTCGCTGAGGATATTCCACAGTCTATGCAAACCTTCTTCGCCGGCCGCGGCGATGGCAAATTGCAATACGCGGCCAAAGAACACGTAATTTGCACTCTGATCGAGGGCTTTCAGAACATCTTCGCCAGATCGTAAGCCACTGTCGTAAAATAGCGGAAAATCCGCACCAACGCTGTCTCGTATCCGGCCCAGCGCGTGAACGGCAGCGGGTGCGCTTTCAAGTTGCCGTGCGCCATGATTTGACACTTGAATGGCGTCAACGCCTTCGGATTTCAGCTGCAGCGCATCCTCGGCGTTGGTCACGCCTTTTACTACCAGGTTGCCTTGCCACAAATCGCGCAGAGCCTTCAATGTTGTCCAAGTCGCCCTCGCGCGGCTTTCGGTGCGGTCGAACTCAAAGCCCGGCATCTCGAAATTTGCCATCTGCGGACGACCTGCGGCAAGTGACATAAGCGACCATTGCGGGTGCAGGGCAAAGTCCAGAAATTGGCGGGGTCCGATACGGAATGGCATGGTAAAACCATGGCGCAACTCACGCGGTCGGCGACCAACCTCGGGCACGTCGACGGTGACGATCAGGGTTTCGTATCCGGCATCTTGCGCACGCTTTGCCAGTTTGAACGACCCCGTCCCGTCTCCGCTGAAATAAAGCTGGAACCACGCGTGCCCTTCGGCAACCTCGATCATTTTTTCCAGCGGGGTTGAGGCCACGGTCGAGACCCCCAAAGGCACGGATTCGCGTGCGGCCAACCGCGCTAGCATCAGATCGGCACCAGGTCTGGACAGGTTGCACATCCCCATCGGCGCAATGCCAAAGGGCCGCTTGGCAATCTTGCCAAACAGCGGCATGTCCAAAGACCGATGGCTGACATCTTTCAGTATCCGGGGTTCAAGGCAAATGTCATCCAGAGCAGCGCGGTTACGCGCAGCCCCTGTTTCTGACCCTGCGGCCCCATCGATATAGTCAAACACCATCCAAGGCAGACGTGCCTTGGCCAAACGCCGCGCATCCTCACTGGAATGAATTCGCGCGGCGCGGTTCATCAACCAGCCACCGCTTTCATAAAGCGATCCTTGATGATCACCGGGTCCATTGTAATGACTGGCATCTTGGCATTTCCGCTGTCGCATTTCACGATCATGACCGTGCCGACCTGTGCGTCCATCGCCTCTTGCAGTGCTTTGCCGGTATCAACATCCTGTACTTCAACGACATTGTCACATCCGGCCGCACGCGCCATGCCCGCCAGATCGGTTTTGCGCCCTGTATAGGTCGGCTGATCACCGGTTGATCCATATGATCCGTTGTCGATGACCATCAGGATGAAATTCGGGGGCATATTGTTCCCAATGGTTGGCAAGGTGCCCAGATTGGTCAACACCGACCCGTCGCCATCAATGGAGATCACGGTTTTAGGCTGCGCCAGCGCCAAACCCAGCCCGATGGACGAGGCAAGGCCCATCGTGCCCAGCATGTAGAAATTCGTTGGTTGATCGTCGATGGCATGCAGTTCTTGGCTGGGGATGCCAATGTTGCAGACCACTAGTTGATCACGAAGTTGAGGTGCAATTTCCTTGAGGATTTCAGAACGGATCATTGGTCGCCATAGCCTCCCCAGAAATTGGCATCGGTCAGGATTGCCACGGGTTTGTTGCACATAAAGGTATACTTCAGGATCATATCCAGCTCTTCCACATCCTTCTGGTGATGGAAGTGGTAGGTGGGGATATTCATCTGCGCCAGCAGCGCCTTGGTATGCAGCGCCATTTCCACCTGGCAAGCCACAGGTTCGCGGAGCTCTCCGCGGTAGCTGATCAACATCGGCAGAGGCATCCGGTAATACTGGATCAACGTCGCAAGAGTGTTGATCGTCACCCCAATGGCTGTGTTCTGCATGATGATCGCAGGGCGTTTTCCACCCATCCACGCACCGGCACACAGGCCCATGCCCTCGTCTTCCTTGTTCGACGGAATATGGAAGATATCGGGGTGTTGGTCTATTTCCTCGATAACGCCCGCAAGCTGTTTGCAGGGCACCGTCGTCACGAATGAGATGTCATTCGCGACAAGATCATCGGTGATCTTCTTGTCTATGTTCATGTTGCAGAAGGGCCTTTCTTGAAAGGAGAGGAGAGCGTCATCAAGAGGACGCGCGATGCACATGGACGGCACAGCCTGCGTGCCGCACGACGCGAGCAGCTGTGGAGCCCAGGAAATAATCTCTCAGACCAGGTTTGTGGGATCCAAGCACGATGCAGTCGATGCCATGCGCCTCGGAATAGTCGATGATAGTGCGGGCCGAATGTCCATTTACAATCACAGGCGTGACACCGGGATGTCCAGACAATTTGCCCTCAAGATCAGCACGCGCTTTTTCAAACCCGGCGGCAACCGTTTCTTCGTCCAGATAGGCACTGACCGAGCCTTGGGGCGCCTCATGGACGTGAAGGGCGAATATCTGGGCATCCTTCGCGCTCAGCGCTTTGGCGATCTCGAGCGTATGGATCGACACGCCATGGTCCAGCGCCATCGGGACGAGGATTTTATGATACATGCTGTGTCTCCATTTGGTTGGTGATCATAGGGGTCAGGCCCACGGGTCGAGGATGATCTTGGGGGCCGCAACCGCGCCCGAGCGTAGATCGGCAAACGCCTGCGGTCCATCATTCAGGCTGCGATGTTCCGCCCAATCCAGCGGGCCAAGCGCGCCATCGAAAAGTGCCGCACAGGTATCCCGGAAGTCCTGCGGCGTGTAGGTATAGGTTCCGATGAACGTCACCTCTTGCAAGGTCATCCGCCGGATATCGAGGCCGCCTGTATCTTCACCCAGACCGATGTGAACGATGACACCCCCGGGTTCAGCCATGGCAGAGGCTGCGGCGCGTGTTGCCGCGTATCCGACGGCGTCGACCACGATGCCGTACTGCCCTGCCCCTGCGGGTACAGATTTCACTAGGCATTGATCTTCCAGGAATGTGCGTCGCTTGTCGCTTGGTTCAGCAACGGTTACGTCATCGACCCCTTGTGCCTTGAGGGCAAGGGCCGCAGCAAGGCCAATGGCCCCGCCACCCAGCACAAGCGCCGTGCGGCTGGCACCCGGATCAAGCGCCATCAGCCCCAACCGTATGGAATGCCAACTGACGGCCAGAGGTTCGGCCAGTGCAGCCTTTTGCAACGAAACATGATCCGGCACCGCGATAAGATTGCTGCCTTGCATTGCCACATATTGGGCAAAAGCCCCTTCGCGCGGCGGCATGGAAATGATCATACGGTCCGGGCACAGATTATCGCGGCCCGTCTGACACGCGGGACAGGTGCCACAACTGACCAGCGGGTTGATCGTGACCCGTTCGCCGTCACGGGCGCCGCCTTCAATCACACCTGCGGCCTCATGGCCAAGGATCAGGGGCGCAGGGCGCCTGTCGTCGTGGCCAAGATAGGCATGCATGTCCGATCCGCAGATGCCCGAGGCTTCGATACGAACCAGCGACTGGCCCTGACCGACTGTCGGGTTGGGGACTTCGCGCACACCAAGCGTTTCGACACCTTCGTAGACCAACGCTTTCATTTTGCTGTGAACCCTCCGTCGACCATCAGGGTTTGTCCGGTCACGTAACCGGACGCGTCCGAGCAGAGAAACAGCATGGGGCCGTCCATGTCTTCCAAACGGCCATTGCGTCCGATGCAGGTCTGGGCGGCATTGCGCGTGGCTCGGTTCGGATCGGCAAAGACGGCCTCGGTCAGTTCTGTCGGAAAAAACCCAGGCCCAATCGCATTGGCTGTGATGCCATAAGTCGACCACGCCTCGGCCATAGCGCGGGTCAGTTGGGCAATGCCCGCCTTGGTCGTCCCATAGGCGATGCCACCGGGAAAAGCGCGCGTGGTTTGGAGCGATGCAAAATTCACGATCCGCCCCCACCCCTTGGCCTTCATCGCGGGCACCAACGCCTGGCTCAGAAAAAACGGAGCCGAGATGTTTAGCGCCACGGTCTGATCCCAACCTTCTGGTGTCACGTCATCCGCCGTCTGACGGGTGTTGATGCCAGCGGCGTGCACAATGATGTCTGGCGCTCCGAACGGTGCGCTGACCGCTTCTACCAAGTGTGGGAGTGCATCACGGTCGGCGACATCCGCTGCAACGTAGTCCACATCTTCGCCGACCTCGTTTTGCAAGCGCTGCAGGGCGTCCTCGCGCCGGGCTACGCCCACCACGCGGGCCCCGGCACTTGCCAGTGCGATGACCGCACGCCGCCCGAGGCCGGAGCTGGCGCCGGTTACACAGGCCACGCGGCCAGTCAGGTCAAACAGAGATCGTGGATCAGCCATTTGCAGTCAGGTCGAACGCTTCATCCGGGAAATACTTGGCCAGACGAACATCCGCAGCACGGGCGTGCCCTTCCATCCCCTCAAGGCGGGAAATGCGCGCTGTGGCTTCGGCCACCTGCTTGGCACCTTCGCGTGTGGCGCGCTGCCAAGTGACGATCTTCATGTATTTATGGACCGACAAACCGCCGGTATAATTCGCGGCCCCTGACGTTGGCAGCACATGGTTGGTGCCCGTTGCCTTGTCGCCATAGGAAACGGTTGTCTCTTCCCCAAGGAACAACGAGCCGTAACATGTGAGCCGCTCAAGCCACCAATCCAGATCTTCGGCCTGCACTGTCAGGTGTTCGGGTGCGTAATCATCGGAGCAAACTGCCATTTCTTCGCGATCTGAGCAAACGATCACTTCGGCATAGTCACGCCAAGCGGCAAAGGCGTTGTCGCGGTTCACCTCGGGCAGATCATCAATCAGGGCAGGCACAAGCTCCATCACCTTTTCGGCCAACACCCGGTCATCTGTGACCAGCCAAACAGGCGAATTGTAGCCATGTTCGGCCTGACTTACCAAATCCGTTGCCACGATATGCGGATCAGCTGTTGCATCTGCAAGGATCAAACTGTCCGTTGGGCCCGCGATCATGTCGATCCCGACACGGCCAAAAAGAATGCGCTTGGCTTCTGCAACAAACTGATTGCCGGGGCCCACGAGGATGTTGGCCTTGGGCAGGCCAAACAGTCCGAACGTCATTGCAGCCACACCCTGAACGCCACCAAGTGCCATAATCTTGTCCGCACCACATAGGTTCGCGGCATAAATGATGGCCGGGGCAACTCCTACACCGGGACGGGGTGGCGAACAGGCGGTAATGTGGCGACAACCTGCAACTTTGGCCGTTGTCACAGTCATGATGGCCGAAGCAATGTGGCTATAGCGACCGCCGGGCACATAACAGCCCGCCGCATCAACAGGGATAGCCTTTTGCCCTGCAATCATGCCCGGTACGATTTCAACCTCGACATCGGATACTGTGGCCTTTTGCGCCTCGGCAAACCGTTTGACGTTGTCATGCGCAAACCGGATGTCCGCTTTCAGCCTCTCCGGCACAAGCGCTCCTGCCGCCTCGATTTCTTCGGCGGTCAACAGGACATTGCCCTCGTACCGATCGAACTTGGCGGCGTATTCCATAGCCTTTGCATCTCCGCCTGCCTCAATATCAGCCAGAATTGTCCTGACCGTCTCGTGGACTTCGGAAGCATCCGATTTAGCGGTTAGGGTCGCTTTTTTCAGGTATTCACGTTTCATCTTAGCGAGGTCCTACTTGTAGATTTCGGGCAAGAACGTAGTCGAAATCGCTGGCATATAAGCAATCAGCAACACAACCAAGAACATGCAAAGAACAAAGGGAACGGCACGGGCGGCAATCTTGAGGATGGATTCCCCGGTTATGCCAGACACCACGAACAGGTTGAGCCCCAATGGCGGCGTGATGAAGCCTACGCCAAGAGCTGTGATCATCATGATGCAGAACTGTATCTCGTTCATGCCGATGTTGTCCGCGAGTGGTTTCAGGATAGGCGCAAGGATCACGATATTCGGCGTGGTTTCCATAACGCAACCGGCGGCGATCAGGATTCCGATCATCAGCAGGATAAGTAACCATGGTTCATCCGTCAGCCCGGTCACCGATGTCACAAAACCTTGCGGCACACCCATGATGGCCAGCGCTTCGGCCAGCGGAGCCGAGAAAGCGATTATGGGAAGGATGACGCCGTTCACCTTTGCCGAACTGACCAGCATGGCGGGAAAATCCGCAAGGGACAGCGTCCGCAGAATAAAGCCCATGATGATTGTCACGACGACCGCCGTTGCACCCGCTTCTGTTGGTGTCAGGCGGCCCGAGAATATGCCGTAAAAGATGATGCCCGGCACGATAAACGCATACCAACCGGATTTTAGAGCACGGCCCAGATTACCCAACCATTCGGCCATCGTCATCTGTCCGCCACCTTCATAGGCGTAGATGCGGTTCACGATCAGGTTCGTGATCAGGATCGACAACAGGATCGCGATCCCAGGGATCAAGGCCGCAAGGAACAAGGTCGATGCGGATATCCCCAGAACAAGGCCGATGATGATATAGGCGATCGACGGTGGGATCAAAATGCCGGTACAGGCGCCCGCCGCCACCAGAGCGCAGGCATAGGGGCGCGGATAGCCACTTTCGACCAAGCGTGCGATAGTCATACGTCCGACCGCGGCCGCACCAGCTGCGTCCGATCCCGAAATGGCCGCGAACATGCCACAGACAAGAACCGTCGCAGACCCGAAACCACCCTTGGTGAAACACGTCAATGCCTCGGCAACATCAAGGAATTTTCGACTGAGCCCGGTTCGGACCAGCACGTCCCCTGTCAGGATAAACAGCGGCACCGCGGTCAGCGCGAAGGCGTCAATGCCGGTGAACAGCTTTTCGCCAACAAGGCTCAAGGGAAGGTCGCCGGACATGACCAACATCAGGATCGCCGAGGTCCCGATGGCGGCCCAAACCGGAACCGCCAGTGCAATCAGCGAGACGAATATGATAACGGGGAGATAGAAATCCCAACCCAGCTCGACGGTTTGATCAAAGGTTTGCCAAAGCATTCAAATCATCCCTCAATCAAAGAGTGTGTCGCCCTCAAAAACGGGTTTGCCCGTTCTGAGGGAATGGATGTCGCGCAGTAGTGATTGAATCAGCCGCAATATGATCAGGCCGAACCCCAATGGAACCGCCATCAGGAACCATACTTTGGAAATGCGCAGCCCGTCCGTGACCGACCCGAATTTGGCTGACACATGCACGGCTTCGTAGGACCAATAGAGGGCAATCACAGCAACACCGAACATCACCAGGTCGCCAAAGATATACAGCAGCGCCTTTGCCCGTGGCCCGAGGTAGTGCATCAGCACGTCGATACGGATATGCGCGCGCTCTTTCACTGCGGCGGCGGCACCGATCCATGCGAGATAGATGAAGGAGTACCGCACAATTTCTTCGCCCCAGATCGAGGAAAAAGAGAATATTTCCCGGCGCAGCACCTCGATCGCCATGGTGATGACAAGCATCACGTAGAAGACCAGAAGCAACCAGCGCTCGGCGTCTCTATCAATTCGGCGCAAAAAGCTCATGTGAGAACCTGCTGATTTGCCTAGCAAAACGGACCGCGCTGACGCGTTTGGATTTTACTGAGGCGGGAGAATATTGGTGATCGGGCGCGCGTGGAGGCACGCCCGACCCGACTGTTAAGCGTCATGCACGTAGTACTTGCCTTGGGTACCTGCGGCTTCTTCCATCTTGGCGAAGTTGTCCATGGACCCGGCCAGATCGATCTTGAACTCGTCCCATTCGGACCGTTGGTAGCCACCAGCGGCTTTCCATTCGGCCAGTTGCTCTTCGCTGAGCGAGTGGAATTCGACACCTGCTTTGATCAGTTCGGCCATAGCGTAGGCGCGGGCCGATGGCACTTTGGCAAGGTTCTGGTGCGAGGTCATCTCGGACCCCCACATGATCCCTTCCTGCACGTCGGCGGGCATTGAGTTAAACCATTCCAGGTTGCACGAATAAACTTGGCTGTCTGGCACGGCCTGGGTGAAAGTCACATGGCTCAGGATATCTTTGAAACCAAAGACTTCGAGCGCACCCACGGACGGGTCAAGCGCGTCAGCGACGCCCTGTTTGATCGCAGACGGGGTTTCTCCCCAGGCCACAGGCGTCGGATTTGCACCAACCATGCGGTAGTATTGCTGCAGCATCTTCGAGCCGGGAACGCGGAACTTGACGCCGGACAGGTCGCCAGGTGTCAGGACCGGTCCGGGGCCACCCTTGCGGATGGCAACTACACGGGGGTCGATGTTGATATAAAACAGCGCCTTGAAGCCGTTTTCTTCGACCTTCGGCTCAACCGAGTCTTTCCAGAACTGCGAGTTGACGAGGTTTGTGAAACGCTGGTTCGACCCGCACAGATACGGCATGTTGATCAGGTCAACGGTCGAGGCAAATGGCGCGAAGTTCGAAAGCGAATGCTGTGCTGCCTGAATTGTGCCACCCTGCACCGCCTGCACCAGCGCGCCGCCTGCACCCAGCTGACCGCCAGGCGCGAGTTTGACATAGACCTTTCCGTTGGTCGCGTTCTGGATGTTTTCCTTCAGGTCCAGCTGCATGATTGGATAACCACGCGACGCACCGACCGGATAGGCAGTTGCCAGAACCATGATATGGTCCGCGGCAGCCTCACGGTCGCGCTCTTCGCTGGCACTTTGCGCTGCAGCTTCAGTTGACCACAACGTCCCCGCAGCACCAGCTACCATGGCCGCCGTGAAGCCGCCTGTTGCCGTCAATTTCAGAAAATTTCGGCGTGCTGCCGACGCAAGGTCCTTGCGATCTTTGTCCATTATGTTTCCTCCCAGAAATCCTTAGCTGCCGTTCTTTTTGTTTCGGTCAGCCTCTTTTTGAAGAATGGCGACGACAAACAATATCGACGCGGCAAACAGAACCAGCATTTCGCCCACGTCCCCAAGGAATGCGCTTGCTGCAAAGGCCCCCAGAGCGACGTTGGCGAAGTAGATGACAAAGACGATCAGCGAGGCGGTAAGGAACATAAAACAGGATCCGAAAAGGTTGCAGTTCTGAGCGACACTGTAAGCGCTTACATTTGATTCGTGCAAGCGCTTACATTCGAGGCACATTTTTTGGCGCTCTCGGCGATTGCGGAAAGGAAGACCCCAAGCAGCGACCAAAGTATTACTATTGTGCTCGGATACATTCCAAAAATTCATCATGTTAGCCAAGTCGCCGTACAACAAGAACGGCAGGCCGGGTTCCGCACCGCTCCATCAGCCGATGCGCGGGATATCAAAAGCCCCGACCGTGAACTTATGGAGAAAATCAATGAATGAGATGACCAATCTGCAGGCGGTAACGAGTATCTCGCCCCCTGCATCCCGTTATGACAATTTGATCGGAGGCGACTTTTGCAAGCCAAAGGCAGGCCGGTATTTTGACAATCTAAGCCCGATTCCCGTCCAGCCCATTGGCCAGATCGCACGGTCTGATGCTTCAGACGTTGAGGCCGCGCTGGACCCAGCGCATTCGACTGCCGATACCTGAGGTTCGACCAGCGTGACCGAGCGCGCGAATGTTCTCATGCGGATAGAGCAAAAGCTGGAAGACAATCTGGAGCTGCCGGCTATTGCGTGGCCCTGAATCCGGCCAAGCAACGCCAGCGACAATAATGGTTTTCAGTGAACTGATCGCGGATATCCTGCCTGCTGGCGTGTTGAATATGGTTAACGGATTTGGCCGTGCGGCGGGTACAAGGCCGTGCGGCGTTCATTTCGAATATAATACGTTTTCTTCAATTCTGATTGAATTCTCTCAAGACACGGAAGCCTGACAGTTTTGACCGCCAGTCAATGCCTAACCACGTTACGAACCATGACGAACTCAAAGCCAAACTATATGGCAGAGCGGTTGGAGAAGGCTCATGCCATCGCCGAATTCACTGACCTGTATATGACAGAAATTGCATTGGCCTGTGGATTTGTTTCCTGTACGACGCTTTCGCAGCGATACAAGCAAAGATTTAGTAGAACGCCAGTCGATCAGCGCATGAAGCAGAGCGCATAGAGGTGCAAAATCATATGTGTCTACAAGGCGTTTTCGCTGATTGCGACGAGCAATGACAGTACATGCGATCCTCATCGTACTGTTTGCGGCTTTCCTTCATGCGCTGTGGAATGCGGTCGTAAAGGGCGCGCCTGACAAGGCCATTATGTTGGGATTAATCTCGATCGGGCATGCCATACCTGCGCTTGCCGTGCTTCCTTTTACGGGCTTTCCAGTAATGGCTGCAATTCCATACATTATTGGTTCCACCTTGATTCATTGGGGATACTACTGGTTTCTCAACACGGCCTACCGTTACGGCGATTTATCGGTGGTGTACCCCATATCGCGCGGGATAACGCCCATATTAGTGGCGTTGGGAGCGGTCTTTCTTGCCGGTGAATTCCTTCCTCCGGGCGCGTGGATCGGTATTGTCTGCATTTCGGCCGGCATCGGTTGCCTGTCTTTTGGCGGACTTGGAAAGGGCACGAACTGGGTAGGTATCGCGGCGGCATTCGGAACAGGTTTGATGATTGCTACCTACTCTTTAGTCGACGGTATTGGCGTGAGACTGTCAGGGAATACGCTTGGATATATCACGGTATTGTTCGTGGCTGAGATCTTCGTGGCGGGGTTCATCTTCTCGACCCGATGGGAGCGCCTCATCGCACTTCCAAAGAGATATGTCTGGTCAGGCTTAGCAGGAGGAATCATTTCCGGCTTAGCCTATGGTCTGGTGCTCTATGTTAAGAGTTTCGCACCGTTGGGTGTCGTATCGGCGCTCCGAGAAAGTTCGGTCATCTTCGCTTCAATAATTGGTGTGATGTGGTTTGGAGAGGGTCCAAAATCCAACAGGCTCCTGGCGGCGATAATCGTGGCAGTTGGAATTGTGGTTCTGGCCCTAACAAGATGACGTACAAGTTGGACTAAGGAGAAGGAAGTTGCGGGATAACGAGTCCAAGGCGCAGGTCTTTAACTTCGGATAAGGTCGCCGCACGTATCTTATAGCCCGCGAGGCGCTTCTTGCCAGCTTCAGGGAGTTCTTTGGACCAGCTATAGTACAGACTCTGAGCAATGCCTGCCCGGCAGCACAGCTCCACAATGCTGCCTTCGCCCTTGCGCTTGTCCAGAACGATCCAGATCTTCTCTTCCGCTGAATAGTGCTTGCGGGTAGCACGACGGATATCCTTGACGATCTTTTAGCCGTGGCTCTTACGTGTTCTGGGTTTCTATCTCACCTCCACTCCTTGGCGGGTACGATGTGCCAGAAAATCTCTCTTATCAAATCGACCTGAACTGTCCCGCAAGTGCTGACGTCAGACATTTGCGAAGGTATTTGCGAGCACTATGACCGTCATGTTCGATTGGCGGCTGTCCAGTCGACAGGTAGCAGTATGTAGCCTCGGATTTCGTAGCCCACCGCCCGTTCGACGGGCCAATGCCGAAGCGCACTGATTTGAACGGAACTCTTGGGTGACTGGCGCAGGGAGAGTTCCTATCTCATATCAATGGGGTATGACACTCAATTCCGAGCGCTAGGGCGGATTGCCTTACATAGGTTTTGCTTATGATGTGGAAGGTATAATCGATTTTTCTTGATCTATTTATCTGTCACACTGCCAGGGCATGGAACTGCAAATAAGCGCTGCTCAAGAATGGCGTTCCCGAGAATAATCAACCGACAGAGGATCACGATGAAACATAAGACCAAATTTCTTGCAGCCCTGGCCGTAAGCTCCTTGACTGCTACAGTTGCGTTATCTGAAACCGAATTGACAGTTTACACAGCCGTCGAAGCTGAAGACCTGGCGCGCTACGCTGAGACGTTCAATGCGAGCAATCCGGACATCAAAATCAACTGGGTGCGGGATTCGACCGGGATCATCACCGCCAAACTGTTGGCCGAGAGGGACAACCCTCAGGCAGACGTCGTGTGGGGTCTCGCAGCCACTTCGCTGTTGTTGCTCAAGTCCGAAGGTATGCTGGAGCCTTACGCGCCTGCGGGTGTTGGCGACCTAGACGCGAAATTTGTCGATGGCGACAATCCTCCGGCGTGGGTTGGCATGGACGCTTGGGTTGCGGCAGTTTGCTACAATACCGTCGAGGCCGAGAAGGCGGGACTGAAGCCACCAACTTCGTGGAAGGATCTTACAGACCCCATGTATAAGGATCAGGTGATCATGCCAAATCCGAACTCGTCGGGCACTGGTTTCCTTGATGTTTCAAGTTGGCTGCAGATGTTCGGCGAAGAAGGCGGCTGGGAGTACATGGACGGATTGCACGAGAACATCGCGCGATATACCCACTCTGGTTCAAAGCCGTGCAAACTGGCTGCTGCAGGTGAGATCCCGATTGGCATCTCTTTTGCTTTCCGTGGTGCTAAGTCGAAAGCTGATGGTGCGCCGCTTGAGATCATTGTCCCGTCAGAAGGTGTCGGCTGGGACATGGAAGCGACCGCTATTGTTGCCGGTACTGCAAATCTCGAAGCCGCGCAGAAACTGGTTGATTTCACCGTCACCAAGGAAGCCAACGAGATGTACAACACAGGGTACGCCGTTGTCGCCTATCCTGGCGTCGCAAAACCGGTCGAGCACTTCCCTGAAGGTCTTCTGGATGCGATGATCGACAACGACTTTGAATTTGCCGCCAACAACCGCGCGGCGATACTGAAAGAATGGCAGTCTCGCTATGACGGGAAGTCTGAAGCGAAGTAAACCAACCTGCAGAAGAGGTGTAAGCACCTCTTCTGCACACCACTCTATTTTTCCAAACAACGCGACCAGCGCGCCCGGCTTCAACCGGCCCAGATCGGCCGTTCCCGAGGTGCAGATATGAGGACCGCTCCCGTGCTTCAGAAAACCCCACCCGGTGAACTGTATCTAAGCATCCAGAATTTGTGGAAGGCGTTCGGCAGCTTTCTTGCACTCAAGGACATATCCCTCGAAATCAACGAAGGCGAATTTGTCTGCTTTCTGGGGCCGTCGGGTTGCGGCAAAACAACCTTGCTCCGGGCGATTGCGGGTCTCGATCTGCAAACCAAGGGCACTGTCATGCAAGACGGCAAGGATGTGTCAAATCTGCCGCCGTCAGAGCGTGATTTCGGGATTGTGTTTCAGTCTTACGCCTTGTTCCCGAACCTGACGATCGAAAAGAACATTGCTTTCGGCTTGGAAAACACTGGTCGCAGCAAATCGGATATTGCCGTTCGTGTCAGCGAACTGCTTCATTTGGTTGGGTTGCCTGAACAAGGCAAAAAGTATCCTGCGCAATTGTCCGGTGGCCAGCAGCAGCGGATTGCGTTGGCCCGCGCCATTGCGACCAACCCCGGTCTCTTGTTGCTGGATGAGCCGCTTTCGGCATTGGACGCAAAGGTGCGCGTCCATCTACGTCACGAAATCAAAGAGCTGCAGCGCAAACTGGGTGTGACTACTGTGATGGTTACGCATGATCAGGAAGAAGCGCTGGCGATGGCGGACCGGATCGTGGTCATGAATCATGGGGTTATCGAGCAGGTGGGGTCACCTACAGAAATTTACCGAGAACCCGCAAACTTGTTCGTGGCAGACTTCATCGGGGAAATGAACCAGATCCAGTCTCAGGTCACCAAGGGTGGTCGACTGAGTGTCGGCGAAAAGACCTTTGCGTGCCTCAGCCACACGTTCAACGACGGAATGCCAGCGATTGCGGCGATCCGACCCGAGGATATCATCCCGCATGAGGCTGGTTATCTCGATACCGGCGGCAACAGGAACTGCATCGACGTCACTCTCGATGAAATGGAATTCCTCGGTTCATTCTGGCGATGCCGCTTAAGCAACGAGCGATTTGGATCTTCGGAACTGATCGCAGATTTTTCGATCAATGCCGTGCGCCGCCTAGAACTGGAAGAGGGTAGGACCATGGTGATTGAGCTGCCCGAAAACCGGCTAATGGCCTTTGATGTTCCGGAGACGGCAGCATGAGCGAGATTTCAACCAACCCGGGGACTCTTCCAGCCGGGCCTGACATCAAACCCAAGCTCAGCAGGGATGACATCCTGATGCGCGGCAGCATGATCGTGATCGCACTCTATCTGGTCGCGACGTTGGTCCTGCCGCTTTACACGATGCTTTCCAAGTCATTCTCGACCTATCGGATGGAGTTGTCACAATACGAGTTTCAGGTCAGTGACGAAGCGGGGCAATTTGACGGAACCATCCTGTCGGCCGACACGCTGAACGAACAAATCGGGGCTTTTTCAGGTACCGAACTGTCTACCGGCTCAGACGGGCGGCTATCAGTAACCGAGCTTTTTCCCGATTTCAGCTTTCGCAGTCCGGTCATGTACCAAATCCGTAACACGAGCGACACCGGGCGGTTTCTTGTCGGTTCTACGCTGCAAGACAATACGGATTGGGTCACGCTCGATTCCAATCAGTTCCGGCGGGTTCAGCTGAGGCCAGTTCAGTCGCGAGGCTTGGAAAATTTCGTCAACTACTTCTCAACCCCGGCACTGTTCAATTCTATCAAGAATTCCCTTTGGATTTCTGTAATTAGCACCATTGTCACAGTAACTTTGGCGTTCTGGTTCGCTTATGCGCTGAACCGGAGTTGCATGCGGTTCAAGGGTGTGTTTCGTCTGATTGCGATGGCTCCGATCCTGGTGCCTTCGCTGTTACCCGGGATCGCGCTGGTCTATCTGTTCGGCAATCAGGGCATGATAAAAGAGTTGCTGTTCGGCGCCAGTATCTATGGTCCGATTGGCATCGTGATAGGCTCGGTGTTCTTCACCTTCCCGCACGCCTTCCTGATCATTTCAACGGCGCTGGCGATCTCTGATGCACGACTATACGAAGCTGCAGTCAGCCTGCGTTCGACGCCGTGGCGTACTTTTTGGACGGTCACCGTTCCTGGCGCGCGATATGGTCTGATCTCGGCCGCTTTCGTTGTATTTAATCTGGTCATAACTGATTTTGGTCTGCCAAAAGTGATTGGAGGTCAGTTCAACGTTCTGGCGGTTGATATCTACAAGCAGGTGATCGGCCAGCAGAACTTTGAAATGGGTGCCGTAGTCTCGGTCGTTCTGGTGATCCCCGCAATCCTGGCGTTCGCGATCGACCGCATGGTGCAATCAAAGCAGGTTGCCTTATTGTCGGCCCGGTCGGTCCCGTACCAGCCAACCCCAAATCGAAAGGCAGATCGGTTCTTTCTAGTCTATTGCTGTCTGATCGGTCTGTTCATCGTTGGGCTGCTGGCTGTGTGCCAATTCGCGGCGCTAATCAAGTTTTGGCCCTACGACCTGAGCCTGAGCCTGAAGAACTACGATTTCAACAAGATGGATGGTGGCGGTTGGGGCTCTTACATTAACTCGATCAAGCTGGCGCTTTTGACGGCGGTGATCGGTACTTCAGTCGTCTTCTTTGGTGCCTATCTGGTTGAAAAGTCGAACGGGTTCAGAACAGGTCGATCGATCTTTCAGATGTTCGCGATGCTGCCAATGGCGATCCCGGGCATGGTGCTGGGCCTGTCATACATCTTCTTCTTCAATAGCCCGTCTAATCCGCTGAACGGTATCTACGGAACAATGGCAATTTTGGTGATCTGTACGGTGACACACTTCTATACTGTGTCGCACCTGACGGCAGTGACAGCGCTCAAGCAGATGGACAGAGAATTCGAGTCGGTATCAGCCTCGCTCAAGCAACCGACGATGAAGTTGTTTGCCCGTGTCACGGTCCCTGTTTGCCTGCCAGCCGTGCTGGACATATCAATCTATCTGTTCGTAAACGCAATGACGACGGTATCTGCGGTTGTGTTCCTATACTCGCCCAAAACCACGTTGGCATCTATTGCAGTGCTAAACATGGACGATGCGGGCGATATTGCGCCGGCTGCCGCAATGGGGATGATGATCTTCTACACAAACGCCGCGGCGCGGATCATCCACCTGATTGCTTCCAAAGGCGTCCTCGGTCGCACGCAAGCCTGGCGAACCCGCTGACAAGAAAACCCATTTAGGCATCTCCCCACCGATCACTGATTGGTGGGGTTTTGTTTTTCTTCTAGAACAGAATTGGCGAATTTCATGAAGGCGCGAATGGTCTTCACCTCACGCCGTTGGGAGAGATAGATCATACTTTCTCCCATTTGCAGGTCGACGTCTTGCAGCTTGATTTGTCTGAGACGGTCGTCGTGACCGTATTCTGCCTGGGACACGAACCCGATACCTGCACCTGATGCCACCAACTCTCTGACGGCCTCTCTTCCTTCGGCCACAATTGCCGGTTTCAGCGGCACCCCTCGTTTACTGGCTTCATCTTCGAGCTTTTGGCGTGTTTTTGATCCCTGTTCCCTGAAGATGAGAGGCAACTCCGCCAGCTCTGCGAGGGACAATGTAGGTTTTGAGGCGAGAAGCAAACTGCGGGCCGTGAATGCCACGATCTCGGTCGAACCGAGGCTAAGAACACTCATGTCCTTGCCGGGAGACACGCTGCCAACAACACCAATTTCTGCGTTGTAAGATCTGAGTTCCTCCAAAATGTCCTCGGTGTTGCCAGCGCGGACGGTAATCGTAATGTTTGAATATTTTTCTCGGAATGGCCCCAGAAAGTCGGTCAAGTGGTGCGCGGAATCGGCAAGGATCCGCAGCTCGCCGTCGATCGCAGCCCTCGTTTCAGACAGATAGTCCTCGATCTGATCCTCGATCTCAAAATACTGCTTGGTGTACCGGTAAAGCTGCGTCCCCTCCGGGGTTAGGTTCACTCTTTTTCGCTCACGCTTGAACAACAACAAATCATGATCCTGCTCAAGTTTGCGAACCTGCTCTGAAATTGCTGGCTGCGTCAAAAAAAGCGCCTCTGCAGCACGCGAAAACCCACCATATTTGGCCACGAAATGAAAGGCTTTGAGCTGGCTATGTCGCATTTCAAACTCCTGAAGGTTCGAGCATAGGCTGAGCTTATAATTAGATTGATATTTGCAATTTCACATATAGCTGCGGTTGCTGCAACTGTGTCTTTGAAACGTTGATCTGGAGCTTGGTTATGACGTCTTCTTTTCCTCAAATTGAACAACCGCGTCTCGGCGAGCCCTATCTACTAACTCCTGGCCCCTTGACCACGTCATACGCCGTGAAAGAAGCCATGTTGAGGGATTGGGGAAGCTGGGATGATGACTTTCGGGGTATGACCCAGGAGTTGCGCTCCAGTCTTTTGGCATTGCTTGGCGAGGGCGCCGATGAGTTTGACTGCGTACCGATGCAGGGGAGCGGATCGTTTTCAGTAGAGGCGATGCTGGCTTCGTTCATTCCGCGCGATGGCAAGGCATTGGTGCTGGCCAATGGCGCTTACGGTCAACGCTCGGCGCAAACGCTCGAGTATCTGGAACGCGATCATGTTGTCTTGGACAAGGGCGACTATCTGCCGCCGCGTGGTTCAGAAGTTGCCGAGATTCTGGCGAATGATTCCGCGATCACCCATGTCGTTGCTATCCACTGCGAAACAAGCTCGGGCATTCTGAATCCGGTAGAGGAAATATCGGAGGCGGTTTACGCCGCTGGTCGCAAACTTCTTGTCGACTCAATGTCAGCCTTTGGTGCGATCGAGTTGAAGCCTACGGAAGTCCGCTATGAGGCAATGGTTTCGTCCGCCAACAAGTGTATTGAGGGTGTTCCGGGGTTTGGGTTCATAATCGCGCGCAAGAACGAGCTTGAGGATGCCAAGGGTAACAGTCATTCGCTGTCTCTGGACGTTCACGCGCAGTGGGCGCATATGAACAAAACCGGTCAATGGCGATTTACGCCGCCCACCCATGTGGTTGCCGCTTTCATCGAAGCCCTCAGGGCACATGCGGCTGAGGGCGGCGTTTCCGGTCGCGGAGCCCGATACACCAGCAACAGGGATGTTGTGGTCGCCGGCATGCGTGAGCTGGGTTTCGAAACTCTGCTCGACAATCGCTGGCTGAGCCCAATCATCGTAACATTCTTCTGCCCCGCCGATGAAAACTTTGTCTTTGATCAGTTCTACAATCTGATGAAAGAAAAAGGGTTCATCATTTACCCCGGCAAGTTGACCGTCGTCGACAGCTTCCGCGTTGGGTGCATCGGTCAGATGGACGACAAGGTTATGCGGAAAGTTGTAATTGCCGCCAAGGAAACTTTGGAAAAAATGGGTGTGTCGAGTGCCACACCTCCTCTCCAAGCTTTAGAAGAACGCGCCAAACTGGCCGCTTAAGGATCAAGGAACAAACCAAATGACCATCCACACCCCTGTTGAAGCCAACGAGCGTGTCTACCCGATGCCCAAAGTGCCCGCCATTGCCATCTGCCTTGACGGCTGTGAGCCAGAATACCTGGACAAAGCTATTGCTGACGGTCTGATGCCGACTCTCAAGCGAATGCGCGAAACCGGCACTGACCGGCTGGCCCATTCGGTGATCCCGTCGTTTACTAACCCTAACAACCTCAGCATTGCGACTGGCCGTCCGCCTATCGTGCACGGCATCTGTGGAAACTATCTGATTGATCCGGACAGTGGTGAAGAAGTGATGATGAACGATGTGCGCTTTTTGCGTGCACCGACCGTGTTCAAGCAGTTCTATGACGCTGGCGCCAAGGTGGCCATAGTCACCGCGAAGGACAAGCTGCGCGCGTTGTTGGGGGCGGGTCTAAAGTTCGACGACGACCGGGCCAAATGCTTCTCTGCGGAAAAGTCCGACACGTCGACCCAGGCTGAGCATGGTCAGGAGAAAGCAAGCGCATGGTTGGGCATGGCCCAACCCGAGGTCTATTCGGCAGAGTTGTCCGAGTTTGTCTTTGCTGCGGGTGTCAAATTGCTGAAAGAGTGGAAACCAGATGTGATGTATCTGACCACCACCGACTACGTGCAGCACAAATACGCACCCGATCAGGCCGAGGCCAAGGCATTCTATGAGATGTTTGACAAATATTTGACCGAACTGGACGCCATGGGCGCTGCCATCGTGGTCACCGCCGACCACGGCATGAAGCCCAAGCACCACGCCGATGGCTCGCCCAGCGTGGTATATGTGCAGGATCTGGTGGATGAATGGCTGGGCAAGGACGCGGCCCGTGTCATCTTGCCGATCACGGACCCCTATGTGGTGCACCACGGCGCACTCGGGTCGTTTGCCACCTGCTATCTGCCCGAAGACGCGGATCGCAGCGACATCATCGGCAAACTGAAAGCCACAGCCGGCATCACCCACGTGTTGACCAAGGAAGAAGCGATCAAGCGTTTTGAACTGCCCGGTGACCGCATTGGTGATATCGTGATGGTCTCGGGTGAAAACATCTGTATCGGTACCTCTGAAGACCGCCACGATCTGGCCGCTCTCAACGAGCCGCTGCGCAGCCACGGTGGACTGACCGAGCAGGAAGTTCCATTCATCGTAAACCGGGTTATCGACTTGGGGACTGCGCCCGAGTTGCGCAATTTTGATGCGTTTTTCTATGCAACTACAGCGGCGGCGCAGTAATCCATGAAAGATCAAACCATGTCTAAAATCGAAATCCGCAATGAAGGAATGCGCATCGGGGGCGAGATCGTCTTTACCGACGAAACGGTGCCGGTTCTGTACCCATACACAAACGAGATTGTCGGGCATGTACCCGCCGGCAAGGCAGAACATGCGCGCAAAGCGTTCGAAGTCGCGGCGAATTACACTCCAAAGCTCACACGGTATGAGCGCAGCCAGATCCTGCAGCGTGCGGGCGAGTTGATTGGTGAACGTCGTGAATACCTTGCCAAATGGCTGACGTTGGAACTGGGTATCTGTCACCAGCATGCGATTTATGAGACCAAGCGTGCGCAAGATGTCTATCAATTCGCCGCCGCTGAGGCGATGAAGGATGATGGCGAGATCTTTTCATGCGACCTGACCCATAATGGCAAAGATCGAAAAATATTCACCATGCGCGAGCCGGTGAATGCGATTTCGGCAATCACACCATTCAATCATCCACTTAACATGGTCAGCCACAAGATCGCGCCATCAATCGCGACCAACAACTGCATGGTGTGTAAGCCGACGGAACTGACGCCGCTGACGGCGCTGACATTAGCTGACATCCTCTACGACGCGGGTCTACCACCCGAGATGTTCCAAGTGGTTACCGGCTGGCCAGGTGACATTGGCGACGAGATGATCACCAATGAAAACATCGACATCATCACATTCACCGGCGGCGTGCCGGTGGGTAAGATGATCGCCGAAAAAGGCGTTTACAAGCGGCAAGCTCTGGAACTGGGGGGCAATGACCCTCTGATCGTTTTGAACGATCTTTCTGACGCGGACCTTGAGAAGGCCGCGACCATTGCTGTGGCAGGCGCCACCGGCAATTCGGGTCAGCGCTGCACTGCGATCAAACGTATTCTGGTGCAAGAAAGCGTGGCCGACAAGTTTGTGCCATTGGTTCTGGAAAAGGCGAAGAAGATCAAGTTCGGCGACCCACAAGACCCCGAGACCGAACTGGGCTGTGTCATCCATGACAAGGCAGCTGAACTGTTCGAAAAACGCGTTTACATGGCCGAGGCCGACGGCGCAGAAATCCTCTATCATCCGGGCCGTCAGGGTGCACTACTGCCGCCCATCGTGGTCGATAAGGTCCCCCATGACAGCGAGCTGGTGATGGAAGAAACCTTTGGCCCCATTGTGCCCATCGTTCGGGTTCCGGACAATGACGACGAGGTGATGCGTATTTCGAACGGTACCGAATTCGGCCTCAGCTCAGGCGTCTGTACGAACGACTTGAACCGTGCGATTGCCTTTATCAACGGTCTGAACGTGGGCACCTGCAACATTTGGGAACAACCCGGATACCGTATCGAAATGTCCCCCTTCGGAGGCATCAAGGACAGCGGTAATGGGGTTAAAGAAGGTGTCATCGAGGCAATGAAGTTTTTTACTAACGTAAAAACTTACTCGCTGCCCTGGCCACGCTAGTTTTTGTGCCCCGTCCCGACCCGGGTCGGGGCACCACAAGTTCCTCCCTGGTACTGGCGGACTTTGCGAGGTCCGCATTTTTTCACAAGCGGCGTTGAGGAAAAAGCATGTCACAAATCGTCCACACGGAAGGCGAATCCAATACTTCCAGCGCGCGAAAAGCATGGATGAAGGAATCTATAGGGCCTAAATCTAGACCCTTGCTGAAACGCGACGCTAACGCGTTTCTCCACCAGTCACTGTCCTCGCCATGCGTTAGCACCATTGCCAAAGCTGAGGGGATTTGGGTCGAAGACCTGGACGGCCGCCGTTACATGGATTTCCATGGCAATTCAGTGCATCATATCGGTTACGGACATCCCCGTTTGATCACCGCGATCAAGGCGCAACTGGATGACCTGTCTTTCGCACCCCGTCGCTTCACTAATGATCCCGCGGTTGAATTGGCCGAAAAGCTCGCCGAAATCGCGCCAGACGACCTTGGGAAAATGCTGTTTACGACCGGCGGCTCTGATGCAAACGAGGTCGCTCTCAAGATAGCGCGCGCTGCCACCGGTCGGTTCAAAACAATTAGCTTCTGGGATGCCTTCCACGGTGCCGGTTTTGGCGCCGCAAGCGTCGGCGGCGAGGCGACATTTCGCAGCCATATAGCCGGCCCGCTTCTCCCGGGTGCAGAGCACGTGGCACCTTTTGCCTGTTACCGATGCCCGTACAATCACGCCGGCCCAGATACCTGTGGGTTGGCTTGTGCAAAAATGGTCGAGTTCGTTCTAGAACGCGAGGGAGACGTAGCTGCGGTCATCGCTGAGCCTATGCGCGCGGTGCCTTATGTGCCGCCACCGGGCTTCTGGAAAGCTGTGCGGGAGGCGTGTAATCGTCACGGGGCTCTCTTGATCATGGACGAGATTCCCACGGGGCTTGGAAAGACCGGCAAGATGTTTGCCTTTGAGCATGACGAGATTACCCCTGACATCGTCACCTTGGGTAAGGCACTTGGCGGAGGCATCCTGCCGATTGCAGCTTGTATCGCGCGAACCAAACTGGACGTCTGCGGAGACTTTGCCATTGGACATTATACACACGAAAAAAACCCGGTGACTGCACGCGCCGCGCTTACCACAATACAAATCATCGAAGATGAGGGGTTGGTTGACCGGGCGGCTGAGTTGGGCGAGCACGCTATGGATCGTCTGATGGGTGAGCTTCAGAATATCCCGATCGTCGGTGACATTCGCGGCCGTGGTCTGATGTTTGGTGTCGAAATTGTCGATGACCGCGCCGACAAGACACCTGGAAATGCACGAGCCGAGCGGATCTATTATGCTTGTTTGGAAGCTGGCCTAAGCTACAAAATCAGTCAGGGGTGTGTGCTTACATTGTCACCGCCGCTAACGATCACGCGCAAGGATCTCGACTGTGCAATCGACATTGTTGTCAACGCGATTAAGGACGAATGTTAATCTTTGTGGCCATACCTTTAGAGCAAAACACGCCGTTGCTCTCTCTGCTTCCAGGAAAACAGTGGTCAATGGACGTGGAGATCAATTCTCAATTATGGCGCCAAGGGCCACTGCCTACCACCAAGAAAGTGAATGCGTTTTCCCGGTGGAACAGGCGCGTCCGATTTTTTTCAGCAAACTCGGGCGCTGAGCGTTTTATCGAAATTACTCGTCCGCAAAATCACCGGGTCGGTCTCCGGTCGTTGGTTGGCAGGATTGCAGCGCACCCTGTTATTCCAAGCAAACCCTGGGAGTGAGGTAGAGCATGGCGATAGTCAGCTTTTTAATCAGCCTTGCTGGCGCGACGATGTTGCTACTTTTTGCAGTTCGAATGGTACGCACTGGAATTGAGCGCAGCTATGGAGCGTCGTTCCAGCGCGTTTTGACGCGACAGCACAGTTACCTGCAGGCCTCACTTGTGGGTCTGATGATGGCGGTTGTACTGCAAAGTTCGGCGGCAGTGGCGCTGTTGACCTCTGGGTTTGCTGCCAGTGGAATGTTGAGTTTTCCTGCCGGTCTGGCGATTGTGCTCGGAGGCGATCTAGGTTCAGCACTGATCATCCAGATTCTTACGTTCCGGTTGGACTGGCTTATTCCAATGCTGCTGGCGATTGGAGGCTATCTATTCGTCAAGACCGAAGCCAAAAAAGCCCGACAACTAGGGCGCATTCTGATGGGCGTTGCCTTTATCCTGATCTCACTTCGGTTCCTTCGTGAGGCGATGGACCCAATTCGGGACAGTGCATTTTTACCCACAGTCGCGGATTACTTGTCGCGCGACTATATCACTGCATTTCTTGTCGGGAGTGCCTTAGCCTTCGTCATGCATTCCTCGGTTGCGGCCATCCTTATGTGTGTGACACTTGTGCAAATTGGAGCGATCCCATTTGCCGCCGGAATGTCTTTGGTTTTTGGCGCGAACTTTGGCTCGGCCTTCATTCCGGTATGGCTAACCCGAGGAATGCCAGTGACTGCCCGACGAATACCCTATGCAAATTTGGCGCTGCGAGGCAGTTGGGCGTTGGCTAGTTTGTTTGCAGCAAATTTTGCCCTACGAACCGGGCTTTTGGGCGACCCGCAAGGGGGGCAAATGCTAGTCAACGTGCATCTTGCTTTCAACCTGTCGCTTTTGGTTTTAGCCCTTCCGTTTTGTGGACACTGGCAGAACTTGCTCGAAAGGCTCTTGCCAGACCAACAGAAAGTACAGAAGTCGCAACCCGCACAACCGGTCAGCGCATTGGACATGGAAGACGTGGCAAATCCCAATCAGGCCTTGCCGAGCCTCAAGCGTGAGCTGCTGCGGATGAGCGATCTTCTCGAAACCATGTTCCGTCCTGCTCTTGAACTTTACCGCAGCGGAGACAAAGAACAGATCCGGTCAGTTCAGGCCATTGACGAGGACGTAAACCGGTGCCTCTCGGGTATTCGAGCCTTCGTCGCCGCGATACCCCCTGAGCTATATGAAAAACACGATGCTAAAACCGCGCGCGACCTTATGGAGTTTGCGATCAGGCTTGAAACGGCGGGTGACGTTGTCGCCAAACGCCTGACTGTATTGGCCGGTGAAATGCGGGCCAAAGGCTCTAGCTTTTCGCAAGATGGCTGGTCCGAACTTGTTCAGATGCATGAAGGTATTCTTGCAAACATGAAACTGGCATCAAATGTACTTGTTTCAGACGATCTGGAAAGCGCCCGGCTTCTCAGCCTTGAGAAAACCGAAATCAAACGCGTGGAACGTGAAAGCCGCAAGCGTCACCTGCGCCGGTTGCAGCATGGAACAACGGAAAGCTTCGAAACCAGTGATATTCATCTAGAGACATTGCGGGCTTTCCGGGAGTTCAACAGTCATATTGCATCGATTGCTTACCCGGTCCTTTACCAGAACGGTCAACTTCTAGAGACACGATTGATCAACGAAATTGCTGAATAGGCCCGAGCCGGTCTCAATGCGAAGACAAGAAAAGAGCGAGAACAAAGGCGACTGGAAACACCGAAGTGAGTTCGTTCTCGAAATCAAATTTTGAAATTGTTCAGTGTCTTCCAAAATCTGAGCCCAGCACTGCGCAGTGCACAAGGGTCTAAGTAACCGGATTGAAGGATCCCACCAATCAACCCGAAAACGCGAAAAGATCATCGGTCCGAACAAGTCACTCTGGCAGGCTCAGAGATTTCTGGTTGCCCATGACCAGATCACCATCAGCTCCCGTCTCCCCGCTATCAACTTGCTTCAGCTTTATACCACCATGCCCGATCAGATGCCTTCCAGTTTTGGATCAGTTATGCCCGCGAAATGTCCTCCTGACGACATAGGCGCCGACGTTCTTCAATCGGGCTCAAGCAAGTTGGCAATCCCGGCAGAGTTCTTGGGTCTTGGGTATTCCGTTCTAGTACCATTCATCCGGCATTCGCGCTTTGCGCTCTGACACGAAGTCTTCAAGCGCGGCTTGTATGCTAGGTTTCATTTCAGGACGCTGGTAATCGTTCAACATCTGATGCCACCGCGCCGTGGCGCGTTGGTCTGACGTGAGAGCACCATTTTCAGACCAAGTCTCGAATGGCCCGGCGTCAGAAATCTGTGGCTCAAAATTCGCTGCCGCATAGTGGCGCAGCGTGTGATTGGTCGACAGGAAATTTTCGCCCGGGCCCGTTTCAAAATAGGCATCACGGCCAAATGCCTCCTCATTCGTTTCGAAGCCCTGCAGCAGTTTCAGCATCGCGCCACAGTGGTCGAGATCCATGATGAATTTCTCGTAGGACATCACAAGCCCACCTTCGAGCCAGCCTGCCGCATGCCAGACCTGATGGGCTCCGGACAAAAGCGTGGACCACATGGCACCGGTGCTGTCCTGCATCGCTTGCCCATCTGGCGCATTGGAGGCGGTGATCTGCCCACCGCCAGAGCGCACAGGTACGCCAAGCCTTCGTCCCAATTGTGTCAGCGCCATCGTGGTCATGTTCGCCTCGGGCGATCCAAAGGTTAGAGCGCCCGTGCGCAAGTTCATTGTGGAGTGGAACGAGCCGAACACCACCGGACAACCGGGGCGCACCAGTTGCGCAAGCGCAATGCCAACCATCGCTTCTGCCAGAGTTTGCGCCGCCACAGCCGCCGGCGAAAGCGGCCCCATGGCACCCGCGAAAATCGCAGGGGAGACGCAGACACATTGGCCTGCCTCCGCATAGATACGCAGAGCCGTTGACATGGTATCATCATAAATCAATGGCGAATTGACGTTGATATTGGCCTGCATCACCGCGTGGTGCTCCATGAAGTCGCGTCCAAAGACGAGGCGTGCCATCTCGATACTGTCACGCACGCGCTCGGGTGCCGTAACAGAGCCCATAAAGGGCTTGGTTGAGAGTGTCAGATGCGCCAGCATCATGTCCAAATGCCGTTTATTCACCGGCACATCTGTCGGTTCGACAACCGTGCCGCCGGAATGATGCAAGGCAGCCGCACTGTAGGCCAGTTTGACGAAATTGCGGAAATCCTTCAGCGTCGAATATCGTCGGCCCTTCACCAGATCGCTGACAAAGGGAGAGCCGTATCCCGGCATCAGCACAACGTTGTCACCGCCAAGTGTCACCGTTCTGACCGGGTCTCGGCCATGCAACTGAAATTCACTTGGGGCCGTAGCGCAAAGCGCACGGACATGACCCGGTTCAAACCGCACGCGTTCGCCATCGATGCGGGCACCCGTTTGGGCGAAGTGATCCAGTGCCGTTCGATCCCCCCGAAACTCGACGCCAATTTTTCTTAGAATCCAGTCGGCTTGATCTTCGATCCGGGCCGATACCGTTTCACTTAGTAGATTGTATGCAGGTATCCTGCGACCCGTGAACGGTGTGCTCTCAGAAGGGGCAATACTACGGGCCAAGCGGCGTCTGCGCGCGCGGCCGCGGTGCCCCGCCGGTGTCGGTGTTTCTGCTTTTGCGTTCAACGATTCCAACTTCATTTCATCGCTCCACGAGCTTGAATGCGGTTGTCGACCTTAAAAACATGTTTGAAAATCGAAAAAAACTACTCTTAGCGTTTAGAAAATTTGTACACTAAGAATATGAGTACCCGATTTCATCACCATGACTTACTCAGGCTATTTGCCGAGATTGCTCGTTATTCCAGCTTCTCGACGGCAGCATCGGCGCTCAATATGACAAAGGGCGCCATCAGCTATCAGATCAAAACGCTTGAAGCCGATCTTGGGATGATCCTGTTCCAGCGCACATCGCGTGGTGTCACACTCACTGGTGAAGGATTAAAACTGCTCGCGATCTGCCAGACCCGATACGAAGAAATCGAAGCTGAAATTCATGCATTAAAGGGGATTTCAACGCGTTCTCTAACCGTTGGCGTCTCGACCTATTTCGCTGCGCGCTGGCTATCGCCACGCCTGATGTCATTCATGCAAAGCCACCCGGACGTGCAGATTCGCATTCAACCGATGATCGAGTTTTCAGAAGCTGAGATGCAGGATGTGGATCTTGCAATCAGGTGGGGTAGCGGGAATTGGATCGGCGGCACCGTTACTCCGTTCATGCCCATGCCGCCCTATCCTGTGGGTGACCGGGCGGCAGCTGACCTAGTGATAGAATTAGGAATGAAAGAGGCAATATCGCATCTTACGCTGCTGAGAGATCGTGATGACAGCAACGCCTGGTCTGATTGGCTGAACGTCGCAAAGCTTCCCCGACAATCAAGGAGAGATGCGCTAATCGTTCCTGACCCAAATGTCCGGGCGCAAGCAGTCATCGACGGACAGGGAATAGCTTTGATGGATGATCTGGTTCGAGACGATCTAAATGCTGAAAGACTGTTTCGGTTGTCGGAAACCGATCTGCCCGACTATGGGTATTTTTTGGTTCAACCGCATAGCTCCGCACCAACCGGCGCAGTACAGTCCTTCTTGGACTGGATTCTGGGTCAATCGTAACATTCCTTCCCCTTGAGTATCCTCAGAGCCGTTATTATACGGCATATAAATAAATTACAGGGAGCCAGAGGATGCCCACAGGACATATCATGATGGCAATGAGCCTAGACGGTTTTGTCGCAAGGCCAGATCACAGGCTGGACTGGTTGGAAAAGCAACCCACTGCAGACGAAGATCACGGGTTTGCCGCGTTTCAGAGTAGCGTCGACGTGATCGTGATGGGGTCCGGATCGTACCGGACAGTTCTGGGATTTGGGGAGTGGCCTTACAAGAAACCGGTGGTGGTTCTCAGTCGCTCAATGAAACCCTCAGGCATTCCAGATGAACTGCGCGATAGAGTTGAAGTTTCAGACAAAACACCCACTGATTTGATGGAGGATTTTGGCGCGCGTGGTTACAATCGAGTTTATGTGGATGGCGGTGCAATCATCCAATCCTTCCTCAAAGCCGGGCTGATTGAGGACATGCGGATTACCTTGGTTCCCATTCTGATCGGTGAAGGCATTCGGATCTTTGGTAAAACAGAAGGTGACGTTGATCTGGAATTGGTTTCGGTTAGCAGCTTTTCCTCCGGTCTGGTAGATCTCGATTACAGACTGAAAACCAGGTGACGAAAGCTTCTCCACCAGGGCGACCGTCAAAGGCTGCACAGCGCCTTTCGAAGCAAGTGATCCTGCAGGCCGCATTGCCGATCGCCCAAAGCAAAGGTGTTGATGCGCTATCGTTTCGCATACTTGCCGATCAGCTTGACGTCACTCCGATGGCCGTGACCTATCACGCAGGTAGCAAGAAGCAACTATTGTCCGATCTGGTAGAACTTGCCTTTGCAGGCGTCTTGGATGGAGTGAATGGTGGCAACCCGGTCAAACGCGCCCGCTGCATTATGGCGACTTACTATGGTTGCGCTTTGAAGAACGCCAATCTACTCCGTGCAATCCTAGACGATGTAACGCTCATGAGCGCGGACCTCATGAACGTGGCCGAGGAATTAAAGGTCAGCACGGACCAACTCGAAAACAGCGATGGCGGTGATGTTCTTGTTCACGTGCTGATCGACTATGCACATGGGTTTGTGCTCTCAGCCTCGAGCGGAGAAGACAATCCCCTGACAATAGACGATTTTCTGCGTGGGGTTGACTGGATTCTTGCGCAAGCGGCGGGTGACTTCGCGGAGACGTGATATGAAAACATGCCCATCAGAGGGTGTCCTCAAGCAATGAGCAGTTTGCGTCATTCGATTCTGACCCTAACGTCAAGTAGTTCTGCCCCAAGGCTACTAACTTTCATCGAAGCTAAGGCTTACCCGCATCCTTCTCTGGCATGACTTGGACATAGAGCGTCCATTTGGGAAAATCACCGTCTTCGATAGCGTCGAAAAGATCACGCTGATGGCTTTCACGGTCACCAGAGATGATCTGCGCGGCTTCCTCATCAGTGAGGTTTTTGATCCCTTGCTGGGTTTTGAAATGGAACTTGACCCAGAAACGTTCGTTATCCGAGTTGATAAAGCTGAATGTGTGGCTGCCAAAGCCGTGCATGTGTCGGTAGGTTGCAGGAAGCCCCCTATCAGACATGACAATCGTCACCTGAAGCAAAGCTTCGGGAAGGCTAGTCCAGAAGTCCCAATTGTTTTCCGCACCGCGCATGTTCGTTCGCGGATCACGTTTGACGGCATGATTAAGATCGGGAAACTTCAGCGGATCGTGAAGGAAAAACACAGGGGTATTGTTCCCAACTAGATCCCAATTGCCCTCTTCAGTGTAGAACTTTACCGCAAAGCCTCGGATGTCCCGTTCCGCATCCGCTGCGCCGCGTTCTCCTGCAACGGTCGAGAAGCGCAGGAAGAGATCCGTTTTCTTGCCAACATCAGAGAACAATTTGGCGCGTGTATAGCGGGTGATGTCGTGGGTCACTGTGAATGTACCGTACGGCATGTGGCCACGGTCGCAATGTGCCAACCGCAACAATTACGCCGACAATCGTCATTGCCCAGATCAAGCCCGAACGTTTCGAGTTGGCCTTGGGTCCGGGTTCCGGCCCATCAGAAGCCCGCACGGCCAACCAGAAGACAAGTGACAGCACTGCCATCAGGATCAGCGAGATCAATAACACAACGGGCTGCATGAGCCATCTCTCCTATTAGGCATTCTAAATACCTATTATAAGGGCAAGAAAAAGATGTCAATAAAATAGGCATTTTCAAAGCCTATTTTTTATGGGAAGAATAACTATGCAAATTACCAAGTTCTCCGACTATGCCCTGCGCATCCTGATCCATCTTGCCACCCACGAAGAAGGGTTGATGTCGACGCGTGAGATCGCGGCTATGCAAAACTTGCCCTTCAATCACCTGGCCAAGATCTCGCAGTGGCTTACACACGAGGGCTATGTAGAATCCATGCGTGGGCGCAACGGTGGCATGCGTATGGCCCTACCTCCCAATGCGATATCGATTGGCGGCCTACTACGAAAATCCGAACGCGGCACACCTTTGGTGGAATGCATGAAGGAAGACGGCGGCTGTTGTGTAATGACGCCCGCTTGTGGATTGTTGCCAATTCTGAACGAAGCTCAGGAGGCGTTTTTTGCTGCCTTGGACACCAAGACTTTACAGGACGTATTGGAAGGAAACCGTGGCATGAAAAACCTGATCCGAGCGTTGGAAGTCAGTCATGCGCTGGCATCAAGCGATTAATACGCAAACTGTAGTCCTATAATAATTTGATTGTTACTTGGCCGCGCCAGGCACAGCCTTTACAATCGCCTGTCCTTCCCATGCCTCGAAAGCCACGGAAAGGTGCCATGCCTTGAACCCGATGTAGCCGACCAGAAGGGCCAGTATCATCAGATACATTGCCCTTCGGAATCGTGGATTTTCTTCAACTTGGTGCATCTTCTGCATTCCACAGTAGATACAACGTGAGCATTCGAATCTGGGCGTCGCTCAGACGTCCTTCCCACGCAGGCATCACACCTTGCCGACCGTAATAAATGCTATGGTAAATCTCATCCCGGTCGCCTCCATAGATCCAGCGTTCATCACCCAGATCGGGCGCGCCGATTTCATAGCCCCCGCGCCCGTCATCGCCATGACAGGCCGCACAGTTTTCTTCGAAGATCAATCTACCGGCGCCAGCCGCCGTCGCATCATGCTGCTTTCCAGAGAGGGCCAAGACAAATTCTGTAACCTCTTCAACCTGCTGCTTTTCGATCATACCGTCTGCGCCAAACGCCATCATCTGTGCAATCCGTGTATCGTCATGCTGCGCATTGATCCCATAGCGTATGGTCGCCTCAACCTCTTCCGGTGCGCCTGACCACAGCCAATGTCCGTCTACCAAATTGGGAAAACCAGGCTGCCCTTTCAGATCATTCCGGTGACAAGCGGCACAATTGTCAGCGTAAAGCTTGGAAATCGACGCGCTATACCTTGCCTCCAGTGTTGGGTCTGCGGCCAGTTCTTCGAGATCCTGTGACGCAAAAGGCGCAAATGTCATTTCACGATCAGCATTCGCTTGCTGAAGTTCTGCAACAACCTCTGATCGGGATGAATACCCCAACAGCCCTTTTGCATAGTCGCGCGCACCTGGGAAGGATGGGTAGAACACCCAAAACAGTGCTGCGATGATGATACTGATCCACAAAGCCCATCGGGCCGCCCAGGGAACAGGTGTGTCCAACTCTTTGATACCGTCCCACTCGTGGCCGGTCAGATCAGTACCGGAAACCGGATCCTTTTCCTTTAGCGCCACGGCTGATCCTCCTGATCGTCCAGCGGAGATTGCGCAGCGTCATCGTAGACTTTTCGCCGTGAGGGCCAGTAGGTCCAGACAACTGCGGCAAGGAAGACGACCAGCAGGTAGATTGCACCCCAGGTCTTGGAGAAAACGAGAACCGTATCATGTGTCATCTCTGAACCTCCTCAAGGTTTAACGAATCCAGATCGGCCAATGTGCCAAGAACCTGCAGATAGGCCACAAGGGCATCCATTTCCGTCAACTCACTCGGGTGCCCGTCGTAATCCCTGACCTGAACGTTTTCACCGTAACTTTCTTGCAGTTCACCTTCATAATATTGCTCGGCATCTGCTTGCCATGCAGCATCCTTTTCCGCATTTTCGATCTGAGCATCTGTGTAAGGCACCCCGGCGCGGCTAAGGGCTCTTAAAGAGGCAGGCAGGTGGCCTGTTTCCAGCCGCGCGTCAGACAAAAACGCATAACCAGGCATGATCGAGCCTTCCACCAGCTCTCGCGGCGCTTCCAGATGCGCCACATGCCATGCGTCAGAGTATTTACCGCCAACTCGCGCCAAGTCCGGCCCTGTACGTTTCGAGCCCCATTGGAAAGGGTGGTCATACATGCTTTCGGCGGCCAGGCTGTAGTGCCCATATCGTTCGATGTCCGACCGTAGGGTGCGGATCATTTGACTGTGGCAGGCATAGCAGCCCTCGCGCACATAAATATCGCGCCCGGCTAGTTCCAGCGGAGTGTAGGGCCGCATGCCGTCGACTTCTTCCACCGTGTTTTCGATGGTGAACAAAGGGGCGATTTCAACAATGCCACCGATTGATGCAACCAGCAGGATGGCCATCGCAAAGCCAAGTGAATGGCGTTCAAGCTTTTGGTGTTGTGTACTCATGGGCTGCTACTCCGCCGGCTGGACCAAAGGTCCGGATTGCCTGGTCTCGGCTTGCCGCGGCCCACTGACCGTCATGTAGATGTTGTATGCACCGATGCACGCTCCGATCAGATACAGCAGCCCCCCGATCGCACGGGCGACATAGTAAGGATGCATTGCGATCACACTGTCGAGGAAGGAATAAAGAAACGCACCATCCGCATCATAGGTCTGCCACATCAGCGATTGTGTGATGCCACTGTTCCACATTGCGCCGACGTAAATCAGCGTCCCGCTCAGGGCGAGCCAGAAGTGCCATGCCTCCAGCCGCAATGAATACACGCCATCTCGTTTCCAAATCCAGGGCACCATTTTATACATGGCACCAAAGGTGATGAAGGCGACCCAGCCCAACGCGCCGGCATGTACGTGGCCGACGGTCCAATCCGTGTAGTGGCTCAGCGAATTGACCGGACGGATCGCCATGAACGACCCTTCGAATGTCGACAGTCCGTAGAACAGAATCGCGACCATCATAAACCGGACCGCCGGATCCGTCCGGACCTTATCCCAAGCCCCGTTGATCGTAAGGATTCCGTTGAACACAGAGGCCCAGCTGGGGACCAGCAGGATGATCGACATGGTCATGCCAAGGTACTGAACCCAGTCCGGTAGCGCCGTGTAGTGAAGGTGATGTGAGCCAGCCCAGAGATACAGGAAGGTGATCCCCCAGAAGCCAACAATTGACATTCGGTAAGAGTAGATTGGCCGGTTCACAGCTTTGGGCAAGAAGTAATACAGCATCCCTAGGAACCCGGCGGTCAGCAGGAAGCCAACAGCATTGTGCCCATACCACCATTGCGTCATTGCATCCTGTGTGCCGGAAAACAGCGAGTAGCTTTTGGGATAGGCAATGGAAACCGGAACCGAGAGGTTGTTCACCGTATGCAGCATCGCGATGACGACGATGAAGGCCAGGTAGTACCAGTTAGCCACATATATATGCGGTTCGGCCCGGCGAGAGAGCGTCTTTAGGTACAGACCTAGATAACCAACCCAGACGATCAGCAAAACCAGATCCATATACCATTCCGGTTCGGCATATTCCTTCGATTGGGTGATCCCCAAGGGGTAGCCGGTCGCCGCAAGGACCATGAACAGATTGTACCCCCAGAACACCATCCAGGGCAGCGATTCACTGGCCAATCTGGCGCGCGAGGTACGTTGGACCACATAAAACGACGTCGCGATTAACGCGTTGCCACCAAAACCAAAAATCACGGCAGATGTATGAACCGGGCGCAACCGGCCGAAGTTCGACCAGAACATATCACCGTTCAGTGCTGGAAACGCCAACTGCCAGGCGAGGATATCGCCAACCGTGAACCCTATGATTGCCCAAATCAGCGCGGCGATGACACCAAACCGAATGACCTTGTCATTGTATTCTAAAGGGATGTCCTTTGGGGTCTCGCTCAAACGGTTGATCATCCACATCAACCCCCAACCAGCGGCTATTTCGATCAACCAACCGTGCAGCACGTAGGCGGTAGGAACCCCCCAGCCAAGTATGGCTACGCCACCGACAAAGATCAAAGCAAGGGCACACAGGACGGCAGCATCCTCAAGAAAACTCTCACGCTGCATCGGGCGCCTCCTGCCGGTGGAAGCGTACTTCAAACTCAACTTCGCCAATCGGGTTCACCGAATGAGTTTCCTGTGGCGCGAACACAGCAGTGGCCCCAACGCCCAGAACCAGATCACCCTTGTCATCCCGGCTCAGTAGAAGTTGCCCATGTTGCACAGCCAATTGACCCCAAACACCCGCTTTGGTGCTGTGATCTTTGCGCAGCTTTTCTGGCAATGTCTCATGCGTGAACCGCGAGGTCGCATAGTGCACCACGCCTTTTGGAAGCGCTTCGGTCATTTATGCATCTCCATGAAAAAGCTCGGCATAAGCATGCCAGGTCGCGTACCCGAGCAATGGGAACACCACGACCAAACCCAGTAGCCCGGACAGTATTCCAACCAAAGTCAAAAGAGTGATGATGGCTCCCCAGCACAAGCAAAGCTTGAAGTTGTGAGTGGTGGCGTTGAAACTGAGCCCCATAGCCGAGAAGCCATCGATCTTGCGGTCGATCAGCATTGGCAATGAAAACGCTGACACCGCAAACCCTAATGCCGCAAACAGCCCGCCAACCAATGATCCTGCGATTAACAGCGCCCATCCTGATGGCGTAGTAATCAGCAAAAGCAGCGTATCTGCGAAGCTTGAGAATGGGCGCAGCCCGTAGACTATGGCGAACATAACTGTGGCCGCGCGAATCCAGATGAGAGCAAAAACCATCAGTATGACGCCCACCAACGTAATCTGACCCGTGGCCGCTCTGAGCCCTGTTTTACCGCTTGCTACGGAATAAAGACCAATCGTTGCAAGTGGTCCGACCAAAACGCCGCCAGCTAGCAAAGGCAACAAAACCCAACCAAGATCGTTGAGCATCAGGGCCGCAATGCAAATCCACCCCAGAACTACGAGTGAACCACCGTAAAGCAAGGAATATCCCGGGTTGCGTTTCACGTCGCCCCAGCCCGCCTGCAGCCAACGTTTGACAACGCGTGCGGGAGGATCAGAGATGACCTGAGCTTTGGTATAGACAGAGACCGTCATGACAACACCGGTGGAGTGTCAGCCTCACGACGAAAGTTCTCAATTCCGAATGACAAGCCCTTACCGATCCTGGTGGCCAAATGAGAGAACGCTTCGGCGGTTGCAGGTTTAAGGGCTTTTTTTGCGGTGTCTTCGAACAGGTCGAGCCACAGGCGAAAATGTTCTGGTAGGATTTCAGAGTTCGCCAGGTGAACCTGCATCGGGTTACCCGAATAGCCTGCCTCTCGTAGAATGGCGCCGCGCCAAAAGGCTGCGATCTTTTCTTCGTGTTCCGGCCAATCTTCGATTGCCCTGTCAAATACCGGCCCCAGATCAGGATGCACTCTGATGCGCGCATAGAACTGGTTGACCAAAGTCGCGATTTCATCCGCTGTGATGTCAAACATATGTGGCCGAATTGGCATGGTACGAGTCATCGGATCTACCTTAACGATACGCCTCACTATCTGTGTGCTATAATAGGTATTGTCAATACCTATTATAGCGTGAATGGTGTGATCAACATCAAGGGGAAAGGCGCGTGGGTCTATCTTTACCCAGCCGTCGACAACCACGGCAAAACGCTCGACGGAATAGAAGTGGTGCACATAATCCGCAAAGGGCAAATCACGCCCGGTGTCTGTCCGTTTCGGCAATTTACGGAGCTGGCGGCTTAGTCCGCCGGTACAAAGATATCACTGTGGCAAGTTAAAACTTCGCAACAGATCCCGTCCGGTTTATTGCGCCGATGATAATGTGATCTGCCGACGGAAGCCGGCAGGTGAGAGGCCAATTTCCCTCTTGAAAACGCGTGCAAAAGCAGAATCCGATGCGTATCCAGCGCGTTCTGCCGCATCCGAAACAGAACTTGATGGGTCAGTAAGACAGCGTTTCGCGATCTCCAGCCGCCAAGCTGTTACGTATTGCATTGGCGACATCGCCATCTTTTTCTGAAACTGAACCGCAAAGTTTGTTCGTGACATGCCTGCAATGCGCGCCATTGTTTCTATCGTCCAGGATGCGCTTGGATCCTTGTGAAACGCGTCAAGAGCCCGAGCCAGATGGTGATCAGAGAATCCGTTCAAGCCCCACCTCGAGGATTCGTCACTTTCCACAAACGAACGTATTGCCTGCGCAAGAATGGCTTCTGACATCTTCAAAGCAATGAGATCGCCACCGAGGCGAAGACCCCCGGCCTCATCTCCGATCATGCGCAGTGTCGCCTCCATCCATTTTCCAGCGGATTCCCCGTAATTCCTTAGGTGAATGATCGGTGGAAGGCGTTCCAACAGTATGTGTTTTGCATGAGGGTCGAATGAAAAATGGCCGCAGATAAGTTGCGTGTCACGTTCATCGCCGTCGCCGCCGTAAACCAGAACCCCAGTTCCAGTGTATCCCGACCGCTCGATTACCGTGTCCAGCGGCAAAACTGCATCTCTTGTTTCAGCCGCGCAGTACAACTTGTGTGACGCGCCATGCGGAACAATCAACAGATCGCCCTGCTCCAGCCCCACCACTTTTTCATATCCTTCAACTTCGATCAGGCAATTGCCCCTATGAGCAAAATGAAATCGGGCGACGTTATTGAACTTGGGAACTTCAATCCCCCAAGGGGTGGTCAACGAAGTTCGAAAATAGAGCGCGCCTTGAACAGACAGTTTCGTAAGGATATCGCTAAGCAAATCAAGCATGCATTTTCATGGCATTATTTGGCGTTTTTGTACAGCAGCTTGAACGATCTGCACAGAAAATCGAACGTTCCCGCATATATCTCACTTCCCGGTTCGGATTACTCCTATTGCCATCGTAACACTCAGTGGAGTCTCCAAAATGAAGAAACTGATTTCCGCATTTGCTGTGGCACTTTCCATGACTGGCGCTCAAGCCTCTGCGCAGGACGTCGCCGAGATGAGCGATCTCGAATACGCTCACATTGCCTATACGGCCGATAACATCGACATTCGGTATGCCTATCTGGCGCTAGCTTTGTCGTCGAACCCCGACATCCATGAATTCGCAAACACGATGATCCGCGACCATACTGCCGTGAATGAAGCGGCCTTGGGCCTGCTCGAAAAACTGGGCGTGTCAGCGCAGGACAATGCGTTCAGCCAAACGCTGAATGCCAATGCCGAAGAGATCATCGATGGCTTCGTCAAGCTGCGTGGAGCAGAGTTTGATGCCGCTTATGCAGCCAATGAATTGGCCTATCACCAGGCGGTGAATGATCTGGTGGAGAACACAATGATCCCCAATATCGACAATGCCGAGGTGAAGGCTCTGTTCGAGCAGGGACTTGAGATCTTTAAAGCCCATGAAGGCCACGCCGAAATGATGGTCGAGGCACTGCAGTGATGGGAAAAGCCCATTCACGCCGTCGCGTAATGGTTGGAGCGGTCGCATCGGCGGCCGCTCTCGCTTTAACCCGAACGCGAGCCCGGGCGGCAGAACCCGTAGTCCACGAAGTTAGGATCAAAGCATTCGCATTCACGCCAAAGCTTCTGAACGTGTCTGTTGGTGATACCATTCAATGGACCAATGAAGATCTGGCACCACATACGGCCACAGCCGATGAGTTCGGATGGGACACTGGGGAGATCCCAAACGGTGTCAGCGCCAAAGTTGAGGTTACTAAAGGTATGGAAACAAAATATTTCTGTGCGTTTCATCCACATATGAATGGAACAATAGTGATCATGTGATTTGACTCATTGGATCGACTGAACGAAAGCGGACTATGATGCAGGGCGCAGCATATGGAGCTTTGGGCTTCGCGCCTTCCAGCTTCTGTTGGGGCACACAAAGATGGACAGCACGGTCAGGTATCTTGGTGTTGAACTCGAAGATGCCTAGGCTATCTCCGAAGCCATTGAAATATAATATCTCTGGGCCGCTCTCGCAGGCAGCCCGAAGCGGACCGTCATCGCAACTTCAAGTGCTGCGATGCAGCGTTCTCAAAATCCGGCAATGGTCACCAGCAATAGGCGACTTCACTGCACGGAAGTGAATGAGTGCTTTAATTGGCATATTCTTTCGACAGAAACTCGGGCGACTCGAAGAAAGTGGATTTCTGTCTGGCAAACACTGTTTTGTGTTCTGACACCCCATCCACTAGGGATGGTTTTGCATTTAGCAGGAAGTGAGCCGACCTATGCATAACATCATTGCACGAAGAAACTTCGCCGTTGCGGTAGCAGAAGAGGCAGGCGCGCTTGCACTAGAGTATTTTGCTTCCAGAGATACCTTGGTCATTGATCAAAAAGGCGCGCAAGACTGGGTCAGCGAGGCGGATCGCAACGTCGAGACCTTCATTCGCCAAAAGATTGTGAACTCTTTTCCCGATGATGGGATTTATGGCGAAGAACACGCGGAAAAAGCTGGCTCCAGCGGTTTTGACTGGGTGATCGATCCGATTGATGGAACAACAAACTTCGTCAATGGTATTCCGGCCTGGACGATTGTCTTAGCGGGCGTTTCGGACAGTCAGACGCAGGTCGGTGTGATTTTCGAGCCAAACGTTGGTGAAACTTACGTGGCGGTCCGAGGCGAAGGTGCCACTTTGAATGGACACGCCATGCAGGTTGCCTCAAGCGTGGAACTTGCAAGTGGAACCGTCTCAATTGGCTATTCGAACCGGGTCGAAGCATCAAAGGTCATTCCGGTGATTGCGGCCCTTATCGAACGTGGCGCTCTCTATCATCGCAATGCAAGCGGTGCGCTTTCGCTGGCCTATGTCGCGGCGGGACGTCTATTGGGGTACATTGAAGAGCACATGAACGCCTGGGATTGCCTCGCCGGTCAGTTGATGATCGCCGAAGCAGGTGGCGAGATCGAGGATCAAGACGCCGACGGGATGATCCGGGACGGTGGTCGCGTGATCGCTGGCACACCGGCCGTGTTCGGGACCTTGAAAATGATCTGCGACGACGCTTGGAACGAATGACGTCGTTCAGGTAATCGGGCTCGACCCGAATTCAGGTTGAAGAGTTTTAATATCCGCGCGCCAGAAGTGGCCCTGCCCAGGTTGCACAAACAGCCGATCGATTTTCTTCCCTGCAAGATGGCATCAAAGCAGTGTTCCGACCGCGCCGTGGTTTAAAATGGCCAAGTCTATCTGTCGTGGTTTTTGACGATTGACAGGACTGTTCGAACGATACGCAGTTGCGCAGCATGGGCTGTTTCCCAACTGCAGAAGCTGGACTTGGGTGCCTTGAAGAAGGTGTAAGCAGCGGACCTTGAATATCGAGGGAGGAAGGAACCCGGTAGTGCTTCGGTCGTTCTCTCCCAACCCAGGTTCGGAATTCGTGACCAGCCCCAAAGGCTTTGCAAGGATAGCGTCTGTATCGGACGCTTTTCGCTCGGTACTGGACCAGATATCTGTCACGCTAGACATGGTCTTACTTTGTGAAAATGTGTCGGCTCGGGCGCGGCCAATTTCACTCAAACCCTATTCGGTGACTGGTTTCTCTGGCTCAAGGACGACCTCCGGGTGAGAGACGACTAAAAGTTTACCCACGTCACCCTTCCGGCAACAGAACGGGGCCACGTTCGGCAAAAGACATTTTGACTTCCGAGCCGATTTCCAGTGGCTCGTCCACGTCGTCCTGCACAGCAAATACCTGCCCGAAGGCACCGGCCAGAGTGTACTCCATCCGCACGCCAACATAGGTCGCCTTGGCAACTTTGGCCGGGATGCCGGTATCAGATCCAATCAATATCCGTGACGGGCGCACGGCCAGCGTTGCGGGACCAGGCGTTAGGCCACGAGAGGGGAGCGTGTGTTGATAGCCCTCGATTTCGATCGTGGCTAAATCGCCGTTGACGGAAAGAATAGTGCAACTGATCAGGTTAGCCTCACCAATGAAATCGGCCACGAACCGGTCAACCGGCGCATCATATAGTTTACGCGGCGTGCCGATCTGTGCGATGGCAGCGTTGCGCATGACGACAATCTCATCTGAAACGGCAAGGGCTTCTTCCTGATCGTGAGTCACATAGACGACGGTCAAACCGAGATCTTGCTGAATGGCGCGGATATCTTCGCGCACCTGGCGGCGCAGTTTTGCATCGAGGTTTGAGAGAGGTTCGTCAAAGAGCAAAACCTGTGGCTCCAAAACCAATGCACGAGCGACAGCAACACGCTGTTGCTGCCCGCCGGAAAGTTCGCTTGGCAAACGGTTGTCGAAGCCCTTCAGGCCAACCAAGTCTAACCCATGCAGCGCGCGCGATCGGGACTCGCGCTTGTCGAAGCCGGAAAAGGTCAACCCATACATGACGTTTTCCAGTACGCTCATATGAGGAAAAAGCGCGTAGGATTGGAAGACCATCGACACGTCACGGTCGGTAGCGGGTAATTTGGTCACGTCTCGGTCGCCGATCAGAATTCGACCCGAGGTCGCCATTTCCAGTCCTGCGATCATGCGCAACGTCGTCGTTTTACCGCAGCCCGAGGGGCCTAAAAGCGTCACCAGTTTGCCCGCTTGGACGTGCAGATCGATGCTGTCGACGGCCACCACATCCCTGCCGAACACTTTCGAAACACCGTCGAAACGAACAGGCGCGGCTTTACTTGCTATAGTCGTTTCGGTCATGTCGTTTTCTCTGTCCCGAGTTGTGTACGTCGCCCGATCTGAACACGGCCCACGAGGATTTGTAACATCCCGACTGCCGCCAACATCACGAAGATCAGCGTTGTGGAATATGCGATTGCAAGACCGTAATCGTTGTTTTCGACCCGACCGATAATGTAGCTGGTAGCCATGTCATACTCTGCTGAAACAAGGAATATCACCGCCGAAATCGCCGTCATGGCCCGGACAAAACTGTAAACCAGCGCAGCTAGGATAGCGGGCCGTAAAAGAGGAAGAATTACCCGCCTGAAAGTCTGCCAGGAATTTGCACCGAGCGTCAGCGAAGACTCGTCAAGCGACTTGTCTAATTGTGACATAGACGCAATACCCGCGCGAACCCCAACCGGCATATTGCGGAAGATAAAGCTGACGACAAGGATAACGCCTGTGCCGGTGATCTCGATCGGGGGCACGTTGAATGCCAGGATATAGCTGACGCCAATAACCGTGCCGGGAATGGCGAAAGAGAGCATCGTACCAAACTCAAACGCATTCTTTCCCGCAAAACTTTGCCGTGTCAGCAGATAGGCAGTGACCAACCCCACGGCGGCCGTCAACGGTGCGGCAATGGCAGCAATGGTGATTGTGGTCCAGAAACTGTCCCAGGCGGCTCCGGTCCAGCGAATACCTTCTTCTTCGAAGCGAACCGAAAAGGCTGTGACGTAGTGCTTGAACGTCAGCGAGTTATCAACGCCCCACAGTTCGACGATACTTCCATAGATGATCATCCCGTAAACCACGGCAGTGAAAACCGCCCAGGCAATTGCAATGCCCAGAACCGGTATGGCAAGGCCGCGCGGCATCAAGGGGTGCACACCCGCGTCGCCCTTGCCGGAAACGGTGGTATAACTCTTTTTCCCCAGCCACGCGCGCTGCGCATAGAAGGCGGAAAGTGTGAAGAACAGCAGCACCATGGCCAGAACAGCAGCCCGGCCCTGATCGTATTGCGCACCGACGATGGCAAAAAATATCTCAGTCGAAAGCACATCGAAGTTTCCGCCCAAGACAAGTGGGTTGCCAAAATCGGCCATGGATTCGATGAACCCAAGCAGGAAGGCATTGGCCAGGCCGGGACGCATCAGAGGCAGGGACACGGTTTTGAATGTTTGCCAACGATTGGCTCGAAGGGTTTGGGCAGCCTCTTCCATCGAAGGTGACACCCCTTCGACCACCCCGATCAAAACCAGAAAGGCGATCGGCGTAAATGCCAGAGTCTGAGCGATCAGCACCCCGGGCATACCATAAAGCCAGCGCGTAGGCTGCACACCAAAGATCTCAGCAACAAATTTGGTGACCGAACCGGAAAGCCCAAACAGCAGGATCAGTGCAAGACCAATCACGAAGGGCGGTGTGATAATCGGCAAAACTGTCAGCGCGCGCATCCCGCGTTTAAAACGAAAACCTGACCGTGTGACGACAAGTGCAAAACATAGTCCAAGTGCCGTCGTGATGAAGCCCACAAGAACTGCAAGAAACAGAGAGTTCCACGCGGCGCCGCATTTGGCACCGGCAAAACAGCCCAAGCCCCAAAGTCGGTC
The DNA here is from genome assembly GCF_059610185.1 of Ruegeria sp. YTSA108. Taxonomy (NCBI): domain Bacteria; kingdom Pseudomonadati; phylum Pseudomonadota; class Alphaproteobacteria; order Rhodobacterales; family Roseobacteraceae; genus Ruegeria; species Ruegeria sp. YTSA108. Next base: position 16,030 of record NZ_JBXWND010000009.1, on the reverse strand, counting down.
ATCAAAGAACTTCGAGGCAAAAACCGAAACTGAATAGACACCATCTTCGGTAACGAAGGCGGCAAACAACATCTTCGCAATTGGAAAGAAAACGAAAATTGTAACAATGGTGATTACGCCACCAATAGCGCTAACGACGAAAACGTCGCCGTTGATAGCGCCGCGCGCTGCAATACCCTGAGTTAAAAGGAACAGAAACGCTGTGGCGCAGATCATCGCGCCGTATCCCATGCCGAACTGGCGGATCTTCGGTTCTCCGAACAGCACCTTCATCCATTCGAAATTGAACCCGCGAATGCCAATTGAGAACCCTTGCGCAATCAGCCAGCCAAAACCCAAGGCACCAGCCAAAATCAGGATACGTGCATATTGTGGATCGGACTTTGGTTTGCCGAGTATCAACAAAGGCAAGGTAAGCGGGACCAAAAGCGGCGTAAGCCACAGCCTTTCGCCCTGTCCGATCAGGAAAGCAGCGGGCGCATAATCTTCATCGAACGGATATCCATCGACCAGCCATACGAATGACCAAATGCCATCCTCCACCATGAACCATGGCAGCAGACAGAAACCAACCCACCCGGCAACAATCCAGAAGATCAGAACCGGGTGGTTCGTTTTTGGTGTGGTGTCAGTCACTTACTGTGGCAGTACTGAGACCTCTTCGTCCCATTTCTGCAAGAGACGCTTGCGTTCGTCAGACGAGCCGTACTTTTTGAAGTCATAGTCAATAAGCTTGATCTGGCTCATGTCAGGTGCGCTTTCAGAGGTCTCCGCATTTTTGTTGGACGGAACCTGGAAGGCGTTAACCTCAAGCGCAAGGTTCTGGGCCTCGGGGCTGAGCGCCCAGTCATAGAACTTTTTGGCTTCTTCTTCATTTCGAGCGCCGTCAATGATCGACATCGAACCGATCTCATAGCCTGTGCCCTCGCATGGGGCCACGACCTTGACCGGAAAACCTGATACGGCCTGCTTGACCGCATCATGCATAAAGACGATGCCGATGGTGTTCTCACCCCGGCCGGCGGCCTTGATTGGGGCCGAACCCGACTTGGTGTATTGGTTGATGTTCGAGTGCAGGCCCTTCATGAACTCAAAGCCGTCGTCTTCGCCAAATATCTGAACCATCGAGGCAAGCGTCGTATAAGCGGTGCCCGAGGAATTCGGGTTCGCCATTTGCACGTGCCCTTTATATTCGGGCTTCAGCAAGTCTTTCCAACATGCGGGCTCGGGCAAGCTGTTCGCGGCCAAGAGGTCGGAGTTATAGCCGTAGCCGAGTGCGCCTGAATAAATTCCGATGGTCTTGTTTCCTGCACTTTCAGCCTGTGAGATCGCCCAGTCGTGAAGCTGGTCACGCATCGGCGACACGTACTCCATCGTCAAACCTTCTTCGGCGGCTTGCAAATGGGGATCACCGGTACCGCCCCACCATACATCGCCTTTAGGGTTAGAACTTTCCGCGCGAATTTGTGCAAACGTCTCGCCCGAGGACTTGCGGGTCATATTGACGTCTATGCCGGTGGCATCCTCGAAACTGCGCGCCATGAGTTGACACCAATCTTCCTGTGCCGAGCAGTAAAACGTCAGCTTTTCAGCTTGGGCCGCAGTTAGCGAAGCCGCAAATGCTATCAGCGATCCCGCCAGCGTCGTCGTCAGATTTTTCAATTTCTTTCCTCCCCTATGTGTCGTGCCGAAATTCCCAGCGCGATACTCGTCAATTCGTCGTTAGTGGCGGTCGCTCTAAGTCGCTAGTTGATCTAATTGCGTTGGCCAGATCAACATCCGACCAGCCTCCCAATGACAGAAGCAATCTCAACACTGTACTGTTGGTTCCGCAAGAAAATTCAACGAGCATTGGTTTTTTGCACCGGTGGGTTTTGAACCGCCAAGCCTGTTTACAGCACCAAGTTTGAGTATCGGGAGCGTATTTTGATGCCGCATTGTTTAGGTAGCCCTTTGCTGGGGCGGCCGCTTCCTCCAGCGTAGAGCAAGCATCGTATTTCGAACTTAAGGTCTGCTTTTCGCCTGCAAACTAGGTCTCTGTGCGAGTGCTGCGAACTTCTGCTTTCCTGAAGGTATTTCGATGCGGGCCGAGGTACAGCTTTGCCTTCGCCGCTACTGATGAAAAATGCTCGGAGCGCAGCTCAGGCTGAACAGCAAATACGCATAGCGTCGAGAATCGCGGCGTGCATATTGCGGCCTGCGATCGCGTCACCAATTCGGGCCAGATAGAACTGGCCATCCGGCTCGTCTTCCCTGAACGGGAATGAACCATTGATCAGCGCCTTGTGATCGACCTGCCCAAGGTTTCGCGAACCTGGCTTTAGATCGTGATAGAGCGCGTCCGTCGGGATTAGGCCCTGCTCGACAACCACGTGGTCGACAAGACGCTTGGTGATATCACCGGTCAAGACATTGCGCAGGCTGGCGCACACCCGGTTTCCCTCTTGGCTTAGAGCACAGAGTTCGTGGAGGCAGGTAAAGGTCACCCCGTTTGCTGCCAGATCGCGCAAAGCAACGGCAGAGGTCGTTGGGCCAAGGTCATGCAGAATTGCCCGGTCGGGGGTCACAAGTTCGACGCTGTGGCCAGCGCCTGCCAACATGTCGGTCGTGACTGCCGCGGGATGGTCTCCAATCTCGTCGAACAATAGAACTTCGCCCGAAACACGCGCTTCTCCGGACAGAACCTCCCAACTGGAGAGCGCCAGATCGCCGCCTGGAATGGATACTGGCTCGGGCCATCCTCCGGTAGCAACTATGACTAAATCCGGGGCTTCTCTAAACACGTCACCGGCCTCGACAAAGGTATTCATGCGGAGATCAACACCAAGGGTGTTAACCTCGGAAATCAACCAATCGGCGACACCCCATATCTGCCTGCGTGTCCCGCCCTTGGCTGCCAAAACAAGCTGCCCCCCCAGCCGATCTGACGCCTCGAACAAAACCACATCGTGACCGCGCAAGGCACTGACCCGCGCTGCCTCCAGCCCGCCAGGTCCGCCGCCGACGACAACCACCTTCCTTCGGGTGCGGCTGGCAGGAATGACATGGGGTAAAGTTTGCTCCCGCCCGGTGGCGGCATTGTGTCCGCACACGGCGGGCTTGCCCTGATTGACCCGGTCCACGCAATACCCGAGGCCGACACAGGTACGGATACGATCCTCTTCCCCGCGTGCCAGTTTTGCCACCAAATAAGGATCAGCCATTTGGGCGCGCGTCATGCCGACCAGATCGACATGGCCGCCTGTAACCGCGTGGCGAGCCGTTGCAATGTCTGCGATGCCGCCTGCATGCAGGATCGGTAGGTTGACGGCTTCGCGGATGCGTCCAGCCACAGTAATATGCGGAGCGGCTGGCAGCCCCATAGGACGCACCCATTCAGCAAGGCCAAGATCATCGTAGGGTGCCCCGACCAGGATGTTGAGCAGGTCGACATGGCCACTATCTTCCAGCATCCGGGCGGCGGCAATGCAGTCCTCGGCGCTCAGCCCGCCCTCAATCAACTCATCGCCGGTGATGCGCATGGACAGTATGAACTTCGGACCGACCTCGGCGCGCACCGCATCCAATACCTGCAGGGTCAGGCGCATGCGGTTCTTCAACGTGCCACCAAAGGCATCGTCGCGTTGGTTGGTGAGCGGAGACAGAAACTGGCCCAGCAAATGCGAGTGGGACAGAAGCTCGATCCCATCGAACCCGCCCTGCTGACAACGTCGCGCCGCAGAGGCATAATCGCCGATCACTCGTTCAATGTCCTCTTGTTCCATTGCTTTGGGAAAGGCGCGGTGCGCGCGTTCGCGAACGCCGGACGGGGCAATAACCGGCAACCAATGCCCATCATCCCAAGCAGTACGGCGTCCCATATGAGTGATTTGACACATGATAGCGGCCCCATGCAGATGCACGCCATCCGTGAGCTTCCGAAACCAGGGAACGATACTGTCGTCGCCGGCATAAAGCTGGCCGAATACCGAGGGGCTGTCGGCAGCGATATTCGTCGATCCTCCGATCATTGTCAGGGCGACGCCACCCTTGGCCTTTTCTTCGTGATACAGCCTGTAACGGTCTCGCGGATGACCATCTTCGACGTAATTGGGCGCGTGAGAGGTGCTGACGATACGGTTGCGCAGCGTCAGGTGCTTGAGCTGAAACGGATCAAGTAGTTTCGCCATGATCAACTCCCTTCGGTAATGACACCGGTCTAAAAACAGCTCCGGGTCGGGCCCGTTTGACAGCTTCTGTGACTGACAACGTTCGCTGTCAAAGCTATGCTACTTGGGAAATACGGGGAGAGAGTTCACTGTTTCCGACACTGATCCACAAAATGACGACCAGACCAAGAAAGGTGGAACGTCACTGACCTTTGACTCAATTGACAGCCAAAACCTCAATGAGTCGGAGGATCACGTCATTCAATTCTGACCTAAACGTCGGGCATTTCTGACCCAGAAAGTATACGGTTAGTGTCTCAAACGAGCCCTAACCATGGGGTCCAATCCTATTGAGATATGGCGTTAAGGATGAAAAGGGTAATACTCAAGGAGTTTCATGAACGCGTTGCTTAGCCGCCGAACCCCGCCGCCTCGGGAAGCCACGTGGACAAAGGTGGGAATGCAAAGACGAGGATCAGGCCCAGCAGCATTAGCGCTGCATATGGCAAGGCGCCGCGAATGACCTCGTACAAAGGGGCTTTGGCAATGCCCTTGATGACGAAGAGATTCATCCCCACGGGAGGTGTGATCAGCGCAAGTTCGAGGTTGATCATTAGCAGGATGCCGTACCAAATTGGATCGATCCCCAATGCCAGCATGACAGGAAAAACGATTGGCGTCGTGATCAGGATGATCGAGATGGTCTCCAAAAACATGCCCAGCACCAGAATGAGCAGCATAACAGCTACGACAAACATGGCGGGGCTGAGGCCCATTGCCGTCACTTGTTCGACGATCTTTATGGGCAGGCGAATAATGGTTACGGCGTGACCAAACAGCGCCGCAGCAGCCAGGATCATGAACAGCATCGCCGTTGTGCGCACTGTTTCAAACGCAGTCACCCAAGGGTCGTTCAGACCGAAATTGCGGTAAACAACTACACTGATGAACAGCGCGTAAAGGCAGCCAATAGAAGCTGCTTCAGTAGCCGTAAATACTCCGAGGTAGATTCCGCCCAAAACCACCGGTGGCATCAATAAGGCCCAGATCGACTGTCTCATACGTGACCAAATAACGCCCATACCTGCAAATGGTTGAGAGACAGCCGTGCCCCCAAACCCAGCGCTGACCATCGCCCAAACCGCGAACATGACAGCCATCATGATACTCGGCACCAACCCGGCTAGGAAAAGAGCTCCGATCGAGGCCTCGGTTACAATGGCATAGAGAATAAGAGGCCCAGAGGGAGGAATCAGAATCCCGAGCGTACCGCCCGCTGCAATCACACCGTAGGAATTGCTGGGGCTGTAGTTGAAGCGCTTCATCTGCGAGATAGCCGTCGAGCCAATAGTAAGTGCTGTGGCTACAGACGAACCGGAAATGGCTGCGAATATGGTGCAGGAGAGGATCGTGGCGACCCCAAGTCCACCACGCAAATGGCCGACCATTGCATTTGCTGCATCGTAAAGGTCCTTAACCACGCCGGCACGGATCATCACGTGAGCCAAGAAAGCAAACATCGGTATAGCCGTAAGAAGTCCGTTGTTCAGTTTGGCAAACACCGTATCAGCCGCGCTATTCACGTTGCCCTCCGTCAGCATCATTTTGATTAGCGATGTAAGCCCGAGCCCGGCAAAGATTGGCATGCCCGTGAGCAAGAGGACAATCAGACCGGCCAAAATAAGAAACGTCCTCATGGTCGGCGCACCGTCAGAAGCGTAAAGATGCGAGCCAGAGCCGCAAGGATTAGTATCATCATGCCGATGAGTAGGAAGCCTTGCGGAATCCACATTTGAACGCTCAGATACCCGTCTGAATAGATCCCGAAATCGTATGAGAACTGCACCATAATCACCGCGCTGTAGAGAACAGCCGCAGCGACCAGGATCACACCAATCATCCCCCAAACCTCAACCAGCCATTGAGTGCGAGGTCCGGCGCGTTCAGTCAGCAGGTCGACCCCACAGTGCACTGGGCTACCGCCCGCCAGCTCCCGAAACCATCATCTCAATGTATCACAGGCCAATGATGCACTAACAATCAACTTGGACCAGTCAGATGAGGCTGCTCAGAACGTGGCCTCGCGACCGAACGCTAGGAGGCAGTCTTGCTACAGTTACCGATGTTAGCGACCTGAAATTAGAACGCATTGATCCGACCCTCAAACCGGGTGGATTTAGCACTCTGGTCAGATTGACCGTGAAAGTCGAAGGCGGCCATTGGGGGCACGCCCACATACGCGCCGTTACGTTCAGGGCGCTGGTTGAAGTTATACCAGAAGCCGGGCAATGGGAGTTGGATGGACTAACTGTAATCGAGGCTCGCGATCCAAATGCATAAGTGTTTAAGACCAAAGGTTTTTGCTTTCGGTATTTTTTTGTCAGCTTGATTTTGTCACTGACGCTGTCAGCCTCGGCGCATTTTTTGCTGAATCTCAATGTCCGCGTAACGCATGTCGAGCATTCCGTGGATAATCTGCGCGTCTTTATGCGTACACCCATGCCCTATCTGGTTGCGGACAAAGTCGGCGAGCAGGACGATGACGCTCTGCCAGATGCTGCACCATTCACGACCAATGCCATGAGTAACAGTCAGTTGGTCCATTTTGTCGACTTGCAAGCTGTAATGAGCGATCCCAACGGGCTGGGGCAAATCGCCGAAGGTGGGTTGCACCTGTTGATCGACGACCACCGCTTAAGAGGAACAGTTGAGGCCGTTCGCTTGCATCGCGTTGGAATTGAGCCCGGATTTGCAACTTTAGCCGAGGCTCAACAGGCAGTAGACACCGAAACGGCCTTAACGCCACCGCTTTTTGTTGGTGACACGATTGTCGATCTCGTCCTGCATTATGACACTGACGGCCCGGTCCAATCGTACAGCATTGCCAACGTGCTGGACCCCGGTTTGCCGGATCAGGACCAAACGGCGAACCTCATTCTCGATTACGCGTCTGACACACCGCAGATTTTCCAGTCTCGGGGTCTGATGACCGACCCTGTGGAGGTTCAGCAAGAAGGGTACGGAGGATTCCTGAGTTTTGTCTGGGAAGGCACACGACATATCCTCGAAGGTTAGGATCATGTTCTGTTTGTTGTGTGTTTGGTCATTGGGGCGCAAACACTCAGGGCGCTATTACTGCGTGCAACCGGTTTTACCGTGGGGCATAGCGTAACGCTGTCGCTGGGGTTTTTCGGGTTTGTGCCGTCGGGCGTGTGGTTTGTTCCTGCCGTCGAAACCGGGATCGCGCTTTCTATCATTTTTGCAGCCGCAGCGGCGTTTATGAGCTTCAAGGACCGCGCGCGTTCTGAATTCGCGATGGTACTTTTGACAACGCTGATTGGCCTCTTGCATGGTCTTGGATTCAGCTTTGTGTTGCACAAGATTTTGCAGGTTACATCCCCAAATATCTGGTAGAGCCTGCTTGCTTTCAATTTAGGCGTCGAGCTTGGCCAGGTCGCCATAATTCTTGCGCTCTGGCCTGCCTTGATAATGTGTCGGCGCGTGAGATCCAGTTTGTGGATGTCCCTACGAGTGGGCTTAGCCGGTGGATGTGCGGCTATGGCCTGCTTTTGGACCTTTCAACGAATTGCCGAGGTTTATTCCACGCTGGCTTAAGGTCATTGCGATGGCGCGTACCGTGATGATCGCCTGAGAGAATAGCGGACATTCGACTGTTCTGCAGCATAAGACAGATTGGGCTCAGCGCGGCCCGATGCTCGCGCGGCAATACCGTTGTGATCGGCTGATCGAGACCGGCCATAGGAGGATCGGGGCAAGTCTTTGATCTTGTGTCATGTCGTTCAATGCACGGACGTTGGGAAATCAGGAGCCATAGTTCGCGCTTCAGGCGGCGAAACCAGGGAGTGAGCCCTCAGTAACCAATGCTGCGATGAGTACGAACGGCGGCGTTGCAACTCTATCCATCCCGAATAGTGTAGGCACATGAGAGAATTTCGAAACGCCAAACCTGCCGACGCAACTCGCTGCTTTGAAATAGAGATTGATGCCTACGAAGGCGACGAGGCAGCAACGCTCGAAAAGATTTCTAAAAGGATTGAGGTCTATCCCAATGGCTTCCTAGTTCTTTTGGTGGAAGGCGAGATAGTTGGCTTTGTAAATTGCGGATGTGCTCATGAAGTCGAAATGTCTGATGAAGAGTTCAAAGAGCTTGTTGGCCACGACCCCGACGCCCCAAATGTCGTAATAATGTCTGTTGTTGTTGATCCCGCGCATCAGGGCAAGGGTCTATCACGGGCATTGATGGTCGAATTCGTGGGGCGCATGAAAAGGATGGGTAAATCCACAATCCATCTCATGTGCAAAGAGCATCACGTCCCACTCTACGAGAATTTTGGATACAGCTATTTACAGCCATCGACTTCTGACCATGGAGGAATGACTTGGCATGAGATGTCTATGAAACTTTGAACTGCCCGATTATCTCAGCCGTGCAGAGCGGACATTCAAATTTTCAATGGGAAAGTCCAATTTGTCCGCTCCTCGATTGCCGGACCCAGCTGCAGCGAAAAGGCGGTTTTGAATTGGCTGAATTTTGCGCCGATGAATGACTGCAAACGAGAAATCCTCTGCGATGCAACAAATGGCGTGTCGCGCCTGCGAGGGGTTTCTGCGTCAGCAAAAGCGGCGTGAGCAAAAGTCGGCTCCGTCCCGCAGACCGTGAGTTACCGTTCTACAGGGTTTCGCACGCTCGACGAAGGGCAGCTAGACACACACTATTCAGCACTTCGCCGTGGTGACGGCGGAGTGCTCTTTCCACTATCTCTCAAGATTCTGCTTTGGGCTCACAACAGGCTCCGGTGCCGTTGCAGAAAGGTCCCCTGCCCCACCAATAGCTGATCATGCGGACGGCCCAAATCAGTCGACACGCCTTTACACGACTGAACAGATAATGACGCCAGCTATCTATGCTTTTGGTCGCCGTTGCTTATTCATGAATGGCACGCATCTTGCATCTTTGTCTAAGCCGCAACGGCAAACCGCGCTCAAAAATCATCCCCTGCAATTCAAACCTGTCCAGGAAGCCACAGAACGATAGCAGGGAACGCAACGAGCATTGCGATCGTCGCTGCATCCGCCAGAAAGAAAGGCGTTACACCTTTAAAAACATCCTGAACGCTTAGGTCATCACGCACGCCAGCCACTACAAAGCAATTCAGCCCGATAGGTGGGGTGATCAGGCAAAACTCGGCCATTTTGACTACCAGAATGCCAAACCAAATGGCACACATCGGGCCGGACATTCCAAAGGTACTATCGGCCGCACTTACCGCTTCACCACCGTTCAACGCCATGACGGCTGGGTAAACTACGGGCAACGTCAGCAGCAGCATACCTATCGCATCCATGAACATGCCCAGTACAGCATAAGCCAGAAGGATGCAGACCAAGATCAGCATTGGTGACATCTCAAGCGAGGTGATCCAGTCGGAGAACGCGATGGGCAGCTCTGCAAAACCCAAGAACCGGACGTAAACTAACACGCCCCAGATGATGGTAAAGATCATGACGCTCAGCTTGGCTGTCTCCAGCAACGCGTCTTTAAGTTCGGACCAGCGCATGCCCTGATATAGCGCCATCAGAAAGACAACGAAGGCACCGATTGCGCCACCCTCGGTTGGCGTGCCCCAAGCATCGCCTCCGAATGGGTTGTAGACAAAGAAGATGATGGTAACGACGACAAACAAGATAGGCAGTGCGGGCGGAAGAGACATGAAACGCTCTTTCCATGTAAAGCCTGAGACTGCGGGACCAAAGTCTTTGATCACAACAGCCATGCCAATGATCAGCAAGCCATAGATCAAAGCTGAGAACATGCCCGGAATGAAACCGGCTAACAGCAGTTTGCCCACGTCCTGTTCCACGATAATCGCGTATATGACCAAAATGGCCGAAGGAGGGATGAGCGACGCCAATGTGCCGCCTGCAGCGACGACACCTGCAGCAAAACGCTTGTCGTAGCCGATCTTCAGCATCTCGGGGATGGCGATGCGGGCGAAAACGGCGGATGTGGCAACCGAGGCTCCGGAAACCGCAGCGAACCCGGCGGTGGCAAAGACGGTCGACACCGCCAGCCCGCCAGGAACCCATGCCAGCCATCGCTTGGCGGCCTCGAACAGTGCTTTGGTCAGGCCCGCGTAATAGGCGAGGTAGCCAATCAGGATGAAGGTCGGGATAAGGCTCAGCGCCTGGCTCGAAATCTTGGAATGCGGCACCTGCCCCGCTGTTTTGACGGCCACAGTCACAGCCTTGCCGAACCGCGCCGGGTCGTACCCAAACTTGGCCCAGAAGATCCAGATCAGGCCAACCATTCCGGCCGTTGCGGCAGCAAATGCCACGCGCATACCCAGCACCACAAGAACAAGCATTCCGCCCGAGACGATCAGACCAATTTCAATGGGTTCCATCAGAATTTACCTCAGTTGTCGTGGCCCGAGACATGCTCGGCTTCCATTGCAGCCTGGGTGGCGGCATCGGGAATCAACGGGACGGCGATAGGCGGCTGGTCAGGATGGCGAATTGCACGACCGTAGGCACAGAGCTGCAGAAAGAGCCTTATGCAAAGCACGCTGAAGGCGACGGGTGCCAACAGCTTGGCGGGCCACAGCGGGATACTGATGTCAATGGAACTGTCGCGGCTCCACAGTGGGGCACCATAGTCGAAACTGCGCGCGAAGTGCGCCCAGCTCCCCCAGATCAGCAAGACGATCAGCGCCAGAATGACGGCGGTTGTCACGAATTCAACGATATAGAGCGTTCGGCCTTTAAGTGCACCAACGAACATGTCCATTCGGATGTGGCCGCCATCGCGCTGCGCATAAGATATCCCCATGAAGGCAATCAACGGCATGGCCTGTTCAATCCAGTCGACATACCCGGGAAGCGGCGCATTGGCGATGTTCCGACCACCGACGGAGACAACGGCCATGACCATCAGAGAGAAAACCGCAAGACCGCTGATCAAAGCCAGAAAGCTCTCCAGTTTGTAGAGATGTTGATCGAGAATGCTGAGACGGCTGTCGTCGGACAGCACCAGGGATGACCCGGCCATCGTTGTGCTCCGCTATCAGGGGAATAGGCACCCGACGCCTGCTTGGCCGACGTCGGGTGGTGAGTGGATTAGCTACCGTTGGCGATCTTGCCGGTCACGAGGTCATAGAGCTCTTGCGCCGGAAGACCGCGTTCGGTGTTTTCCGCAATCCAGGCTTCTGCTGCGGGTGCGGCGGCGGCCTCTTTGAATGCCGCGATTTCTTCATCGCTGAACGTGACCCGTTCGATGCCGCGTTGATCCAGCTCGGGGCCCCAAGCTTCCATCGTTTTGGTCTGGTATTGGGAAACGTAGTGATCCAGCGCTTCGTCTATCGACCCCAACAGAGCTTTACGATGTTCATCGGACAGATCTTCCAGTGCCAGAGTATTCACGACGACCGGGCAGTTGACGGTTCCGGGGTTCAGGTTCGTCGTCCACCATGTAGCGTTCTCAATAGTGCCAAAGGACATATGGGCGTGTGGTGCAAAGCTGACGGCTTTGACGATGCCGCTGTCCATTGCCTGACGTACTTCGGATGCGGACATCGAAGTCGGAACCGCGCCGACCGTCTCCATCGCTTTACCGATGCCGCCAGTCGCCCGTACGCTCAGACCTTCAAAATCAGTCAAAGATTTTGGCGCGTCACCTACCCCGACAAGGTTGTACTGCGGTAGCGGAGACGGCATCAGTAGAGTCGCGTCCCAGCGGGCCAGATCCTCGACAACGGCTGGATGTTGATAAACAGCCATCGACAGGTCAATTTCCTGTTCCAACGATGTCACGCCCAGAAACGGCAGTTCCAAGACAGTGATCGAGGGGTTCTTGTCGCGGTGATAGCCAGCGCAGAACTGGGCCATTTCAAACGCGCCAATCGAAATCCCATCGAGGTTTTCTTTGTTCTTCGACAGGCCACCATAACTGATGTTCAGGGTAAACTCACCGTTGGTCTTTTCGTTCACCAGTTCAGCCAGCTTTTCGACATGCTCTGTGAAAGCACGACGCTTGCCCCACAGGGATACGTTCCATTCGACAGCCAGTGCTTCGGATGCAACGGTCAGCGACAAGGCGGCAATGGCCGCCCGGTTAAGGTGTTTGCGCATAGTGGCTCCTCCCAGATCATGCAATTCGTTTGGGCGGAGTATTCAGAATGCGCGGCGTCCTGACTATGAAGGAAAATGCGCGCGTTTTCCCAGGCGCCCTGCGGATTTCCGCAGAGCTGTTTTCGCCTACAACAGAGCCTCTTTATCGAGACCAAGTTTGACGATCTTTTCGTTGAGCGTCCGGCGGCCAATCCCAAGCGCTTCGGCAGCGGCATCCATGCGGCCTTTATGCGCCTTGATGGCTTTGCCTATGAGCTCGCGTTCAAATGCGGCAACGGCATCGCGCAGGGTATCCGGCACTTCGTCGAAGTGCTGATCGCTTTGGATAGCCTGCGCCACCGAACCGCCTCCGCGTCGGGCCGCCAAAATGCGCCGTTCGCAGACATGGCGCAATTCACGCACATTGCCGGGCCAGTCATGTGCAAGCAGAGCCGCCAAATCGTCCTGATCAAGTTCTGGCACGTCTATCTCATAAACCTGCGCGTATTCGTTTAAGAAATGCGTTGCCAACAGAACCAGATCATCCCGTCTTTGTCTAAGCGGGGGTAAGGACAGGACGACAGTATTCAATCGAAACAAAAGGTCCTGACGCAGGCGGCCTTCCTCGGCCGCCAGTACAACGTCTTCGTTGGTTGCTGACACGACCCTGAAGCTTACCGGCACCGGCGACACCGCCCCCACCGGCAGCACTTGTTGATCTTCGATGACCCTTAACAGCTTGGCCTGCGCCGCTGGTGGGCACGAGCAGATTTCATCCAGAAACAAGGTCCCACCCGATGCCGCCCCAAGCCTTCCGTCGGATTCACCCGCGACGCCGAACATTTCCGCTTCAAATGTATCGGCCGACAATGCGGCGCAATTCAGCGCCAGAAACGGTGCCTCCGGCGAGCGGCCCAAATCATGTAAAGCATGAGCAACCAGCTCTTTCCCGGTGCCCGTATCTCCCTGCAACAAAACCGCAACCGACGTATCAGCAAGATCAAGTACTTCTTGTCGCAAGTCTGTAATGGCGTCCGTTTGGCCCAGCAGGATGCGGTCAAGGCCTGACAGTTTGAACAGACGGTCTTTGAGGCGGGCATTACTTCTTCGCATTCGGTATTGTTCGGCCGCGTGCCTCAGCACCGTAAGCAATCGCCGTGGTTCATATGGCTTTTCGATGAACCCATATGCCCCGTCCTGTATGGCCTGAACCGCCATCGGGATATCACCATGTGCCGAAATCAATACCACCGGAGGCGCCACATGCCTGTCCAGGCTGGCCAGCAATTCAAGTCCCGACATGCCGGGCATACGCACATCGGATAAAATGACATCGGGCGAGGCGTTGGCCAGATGCTCCGTCACCTGGGTCGCGCGTGGCAAGGCGTTGACAGACCAGTCGGCAGCTTCAAGCAACTCGACAAGAGATTGTCGCATCGATTTGTCATCATCAACGACCAGAACTTTGAAGGGTTGCTGCAGGTTCATTCGTCCGTTTCTTCAGTATTTGAGGCTATCGGGAAGGTGACACGGAAAATTGTTCCGCCGCCATTTCGATTTCGGGCCGTCATTGTGCCATCGTGATCTTTGACAATGCTGGTGGAAATGGCCAGTCCCAAGCCCATGCCTCTCCCGCTCTCTCTTGTGGTTACAAATGGCTCTTGCAACTCTGCCAGCGTTGCCTCGCCCAACCCGTGACCGTTGTCCTGAATTTCCAACACGACCTCATCATCAGAAGCCATGACAGCGATATGGATTTCAGGCGCATCCGCTGCATCCGTAGCATCTATGGCATTGCGCAAAAGATTTGTGATGACCTGTTCGATCCGCAGGGCACTGCCCCGGATAAACGCCGGACCAGTCGACGCATCAATTGAGATTTTCACCTTGCCCTGTTCGATGTTTGGAGCAACCAGAGCCAACGCGGCATTAACCGAAGTGCGTAAGTCTACGTCGTCGAACGCCTCACTCTCCGACCGTGCAAAAAACCGTAATTGGCGTGTGATCCCTTCCATCCTGTCAACCAGGCTGCCGATTTTTTGTGGCAGCTTGGTTTCCCCGGAAGATGAAATCTCTGCAGCCACCAGATGATTGCGCATCGCCGCGATGGGCTGGCCCAGCTCATGCGTGACCGACGCGGATAGTTGCCCAAGAGCGGCCAGTCGGCTTGCGCGCTCCAACTCGCCCTGGGTGCGTCTGAGGCTCCGCTCGGCTGTCTTGCGGTCGTCGATTTCGATGGCAAGCCTTTCATTTGCTTTGCGCAGCATTGCTTCTTCCTCTTCGGACCGCGCCAAAGCAGCGCTGACGCGTCTCGCACGTTGTATCTGGAAGTAGATAAATGTGAGCCCCGCCAAGAGGACAAAAACTGCAGTTACAAGCCAACTGCGTGCTACGGCTTGATCGTCACTTGCAAAATAGTGAAGCGACCAGCCATGAGGCAAATCCGTTGCTGCAAGATGCAAGCGCTTCGTCCCCGCAATTCTGGCCTGATCTCCCGGCAACTCAACCCAATCCAACGCATCTAAGGCTTGCCCCGGAAACTGCCGGGCGTTTCGAATTCGCTCTCGCTGTGGTTCTGACAATGGCGTCAACGCGCGATATTGCCAATCCGAGTTCGAAGAAAGCAGAATGACACCGTCTTCATTGGCCAAAAGAACCTGTTCGCCCGAGTTTTTCCAACTATCCTGAAGATTAGAGAAATCGATCTTAATCGCTATGACACCAGTTGAATCTCCCTGGTCGTCAAGCACTGCGTTGGCGATGAAGTATCCTGGCAGACCAGTCGTCGCCCCGATGGCATAGAAGCGGCCCTGTTTACCAGAAATGGCACTTTGGAAATATGGGCGGAAAGCGTAGTTCTGGCCAACAAAGCTCCCTGTGTCGCGGTAGTTCGATGCGGAAATCGTGATCCCGTCTTCGTCCATCAGGTAGATAGCATCCAGCTCCGCCCGCTCCGCAAAATCCTCAAGGCGTCGGTTTAAAGCTCCGGTGCCGTCTCCTTCGGCTGTTCCAATTACAAAGGAATCCTGTGACAGCACATAGGTGAGGTGGGAAAATCGTTCGAGTTCGCTGTTTACCGAGCTTTGGTAGAGAGAGAGCCGGCCCTGAGCTTTCGAAAGCTCCTCCGAAACGAAGTACTGGTAAGAAACCAAATAAAGGCCAATGCTGGCGGCAATGGCTACCAAAATACCTACAATATACGAAGCTGATCGCATTGAATGCCCATGAACTGCGACAGCATAGGATCACAGTAGGTATTAGCCGTCCATCCCAAGAGTTCTAGGGTCAGGACCCATTGATTTCCGTTTTGCGGCGTGATTCACGGTTCAAAAACGAGCGGTGAACATGTCTGATCTCTTCTGGCTTACGGATGCGCAAATGGCGCGTCTGGAGCCCTTCTTCCCGAAGCCCCACGGCAAGCCGCGCGTCGATGACAGGCGTGTGTTGAGCGGGATTATCTTCATCAATCGCAATGGTTTGCGGTGGCGGGATGCCCCTGCCGCCTATGGACCGCACAAGACGCTGTACAATCGATGGAAACGGTGGAGCGACAAGGGCATCTTCGCGCGAATGATGGCCGGTCTGGCCGCCGAGCACGGCGAACAGAAGACTGTGATGATCGACGCGACCTATCTGAAGGCTCATCGGACAGCGACCAGCATGGGCGTCAAAAAGGGGGGCGTGGACGCCTGATTGGCCGAACCAAGGGCGGCATGAACACCAAACTGCACGCCATCTGCGACAGTCAGGGACGC
>NZ_JBXWND010000008.1:0-190440 GCF_059610185.1 Ruegeria sp. YTSA108 | reverse complement strand
CACCAATACCGGACAGTTTCGTGGCTCACGTCGATGCCTCGTTCATGCAGCAGATCTTCGACATTCCGAAGCGAGAGTGGAAACCGAATATACAGCATCACCGCAAGGCGGATAATCTCAGGGCTGGTTTTGAAGTATTTGAATGAGGCAGGTCTGGTCATGAACAAAAGCTACGCAACCGCCCTACCCCTCTCAAGCAAAGTTCTTCTGACAAGACCCAACACGGTTTCTGTGGAGTGAAATCCACTGGTTTTATTTGCGCGGTGCTACGGGAGTAGCAATCTTATTGAATTCGGGGCATAATTTGGCATTGAGTTTTTTTGCTCTCAGGAAGCACCGCGTAGACACCGCTCAGGGCCAATGTGAATTACTTGAGTAATATTGGCCTAGTGGGATGGCAAAACATACCGTCGATCACATGTTTGGTCAGATTTGGAGGGCTAAAAACAATGGCAACCAAAGCCGAATTTTGTATGGCAGCGGCATAAGCCAGAGCTGCCACGGACGCACTAAAGAAAATGGCGCGTGATCCTTTAGGTGCGTTTGACCCTGGGTTGGCCACGACGGTTGCCAAGGCAGTGATCAAGAACCTGAATAAATGAGAGGAAAAGGCCGGCTTCATGGATTGTAAAACACTCCTCATCCTCAATCGAAAATCTGCGGCCCGACCTGACGTACGTTCGGCTGTCAGACCTCTGGAAAAGGAGCTTGGTCTGGAGATTGCTATCCCATGGTCAGGTAAACAGTTGCGAAAAACGATACACAAGCACTTGGCCAAGGGGGTGACGCGCTTTGTTGCAGGAGGTGGTGACGGGACACTCAACGCGGTTACCAGCGCCCTATTGCGATGCGATGCGGGACCAACCATTGTTTTGGGGCTTATGCCTTTGGGCACTGCTAACGACTTTGCCAGGTCTTATGGTGATGACGGATCGGATCTTTCTGCATCATTGGTGCAGGCCGCAACCGGAAGAGCCCGGTCGATAGATATTGGTTCCATCAACGGTCGCCCATTCGTGAATGTCGCCAGTGGCGGTTTTGGGGCCATGATTACCGCGACAACTCCCAAAGAAGTTAAGAGGCGGCTAGGAGGGTTAGCCTACACCCTTACCGGATTGGCGCGAGTTTCTGAGCTGAAACCAACGCAGGCCATGATTGCTTTGGATGGGTCAGAGCATAACTGGGCGTCGGTTTCTGCGCTGGTAATTGGCAACAACCGCTTTGCCGGTGGTGGGTTCGAAGTAACTCCAGAGGCTGACATGTTCGACGGGTTGCTCGATCTGGGTGTTTTGACCACGGACGAGTGGCCACCTGCAAACCTGTCTTTTGGAAATTTCCCCGACCTGAGTGACCCGATTGCGGGGCTCGTAAAACGTAGCCGTTTCAAACATGCGGTGTTGGAAACAGAAACACCGTTCCACTTAAACCTTGACGGTGAACCGATGGTGGACACGAGGTTCGAAATTTCGGTTCTACCGGGTAGACTAAGCTTTGCGCTACCTTCTACTGGGTCTTGATCTCTAAAGAATTGGAGCGAACAGGCGGGCAATCGGGGCGCCAATCCGGATATGCGGGGGCTGTTCAGCAAGCAATTTGTCTAGCCTAAACGACCGTTCGAAATCCTTTTCCAGCATCGCGGCTGTAGCCCCGGCGGCGCGTGTATCGAAGAAAACGGCCATTGCTTCAAAATTCAGCCGGAATGAGCGGTTATCCATGTTCGTTGTCCCTATCGCGGCCAAAGTATCATCAACAACCAATACTTTTTGATGCATGAAACCGGAACTATATCTCAAGACCTGTACTCCGGCCTCGCGGATTTCATCAAAAAAGGCAAAAGCGGCAAGCCAAGGAATCTTATGGTCAATGACGTCCGGAACCAGGATGCGGACATCTACTCCTTGCAACGCAGCGTGTTTTAAAGCTGTGAGCACATCGGTATCGGGTACGAAGTACGGCGAAGCGATCCAAATCCGACGTTTGGCATTCGCGATTGCCGTGAAAAAGAACAAGGCACCGGTTTCCATTTCGTCCCCGGGACCGGTTGGGACGATTAACCCGGACATGTTCTCTTCCATGTGACCAGCCTCCCAGTTCATCTCCGAAATCAGGATTTCTTCAGTTGCCCAATGCCAATCCTCTACAAACACCAGTTGCAACTGCGAGGCGATCGGGCCACGGATTTCGACATGTGTGTCGCGCCAATCACCGAATTTTGGGTCGCGCCCCATATATTCGTCTCCAACATTCAATCCGCCGGTAAAGCCGACCGTTCCGTCGACGATCACCGTCTTGCGGTGATTGCGTAAATTGAGTTGAAATCGGTTTTTAGCTCCGCGCATCTGCGCGGGTTCAACTACTTGCACACCGGCTGAACGGAGATCATTAAGATAGGAGTTTGGAAGTTTAACGCTCCCAACTGGATCGCACATGAACCGAACTGCAACTGCACGTTTTGCTGCGGTGATCAGATGGTCCTGCAGTTTCCGACCCAGATCATCATCATGAACAATATAAAACTGCACCAGAATGTAATCTTGGGCTGCGTCAATAGCGGCAAAGATTGCATCGAACGTTTCCTGCCCGTTTAATAGGATTCGCATGTTGTTGCCCCGGACTACAGGGAGTTCAGATATCCTTTCCAACGCTTCGGACGGAAACTCTGTAGGCACGTCGGGGGCATTGACCTCGCGAAACGTCTTGATTCCGTCAATTACCTCCTCGCTATCGCGGCGCGCAGTTAAGTATCGGTCGAACTTGTGATGCCCCAAAAAAAGGTAAAGCGGAACGCCAAGATACGGGGCAGTAATCAAAAAAACGACCCAACCCACTGCACCCTGAGAGGTTCGCGCCGATGAGATCGCTCTCCATGCAAACCAAATGGCAGTGGCTTCGAGGGCGATCAGGAGCAAGACCAGAATTGTGGACACCATGTGGGCCTCTTTGGTTCACGGTTGCTGAAAGGGCGTTCCAACACCCGGTGGAGATCCACCAGATTAACCGATACTCGCAGGAAAGGATCGCCTAGGGCAAGCGCGTAGAAACGCAGTTCTTGTTGAGCTCGGGTTGCAATTCGATAGAGAATTTTCATTCGTATGCCGCTTTGACAAATTAGGAGCAATTTATCCCGATACTCCAGAAAAAGCTGGAAGATTCTCCCAGAGTTTCCGATGCTGTCCTCCTGCAAACTTCGGGTGTCGTTTGAGAAGTTTACGACCTACATGATCCAAAAGAGAGGCCAGTTCAGCAATTGGAAGAAACTCAATCTCCGTCGATGAGCGCAGTTGTCGAAATGCAGGAACGTTTCAGCCACTGGCAGGCCGAACTAAATCAAAGCAGCGTAATTCTCTCTTTGATCTTTCTCTTGGCCGTTGTCATCGGCAGGCGGCCACTTGCACGATGGCTTATGGCAATGTTTCGGGCACTTCTCAGACGCTTGTCCATTGAACTTTCGGAAAAGGTAGCTGACGAACTGATGCGGACCACATCAGTTTTGATTGTGACCTTTGCTGTTTTTGTGGTTCTGGAAACATTGAATGTTCCAAACATGCCTGGTGACATTTTTAGGCGCATTATGGCCTCAATCGCTGTGATCGCAGTATTCTCAGGGTGGTACAACCTGAGCGGGTCTTTTGTATCCCTTCTTCAGAGCGACCGGTTTGGAGAAGTCAGGATGGAGGCCGGATGGATGGAGCGCGTTGCCCGTTTTGGCATCTTGCTGTTTGCCATTACGTCACTGCTAGAAGTCTGGAGGGTCGACATCAGCGGTGCGCTGACCGGTGTTGGAGTACTGGGCGCAGGATTGGCTATCGCGACGCAGGACCTGATCCGCAATCTTGTGGCAGGCATGAATAACATGAGTGAAAAGCGCTTCGCTATTGGGGACTCGATTCAAATCGACGGTTCGTTTGTCGGGACAGTCGAATCCATTGACCTGCGCTCCACCCTAATCCGTGGGTTCGATCAGATCCCACGGCATGTTCCGAACTCCGAGTTATCCAACGCAGTTGTCCTAAACTATTCACACCGCCGACATCGAAGGGTCATGCTTAGCATACCGTTGCTTCTAGACAGTACCGAGGCTCAGGTCCTTCAGGTGCGTGATACGTTGCGGGAACATTTGTCGGCCTGTGGAGATTTCGAATTGTCTGAAGAGGCACCGAAACATGTCTATGTCGAAGGGTTGTCAGAATGCGCCGTAACCATCATTTTTTACGCGTGGACGACTACCCCTGAATACGACAATTTCCTCCGTGTGAATGAAAGTCTTTCGCTCAAAATCCTTGAGACAGTGCGCGCGGCAGGAACAGAACTGGCCTATCCAACACAATCGATCAATCTGCGCGGGTCAGCCATTCCGTGACCTCCTGATGATACCGATCAGTATTTCCCAAGCGTCTAGCTCCGGTTGTCTAAGTTTTGCTCAAATTCCTGACGGATTGCTTCTGTTTCGGTATCTAGTTCGGATTTGGATACCGTCAGCTTAGATTTTCGACGTGCAGCTTCAGAGGCTTCGCCCTGTGCTACTTCCCTTACTGGATTGTCTTTTTGACTACCGTCGGACAAGTTACCATCGCCCGACATCAATATTGCGAGTGAATTCGTCGATGGGATGTTGGCTAACACGATCATAGTACAGACGGTAATCGGCACGCTTAGTAGAGCCCCGGGGATACCCCAGATTGCGGTCCAGAACGTCAGTGCGAGGATAACCATCAAAGGCGACAAGTTTAGTGATTTTCCGGTTAGCGATGGTTCCAGAATATTCCCGATGATGAACTGAACCGCCCCACAGCCCACCAAAATAATTAGAAAAGGCGTGTTAGTATCAAACTGCACAAGAGCAACGAGCGAGGGCAACGCTACCCCGATGATTGAACCAATCGTTGGAATGAAGTTCAGTACGAATGCCAGGATGGCCCAGGTTTCGGCAAAATCCAATCCCACGGGCTTCATGATCGCGTAGCTACCGACACCCGTTAGGAAACTAACGAGTGTTTTGATTCCTACATATCGCTGCACGCTTTCTGAAATGCGCGTCAGCACGCGGTGTAAGTTTTGTGCGGATTCCGCATCTGGCGCTGCCAGTGCGACTTTCAACCTCATGGGCCCCTGTTCCAGCATCATGAAAGGAATATAAAGAAGGATCAGAAAGAAGGCGCTCAAAAAGCTTCCGGCTGAACCGATTGCTCCGCCAGCGAAGCCGGTGAAGTCCATCTCTAAGATCGCTTGTTGCGCTGCCTGATAGTTCTTGTCTCCAACAAGAGTGACCACTCGGGCCAAGATTTCAGAGAACCTTGCTTCATATCTAGGCAACGCATCGGCAACCGCGCCCGCTTGACTGGTCAGAATTGACAGTAATCCGAGCAATCCCAACACTAAAAGAGCAGCGCTAATGACATGGGCCAACCATCTGGGGATCCGTGTCCCGAGAATTTCAACCTGACATAACCTGTCGACTGCGGAAGTCAGAAGAATGAAAATCAAGGAAGCAATCGACAATGGAACTAGAACATCAGCCGCCAGGACCAGTCCTGCGATAGTAAAAAAGGCGATCACGACAACCCGGTGCCAAAACGCCAGACTAAAAACGTGTGTTTGCTGTTGATCTGGCACCGGCTGGGCTACTTCCTGTCTATTACCCTACGGATTTCCGAACCTTGTCATATACGGCTTTCATTTTCAAACCAAGTTCCCGCGCAGCTTCGCCGACTTCATCCGCCGACTGATTAAATTGTGATGTAGACAGGAACCTATCCCACTCCGAAACAAGTGAATCCCACTCGTCTTCCGCCTCCATTGTTCCAAGGTTCAACTGAAGTTTAATTTCATCTCTCTTTTGTTGTAGCTCGGCCATCATGGCCTTCAGATCGGGCATTTCTTTCACCTTTTGTAACACGTAATTGCCGCGAGACGGCTCTCGGGTTTATCTGCACTGCCAATTTAAACGGTGCTGGTTGGATGTTTAAACATCTTACTAAAAAGAATTAGGTCAATGCTTCTTTGGCCAGTGACATTGACGCATCTAGCTTGGCCTTTCGTTCTTTGTAGTCTGCCTGAATTTCAGCTTTACGCTTTTCAAACTTGTTCCTTGTATTTTCTTTGGCCACCGCAATTTGCTCTTCAATCGCCTCGAGCCTTGCAGCTGTTTGGCTGTTCAGTTCGGTGATACGTTGCGAGATTTTTTCTTTGGCTATACTTGCCTTTGCCTTGGTTGCGTCGATTTTGTCGTGGATTGCTTGTTTGGTTTCTTCGTTAGATTGCTTCCACTCGTCTTTTAGCTCTGCAATTTCCCGATTAAGTTCCGCCATTTCAGCAGCGTATTGTTCATCGATTGCATCGGCGCGTGGCTTGCGGAAAACCACTCCTCCAGCCTCGCTCATTTTGACATCCAATGGCGATGTCCAAACTTCGTCAACCGAGGCCACCAAGCAAGATTTACCAGGAATAAGTTCGATGCTGATTTCGTCAAGCATCGTAGAATCTATTCCCGCAACCCAAAGATCTCTGTAGACACCAAACAATCCACCTGTCATCGATCCGACAGCCATTCCTGAGGCGGCCACTGATGCTGCAGCCGCAGATCCGGCGACTGCAGCTCCGGATGCGACTGCCACCGGGCCGGCCAAAACACCAACCATTCCGCCGAGAACGAGGCCCAGTGCCGTTCCCAACGGCCCTTCATCTTCCACCTTCTTAACTTCAACTTTGCCTTCGAGATCTTTCCCAATGACTGCAGCGGCATACACCGCGAGATCTCCTTGGGAATGTAGCGCGCGCAGTGCGGTTTCACCCTTGAATGCAGCAGCATCATCCTCGAAAACGACGGCAATAAACTTTTCCATGTTAGTACTCCTGATGGTTGATTTTAGGCGGGAATTTCTTAGTGGACAGGAACTTTTCTAAACACTAAATGCTCATTGAAACTGCATGTTAAGTGCCGCGTAAATTTGCCATTTGGGCAGACCGATTCCTTTGTCGAAAACCGAGTACTGCGGTTCGACAAAAAAGTTGTAAACGGTATTGCCGCGTTTGGTGACCTTGCCTAGGCGAATGCCCAATGGGACAGAATAGCTGTCATTAACAAAATTGTAGGTCCAGATCGGGGCGCCGCCCGTGTAGTACCCATTGCCCAGTTGGTAAAAAACAAAGGGTTGAAAGGCACCCAAATTGGCGCGTGGGCGCCCATTTGTATCCCCAACGCCTCCACGCCATGTCAGAAGATATCCATACTGAAAGACAGGCGAAGTTGCATTGAAATAAACGTTGGCTAACCCAAGCTGCCATTGATCGGCTCCCAAGCGGTCGTCGGAGGCTGTTGGCACGACCACTTGCGGACCAAGCGCAAAACTAATTCCGGGGTTACCCGTAGTAAACTGATAGGCCGCAAAAACATCAAAATCTCCGACGCCACTCAAAGTTTGGCCATCTGTTCCCACCGGTAACGAGTTAAATGGCAACGAGGCTCGGATCAGCCAATTTGAGCTGCCTAAAGTGACCGGCTTTGCATAGCGCAGAACAAATTGATTTCCGGTCGCATTACCTGGTCCTGTAAAGTCACCGATATAGTAGTTTTGGATATTGAACGCTGTGATATCAGCCAGCGGATTGTTGGCTTGCGCTGCATCAGATTGCGCATAGGCCGGAGTGCTGGCGACGCACAGAATGGAAAGTTGGGCTAAGCGCATAAAGAAGGATTTCATGGGGCTGCCTTTGTCTCGGGCATCGCTTCTGGCAAAGGTGCACCCACCGCTCCGGAAGGGGGCTTAGTGCCCAGAAGAGACGCAATCGTAGGCGCGACATCCACAGTTTCGACGCGTCGTGCGACGGTTTGTGGAACAATATTTGAACCTGTAAAAATTAGGGGAACGTGTGTGTCGTATGTCCAGGGAGAGCCATGAGCAGACGCAACGTGCAACCCGTCAAAATCAGCCACAAACCAATGCGGTTCGAACACCACATAGATATCTCCCGACCTATCTGGATTAAAGTTAGCCAAGACGGCATCGCTAATCTTGGTTTTTGCAAACGACCCGCGTCGCAAATCTGAACTCCCAACCGCATAGGCAATGCCGGGGAGCTTTTGAAGTTCCTCAGCAACAGCTCGTTCGACGACCAAAGGATCTAAAGAACGTTTGGAAATAAGATCTTGGTTCAAATAGACGTAGGGGTTGGAAAAGTTCTGAACCAGATCAGCGGATTCACCAAAATCAATTTGAAGACGCACAAATCCTGGTTCTGTATCGACGCGTTCAAAGCTGAACAAACCAGCTTCAATGCCTAGAGTCGCCAGAAAATCCGGGTGTTCCGGTGCGCCGTGATCTGCCGACAAAACGATCAATGTGTTTTCCAGACCAACTACGGCATCCACATGTGTTAAAAGGTCAGCGATTTGCCTGTCGAGATGCGCGAAATTGTCTTCGGCTTCTAGGCTTGAAGGGCCGAACATATGGCCGACATAGTCTGTAGATGACAAGCTGACCGACAGATAATCAGTAACGTCATCTTGCCCCAGTTGTTCTGCATCCAACAGGGCTTTGGCAAAATCTACTGTTATTTCATCCCCAGCCGGGCTGAGGGTTAAGAGCGTTGTGAAGTATTTCCCTTCTGCCGCTCCCCAGTTATGCGGAAATGTCCGGCCAAACCCCTGTATATCGGTTTCCCACGGTTGGTCGTCGCGGTCTGCAAAGGCATACTTCCCAACGTCTCCCAGAAGAGTCCAAGATCGATTGGCATATGATGCGACAAGGCCTTTTGAGTTCCAATCCTCAATCCAACCGGGATAGGCGTCGCGATAGAACGTGCTTGTAACAAACCGGCCTTCTGACTTTGAGAACCAGTAAGCGTCACCAGCGTGACCTGCCATTGCAATTGCACCGCGATCCTTGACCGACACACCAAACACTTTTGAAGTCGGCCCAAAGTGCAGGCCAATTTCATCGGAGATAGTTGAACTGATGATATTGCGGGGAGACCGACCGTCAGTTGTGGCTGCTCGTTGGGTCGGATCGATTTCGTTCTCCGCATCGACTCCGGTAGCCCCGACCAAAGGAAAGTCCGGATCCTGCACGTTATAGAAAGGCTTGCCAGTTTTTCGATCAAACCACAGGTTGGCTACCATACCATGGATAGCAGGGTCCGTGCCGGTCGCGAGCGTCGTGTGCCCGACAATTGTTTCAGTGTTGGCATGGCGGTGATGAGCATTTGTAAAATTGACGCCATGATCCAACAAATAGCGAAAGCCGCCCTCTCCTATGTGGATACTGAATCTGTCGATTAGGTCTCCACGCAACTGATCAACAGTTATTTGAAGAACCAGTCGAGGCTTGCCTTGAGCGCTTGAGACAGACGGAACGACCAAGCTGCCTCCAACAACCAACCATCTGATTAGCAGGGGAAAAGTTCTCGGTTCGATCACGTATTTCGTCCTTTTTATAACAGTAGAATTTGTGTTTACCCAACGTTTGCCGCAGTTTTGGGTCGTTTTTTCAGACCGCGACCGACACGTCGTTCCTTAGGCCATTGGCAAAGCGGATATATCCTGCGCCCTCACCGATCAGCGATACGCGTGCAACGATCCCCAACAGCATCACGCTCACCTCGGGGTACTTCGCTAACACATATCCCGATGCCAGTACGGACACACAACCAACGGAAATGACCCAGCCAGAACCTTGATCCGGTCGCGCCATCACGCCCACTGCAATCCGCATCAAGCCATTCACAAAAATTGCAACAATCAAGACCAATGTAAGCGCCATGAGCCCTTCAAGAGGGCGAAATATCAGCAACAACCCGGCAATCAGATTGAAGCCCCCCAAGATGGAATAGATGAGCCTTGCATTCCAGCCATCTTTGGTTGTGAAAACCTGCACTAGCACCACGAAGCCACCTACAGCGAAAACAAATCCCACAGCAAATTCAATGGCCAATGATACCAAAAAAGGTGCAAAAAATGCGAATACACCCCCGATAGCCAACACAATCCCGAGTCCAAGAAACCAGCCCCAGTATTTTTGCAGATCGTTGTCTGAGTTTCCCATACTCATTGTATCTTTCCCTTGGTCGATTGCATTTTCAAACACTGGCGACTGCTTTTGCGTTTAGGCGCCCTCAAGCAGGTCAAAGCCTGTCGAGTGCGACCTTCCGTTAGTTTCGAGCGTAGTGAAAGCGCGGCAGGCTTTTCAGATTTTCCTTGGTCGCATTGGGCAAAACCAGATCGCCATCCGCGTTGATCTCGAAGGCGACCGCTGGCAGCGCGATCAACTTTTCACCGATGTTCAGGAAGCCGGCGACGTTGACGATCACAAAGGTCGTATCACCATCCGGCAAGACGAGCGCATCATGGACATATCCCACAAAGTCGCCACCAGCATTGTAAACATCACCGCGTAAAAGCTCGACTACGCTCCAACCGGAAGCGACTAAGGCGACATCAAGATTGTTGTACTCGACAACAACACCGCCAGCCACATGAGGTGTGGACTGTGCGAGCGCATACATTGGGTCTCCAATTGCGAAAGCACACAAGAGAGCCGTTGTTCTCAGAACTTTTTTCATATTACTGATCCCGTCTCGACAATGTGAAAATTGAATTCAGGTCGCCGGGTGATCAAGCAGCCCGCCCCCAAAACAAACTGGTCAGTTTCCGGACAAAGCGGCACGAAGCTCTTTTTCATCACTGACAGACAATGATGTCTCGATAACCTCGCCCTTCATGCCCTCCAATTCGCCCAACAACTTCGTAGGTCGGTTTGACCACCCGATAACGGCCAGAGCCGATGAGTCAGGGCCCATCTTTGAGCCGACGCGAGCTGCCAATGCATCCTCTTCGTCTGCTTGATCCAGCATTCCTGCAAGTGTCCCAGAGCCAGCACCAACAGCCGAACCTGCAATAAACCCGGCAGCAGGGTTACCGACCATGGCACCGATCAAAGTGCCGGTCAGTGCTCCAAGAGACGTGCCTCCGACGAAACCCGTTGCTGTAAGAGTATCGGAATTCCGGGTCCGCACTACGCCGTTCTTATCGCGGGTCATTACCACGACCTCGTCGAGATCGACTTCCCAATCCAGGCTCATTTTTTGCAGACGCAAAAGTGCTTCGTCTGCTGTATGACGGCCCTCGAAGACAATAATGACCAAATCACTCATCGTTTCTCTCCCTAGTTGAAAATTGTTTTTTGCAGCGCAGTGACACACAAAAGAATGTACGTCCTGACGCTATCCCGTGACGATGTTTCATCTCTGAACTCCATGCGCGGTTCTCTCCCAACACCGCGCATGAATTAAGTTTAGCAAGCTCGAAACTACTTACTTCCGTTATTTGCCGCCATCAGTTCCATGACCTGATCAATTGAAAAGCTGGCTGGCTTCTGACGCGGTGGGAACTCCTGGAATGTAGCCAGGAACTGGCCTACATACTTTTGTGCGGGCACCAGGAAATAGATCCGATCAATCATCCAGTCGTAGTAAGTATTGGATGTTAGATGCGCCTGTTCGAATGGATCACGCCGAAGGTTGGTGATCAAAGGGACGCGAAGTGGGGTCCAAGGTTCGATCCACGCACGCAATGTCGAAACAGCTTTTTGCTCAAGGAAAATCAGTTTCCAATCGTCATAGCGCAAGGCTGTTAATTCTCCGGTATCCGCGAAATAGAAAATCTCATGTCGCGGGCCGTCTTTTGTTTCACCAGTAAGAACGGGCAAGAAGTTGTAGCCATCCAGATGCACTTTATATTCGCGACCAATGGCTTGAACACCACCTGCTTTCAAATCTTCCTTGATGGTCTCATTCCCCGCTGCTGCCAACAACGTCGGCAACCAATCCATGTGGTGCATGATTTCGTTTGAGACAGAGTCAGGTTCTATTTTCCCAGGCCAACGCACGAGCGAGGGCACGCGCCATCCACCTTCCCAGTTGGTGTTCTTTTCACTGTAGAACGGGTTGGTGCCAGCATCTGGCCATGTATTCTTGTGGGGGCCATTGTCAGTCGAATAATGAACAATAGTGTTGTCAGCAATGCCCAGTTCGTCAAGCACATCCAATAGCTGACCGACATGCATGTCATGTTCCACCATGCCATCGCCATACTCATCTTGCCCCGAGATCCCGAACAATTCGTCTTTCACATGTGTACGGAAGTGCATCCGTGTGCCGTTCCACCAAACGTAGAAAGGTTTGCCTTGTTCGTGCGCATTTTTGATAAAGTCGACGGCAGCTGCAACGGTTTCATCGTCGACTGTCTCCATCCGTTTTTTGGTCAACGGTCCCGTGTCTTCAACATGCCCATCAGCCGAAGACTTGATAACGCCACGAGGGCCAAATGCCTCACGGAAGGTCTGGCCGTCCGCCAAAACCGCGTCGCCGGGATAGTCGCGATTTTCTGGCTCTTCTTCCGCATTCAAATGGTACAGGTTTCCGAAAAACTCATCAAAACCGTGGTTTGTGGGAAGCATGCTGTCCTGATCACCAAGGTGATTTTTCCCAAACTGACCGGTCATGTATCCTAAAGGCTTCAGAAGGCCAGCAATCGTGGGATCTTCTTCCTTCATACCCAAGTCTGCGCCCGGGAGGCCTACCTTGGACAAGCCGGTTCTATAGACAGACTGTCCCATAATGTAAGAAGCCCGACCAGCTGTACAGGACTGCTCCCCATAGTAGTCGGTGAACATCATGCCTTCATCAGCAACCCGGTCGATATTGGGCGTTTCGTAGCCCATTAATCCCCTAGTGTAAGCGGATATGTTGGATTGCCCAATATCGTCTCCCCAAATCACTAGAATGTTTGGTTTGTCTTGTGCAGAAACTGGTGTGCCAACCACGAGGACAGCGACCGACAAAGCACCCAATATCGCTGACTTTGTTATGCCCAAATTATGTTTCATGTGCTCTCCTGAAAAATTCGAAACCAACGCATCAATCGACAGACTGGTGACATCGCGATCAAAGTTCATTCCCACGATGACCCCATTGTTTAGCGGTGTTTGCCCTACAATCTGTCGGCAAATACGAATCAAGGCTGCAAAAGCAACATTCATATTCACGAAAAACGTGTGTTAGCCTGCCAACGACGGGAAGCATTCATATATAAGAAGTTATATGAAGAGATTCGCTAAACACGCCGAAGCACATAATGAATCACTGTCCGAGCACAGTGTATGAGTGAAAAGGTCAACGAATTCACGATTAGAGCGGGCTCATTCCATGGTCCAATCTCCTTGCTTACTGACAACGCTCGGATGTTTCAAAAAACGCTGCATTCTTTCAACCTGCCAACGGAGCCAGAGGAGATTGTTGACGTTTCCAACTACCTAAAGGGCATGGAGGAAATAACTCGGTTCGCTGGCGATGATGATTTCTTTGCCCGAGCAGGCTATGTTCAGAAAGTGGAAGATTTGGGCGTTTTTGGTCGCGCAATCGTTTCCGCTGATACCTTGTGGGACGCTTTGCAGATCGCCAAGTCTGCGCTGTTGTATTATCAGAGCGATTCAGAGTTAGTAATCAGAACCTACAAAAAGCGTTGCCATATCTGGTATTTCAATCCTTTTGAAGCTTTTGAAGGCGCCAAAGATGTTCAATACACAATAACTCTATTGGCCAACGTTGTCTGCCTTGCAAACAATCGCACCGATCCGGACATTGATGTTTCCTACCCTAATGGCTGTTCGACGCACGTTCTGTTCAACTCCGCTATCAGTCGCGTTAGGGCTTCCACCCAAGGGTACATTTCGTTCGACGAAGGAGCACTCAAGTCGCAGATGTCCAAAATGGATGCACTGAGAGCCGAAGTGTTTTCGCGCTATTTGGCCGATGAATCCATAAAGGCTTGCGAAAAACCACTGACGAAGGACATTGTCGCAGGCCTAGTTCGTGCTTCATTCGGAGTTGCGCCATGGTCTCTAGTCAACACCTGTGGAGCACTGCAATTACACGAGCGGACGCTTCAACTTCGTTTGAAGTCTGAAGGAACTTCTTTTAGTGAAATCGTTCAGACTGAGCGGCACCTTGCATCAAAGCGCCTCCTAGTGGCTGGAAAAGACATAGTTGAAACTGCCGAAATACTTGGCTTCGAGCATCGGCAGAGTTTTTCAGAGGCATTCTCAAGGTGGGAAGGCCTTTCTCCGTCGGCCTTCACAAGTAGGGTTTAGGTACTGTCAGACGAATTCGAACCAGTCTCAGCTAGGCCAGTATTGCTGCCTTTTATGCCGCACCGAGTTCGCGCCACTCGGCGAGAGCAGCGGTGCGTGTCAGCTTGAATGTGTCTCGGCTGGTGAGCGATCTTTTCTGGTTGAAGTGGTTGTAGACAGAGGAATGGACAGCGGCGAACTTCTGCAAACTTTGCATCCGCTTGAAACGCTGAATTGCGCGTTCTCGTTTCCGCCATCATCCGCCCGCGCAGCGGGCTCATCTTCGGTCGTGTCATGGAAGCCCCCTGTTCGATTCAGAAACCTAAATCGTCAGGGGGGATGCTCACTTCCCAAAATGAGCCCAAATCTGGTGGGTGGAAGAACGCTAGCATTAAGCGCCAGTACCGCGCGAGCGGTATCGTCCTTGGGCCGGTTTCAGTGTTCAAGCAATTCCTTGCACGCAGATGCTGCACCGTATCTGCAGTACGACTTGGTCAACTGGGCATGCCCGCTCCAGACAGTCTGGATAGCCATCTTGGCCTCGCCTCTCCCGGTGCCCACAACTCAGACTGAAGTTGTTCTTCCATGCCCGTGGTCCAGTCGGGGTTTTCTTCAAGAAACGGTTTTAGGACCTGTCTGGCTTTGTCCTTTTCGCCGAGATCCATAAGCACTGCTGCATGGAGTTTGGATTGCCCTTCATTCAAGGCCGGACATGTCATCAGGACGTCGCGGGCAGCGTCGACGTCCCCCGAAAGCCAGTAGGCCCAAGCTTTCTTGTGACTGAGATCATAGTTGTGCAATGGATTAATGCGCTCGGAATCCTCAATTATCTTCAGGGCCATACCGGTTTCGCCAAGGTAAAGGTGTTGGCCGATCAGGCCCGACAGAACCAGCGTTGAAGCGGGGTTTAGCCGTGCAGCTTTTTCAAAAACCTCCTTCGCAGCGATCATTTCCCCCTTGCCGGCAAGCGTTCGAGCAAGGGCGTACTGGGTCAGGTAGTTGTCGGGGACCAACTTAAGCGCCGTCGCGACGAACTGCTCGGCTTTCGCCGCCGCAGCGGCACGGCCTTCCAAAATCCAGCCCTCGTCGAGCCCAACGCGCAGGGCCAGAGCCTGACCGAAATGTCCCCAAGCAGAGTCGCTATAGCGCTCCAGGGCGATATCCTGCTCATAGAGGTTTACCAGCCATGCGTCCTTGGATTGAAAATGCATCATCCGACTTCGGGCGGCATTTTCGATCAGAACGGCGCTAACCTCTCCGAGGTCGATCCGGTTTTGGGCCAGATCAATAGCCTTTGCACCAACCAAGTTGGCGACGCGGCGACTTATCGCACGGGTCATAGAGAGCACTTCCCGAATGTGGAAATCAATGGTGCCAACCCAGACGCAGCTCTCGTCTTTTGCCTCAATGAGATTGATCGTCGCCGTTGCATTGTTGCCGTCGGAACGCAAAGAGCCCGTCACGACAAAGTTCGCCTGCAGTCTGGCGAAGACCGAGGTGAGAGGTGCGTTCGGCGACAACTGAAAACTGGACGCCCGCGAGATAACAGTCAGCTCTGGCTGAAGCGCTAGATCGGTTGTGATCGCTTCGGCAATCGCGGCACGCAACGTCTCGGAATTGATATCGGTGATCTGGAAGTCTTCGAACGGCAAGACGGTGCTGTCAGACCAATTCGAAGCAGTCTCTGTTTACCCCTAAATGCCGTAACTTATGCTGAACAAAGTTGGCGCCACTCGGAGAGAGCAGCGGCGCGGTTGAGCTTGAAATTGTCTCTGCTGTAGAGGGCGCGTTCCTGATTGAAATGGTTGTGGACGGAAGAATGAACTGCGGCGAACTTCTGCAAACACCGCATTTGCCTGAAGCGGAGCATCGCACGTTCTCGTCGTCGAAATGGCAGATGGGAATTCTCGGCCCGATTGTTCAGCCAGCGGCCGGTCTCTTGCCGACTACCGTTCCCGACAACTCTCATCGCCGCGCCATAAGACCGCAGTTTGTCTGTCACGATGGATTCAGGTTGACCGTAGCGTTTCATTGATTTTCTGAGGAATTTCAACGCAGCTTTGCGGTCACGGCGCTTGGTCACATAACTTTCCAGCACCTCGCCTTCGTGATCCACAGCCCGCCATAGGTAGTGCGTCTCGCCATTGATCTTCACGAAGACCTCGTCCAGATGCCACTGCCAGTTCGAATAAGATCGCATCCGATTGACCCTGTTTCTGCGGATCTCTGCCGCGAACATCGGGCCAAATCTGTTCCACCAATAACGCACAGTTTCGTGGCTGATCTCGATGCCGCGCTCGTGCAAAAGATCTTCAACATTGCGAAGCGAAAGCGGAAACCGAACATACATCATGACGGCCAGACGGATGATCTCGGGGCTCGTCTTGAAGTAGCGAAAAGGGCTGCGTCTTGTCATCCTGCGACGCTAAGTGCTCGCCCTGCCCGCCTCAATAAGTTTCTTCTGACAGTGCCGTTCCCGGCGCTTTCATCCGTACCCGTGCTCAGCTCGCCTTTCTCTCACCGAAGATTCAGGCCGCGATTCTCTACGGCACCCAGCCGCCCGAACTCACACTCAAGCGCCTGGTCAGCGTGACCCACCCACTTGATTGGGCCGAACAGGAATGTCTGTTCGACTTTTGACACCTCAAGAACCGGCCTCCCTGATACAGGGTTCGCCCTCCCTGATCCGTCGGAATAATTCCCTGTTCGCTCAAGAAAATTCCCTGTTCCACCTTTTAGGGAATTTGCAACATAAACCTCTGAAAAAATACAATTTTGACATGCATAATGTCTGAAATCGAAGCCATCTCACGAAAATTCCCTGTAAATCGCAGGTTATCAGGGAAACCCAGCCCAAAGCGACCCCGCCAAAATGCGCCACTGAGACTGAGGCCTGAATTGCGCTCTGAGTGTACGGCCTGCTCCGTCTCTGATTGAAAGCGCATGCGCCAACTCGCGGGAATTGCGGCACAATTCAGGATCAGAAAAAACAATTCAAGTGAGACAGGTATGAGTGGCGGGGAGACAGGGATTCGAACCCTGGGGACGCTCTCACGCCCAACGGTTTTCAAGACCGCCGCATTCGACCACTCTGCCACCTCCCCGCGTGGGGCCGGGTCTAAGGCTATCTTTAAACGGTGGCAAGACCAAATAGGGAAATCTTGCCGAAGCCTGTGCAGCAGACTTTCCATGGCCGAACGTGCAGGCTATGCTTTGCGTGAAAGACCGTGACAGGCTGGCAGCTCAGAACCAGCGATCGGCGGCGGGGTACGATGAAAGAGGCCCCTTACAGGCAAGGGATTGCAAATATGGATCGAGCGACCACGACACGCGCAAAACCGCGGGCACTGGCGGTTCTGGTAATAACAGTTGCTGCTCTGTCAGGGTGCGACGAGGCCCTGACATCGGGTGGAACATCCACCGAGCAGGCGGACGAAAGCGTGCAGGACGATGGCAAATTAGAGCTGTTTCCCAAAACGACAGGGAACGCGCGTGATGATGTTGAAGCTCCTGATGTCTTCAAGGTCACCGAAGCCGGTTTGTGGGATGGGCGCCCCTCGTTGGGCGGAATCTGGGTCGCGCACCCGGACGTTACACAGCCTGAACGTGTTCGGATAACGAATACAAAGAACAACAAATCCGTAACCGGCGCACTTTTCCGCCGCGAACGCAACTTGCCGGGCCCTGCGCTGCAACTGTCTTCGACTGCCGCCGCGAAACTGGGTATCCTCGCAGGCGCACCGACTCGGGTTGAAGTTGTTGCCCTGCGACGCAAGCCTGCCGAGAAAGTAGAAGAAAAAGCTCCTGAGCCCGAAGGGGTCGCTGAACCCGAAGAGACCCCAACGGCTGAGGCGGTTGAACCTCAGGACAAGAAAACCGATAGCCAGACCACGGCAGATGTGTCCGAAGACGTTGATAAACCAGCCAAGCGTAAATGGTGGCAAAAGAAGGCTCCAGTTGCCGCAGCTGGTGCTGCGACAGCTGCAGCCGTGGCTGAAACCGCAGAAAAGACCGATGAGGCGGCAACAGAGATTATCGAGGCGGCGCCTGAGCCAGCACCAACCGCAAATCTGACCGATCCCACTGTCACGCCGCCAACCGAGGCAGCACCGAAGCGTAAATGGTGGCAAAAGAAGCCTGCCGACGAAATCACCGAAACACCTCTGGACCCGATAGAGGGCGCTGCAGCGGCCATCGAAGAGGCCGCCCCTACACCGGCAGCAACCGCAGCCAGCACTGAGGCTGCCTCCGTTTCATCGCTTTCAAAACCGTTTATTCAGGTGGGCACTTTCACAGTTGAAGAAAATGCCGAAGGTGCTGCCGAGAAAATTCGGCGAAACGGGTTGCCTGCGAAAGTTCAAAAACTCGAAGCCAATGGCAAAACCGTTTGGAGGGTGATCGTTGGTCCTGCTTTGACGCGGGCGGAACGAAACGCAATGCAAAGCGACGTCAAAGATCTGGGCTTTTCTGACGCCTATACCGTGAAGAATTAAGCAAAAGGAGGTCCCCCTCGTGCTGTCCTCATTTCGATCATCTGTACTGACCCTCAGTTTGGCTATGTTTGCCCTGCCCGCACAAGCTTTCGATACGCAAGCCCGTGCTGCCTATGTCATGGACCAAACGACAGGAACCGTTCTTTTGTCCAAAGACGCAGACCAGCCGTTGCCGCCCGCCTCCATGTCCAAACTCATGACCCTGTTTGTAGCATTCGAAGCGCTGCGGGACGGTCGCCTGGAACTGAATGAGGAACTTCCGGTTTCCGAACATGCGACCAGCTATAAGGGCTCAAGTATGTTCTTGAACACGCAGGACCGTGTCCGGGTCGAAGACCTGCTGCGCGGGATCATAGTCCTGTCAGGAAATGACGCATGTGTTGTTATCGCCGAAGCCCTCAGCCCGGACGGAACCGAAGCTGGGTTTGCCCGGTTCATGACCCAACGCGCGCAACAGCTGGGCATGAATAATTCGAACTTTGCGAATTCGAACGGATGGCCAGCCGCAGGCCACATGATGTCTGTGCATGACCTCGCCATTCTGGCCGACCATCTGATTAGCGACTTTCCCGAATATTACCCTCTGTTCGCCGAGGAAGAGTTCGAATTCGACAACCGGGTGCCGTCAAATTCGCGTAACCGGAATCCCTTACTGAAACTTGGGATTGGTGCGGATGGGCTAAAGACTGGCCACACGCAAGAAGCGGGCTATGGCCTTGTAGGATCGGCACAGCAGGGGGATCGCAGGGTCATTTTCGTTTTGTCGGGGCTCGACAGCGTCGCCCGCCGCGCAGAGGAGGCTGAGGCCGTCGTTAACTGGTCGTTTCGCAATTTTGTCGAGAGGCAGCTTGCCGAAGCAGAAAAACCGATAGGACAAGCCGATATCTGGATGGGCACCGCGAAAACGGTTGATCTTGTCCCGCATGAGGATTTGACACTGCTGCTGCCTGTTCTCGGGGATAAGAATGTTGAGGCAGAAATAGTCTATGACGGTCCGCTTGAGGCCCCCATCGCCAAAGGACAGGAAATCGCTGAGCTTGTCATCAAACCCGATGGCCTGCCCGAGATCCGTAGGCCTCTGGTTGCAGCGGAAAGCGTCGAAAAGGGCGGTTTCTTCGTGCGGATTATGACAGTTGGCGGCATTGTCGCGAAAGATGTCATTGGCAACCCGTTGGGCGCGATGTGACGGCAGGCGGGTTATTTCTGACCTTCGAAGGCATCGACGGATCAGGCAAATCCTCGCAAGCGCGTATGCTGGCCGAGCATTTGCGCGAGCTCGGGCATGATGTCGTTCTGACGCGTGAACCTGGCGGCTCTGACGGGGCCGAGGAAATCCGCAGACTGGTTCTTGAAGGCGATCCCGATCGCTGGTCAGCTGAGACGGAAATCCTGCTGTTCACTGCTGCGCGGCGCGACCATCTGGAACGCACCATTGAACCCGCTTTGGCAGCGGGCAAGATCGTCATATGCGACCGTTTCGCCGATAGCACCCGCATGTATCAGGGCCTATCACGCGGCGACCTGCGTGGTTTGGTCGATCAGTTGCATAAGCTGATGATCAAACGTGAACCGGATCTGACCGTGTTGATCGACATGGATCCTGAAACCGGCCTCTCTCGGGCCAAGGGCCGGCAGGGCACTGAAGAACGGTTCGAGGATTTCGGCATTCACCTGCAACAGAAGATGCGGGCCGGTTTTTTGGAACTGGCGGATGAATTTTCCGACCGGTTTCGCCTGGTCGATGGCAATAGGGACATGGACAGCGTTGCCCGCGATGTGACAGATATCGTCATGCAAGCCTTGTGACAGACGATTGATGAACAACGACATCCCGATCCCGGACCAGGCACCCGGTGCCCTTCATCCGCGCGAAACGCCACATCTGTTTGGGCAGGCAGAGGCCGAGCAGGCCTTTCTTAGCGCTTATGCTTCTGATCGCCTGCACCATGGCTGGCTGCTGACCGGCCCCCGAGGTGTGGGCAAGGCGACGCTGGCCTGGCGGATCGCGCGGTTTCTGCTGGCGACCCCGGCTGTCGAAGAGGACGGGCTGTTTGGCGCGCCACCTCCCCCTGAAACGCTTGAGGTTCCACCAGATCACCCGGTTGTTCATCGTATTCTGGCTGGTGCCGAGCCTGGCCTGGCCGCCATCAAACGATCCGTGAACGATCAGGGCAGGTTGCGAAATGAAATCGTTGTGGACGACATTCGCAAACTTGGGAAGTTCTTCGGCCTGTCCTCGGCCGATGGGGGCCGCCGTGTCGTCATCGTAGATTCTGCGGATGAAATGAACATCAGCGCCGCCAACGCATTGCTGAAAATGCTAGAAGAACCGCCTGCGCGGACAACGCTGCTGTTGATATCGCATCAACCGTCCCGCCTTTTGCCGACGATCCGATCCCGGTGCCGTACCTTGCGCCTTTCGCCGCTGAACGCCGAAGATATGAACGCCGCACTGACCCAGACCGGGGTTGAGCTGACTGGAAACCCCGACCATCTGGCCGCTCTGGCCAGCGGGTCCGTTGGGGACGCCGTCCGCCTGATAAACCTGAGCGGACTCGAAATATATGCCGAGCTCATCGCGATCCTGGGCACCCTGCCCCGGCTGGACAGACTACGCGCTCTGGCTCTGGCCGAGGCCGCCGCACAGCGCGGAGCAGCCGAACGGTTCG
Source organism: Ruegeria sp. YTSA108 (assembly GCF_059610185.1). Lineage (NCBI taxonomy): Bacteria > Pseudomonadati > Pseudomonadota > Alphaproteobacteria > Rhodobacterales > Roseobacteraceae > Ruegeria > Ruegeria sp. YTSA108. Next base: position 169,155 of record NZ_JBXWND010000008.1, on the reverse strand, counting down.
AGTTGCTGTTGACGCTGATCGACATTGCCTTGTCACGTCTTGCTGTGACCGGTGCGACTGGTGCTCCGCCATCGCCAGAGGCCGCGCCAAACGAAGGTGATATCCTGTCCCGTTTGTCCAGATCGCCGGAGCAGGCACGCCTTTGGGCGGAAACCGCAGCCCAGATCACCGCCCGCGCCCGCCACGGGCAGGCGGTGAACCTTGACCCTGCCGCTCTGGTCCTAGATACGGTGTTCAAGATACAGGAAACCGCCGGTCAGAACAGATGAGCGACACCCCCCAAATCACCGACAGCCATTGCCATCTGGACTTCCCCGATTTTGAAGGACAGTTGGACCTGATCGTCGCAAATGCGGCCGAAGCCGGCGTGATCCGGATGGTGACGATCTGCACCAGGTTGAGGAACGAACCCACTGTGCGCGCCATAGCTGAGGCTCACGCGCCGGTATTCTACGCGGCAGGCACGCACCCGATGAGTGCAGCCGATGAACCGATGGCAACTGTGGACGAGCTGGTGGCACTGTCACAGCACCCCAAGTTTGTTGGTATCGGTGAAACCGGGCTGGATTATCACTATACCGCCGACAGTGCGCAGGTTCAGCAGCAATCCCTGCGCGTTCATATCGAGGCCGCTCAGCGTACCGGACTGCCTTTGATCATTCATGCGCGCGCGGCGGACGAAGACATGGCCCGCATTCTGGCCGAAGAATACGGCAATGCCCCCTATTCATGTGTGATGCATTGTTTTTCGTCTTCGGCCGAGCTGGCACAGTCCGCCCTGGATCTTGGGTTTTACCTGTCCATGTCGGGCATCGCCGCTTTTCCCAAAAGCCAGGAATTGCGCGATATTTTCGCAAATGCGCCAGTAGACCGCATCCTGGTTGAAACCGATGCACCTTATCTGGCGCCCCCCCCGTATCGCGGTAAACGGAATGAACCGGCCTATACCGCCCACACCGCCCGCAAAGGCGCCGAGGTCTTTGGCATGGGCTATGCCGATTTCGCGGCGCAGACGCAGGCCAATTTCGAAAGACTTTTCACCAAGGTCGCCTCTTACAAGGCGGCGGCATGACCACGCTGCGCTGCACCATTTTGGGCTGCGGCTCGTCAGGTGGAGTGCCACGTCTTGGCGGTCACTGGGGCGACTGCGACCCCGAAAACCCCAGGAACATCCGCCGCCGCTGCTCGATGCTGGTCGAACGTGACGGGCCCGAAGGCACCACCTCGGTTCTGATCGACACAACGCCTGACATGCGCAGCCAGCTGCTGGACACCGGCACAGGGCGGTTGGACGGGGTGGTCTATACCCATTCCCATGCCGACCACGTCCATGGCATTGACGACTTGCGCATGATCGTCTTCAACATGCGCGAACGGGTGCCGGTCTGGGCTGATGGTGACACCCAGAATGATCTTTTGGGCCGATTTGGCTATGCCTTCATCCAACCCGAAAACTCACCCTACCCGCCGATCCTCAACCTCAAGACAATCGACGGCCCGTTCGAGATCACTGGCCCCGGAGGCCCTATCCCATTTCACCCCTTCAAGGTGAACCACGGATCAATCGACGCGCTTGGTTTCAAAATGGGCAATCTGGCCTACCTGCCGGACGTGGCAGAGATATATGACGATGCCTGGACCACATTAGAGGGTCTGGACTGTCTGGTGATCGACGCGCTGCGCCGGTCCCCGCACCCGACCCATGCGCATCTGGAAAAGACCCTTGGCTGGATCGACCTGTTGCAACCAAAAACCGCGGTTCTGACCAACATGCATATCGATCTTGACTATGCCACGGTCGACGCAGAAACCGCAGACAACATCACCCCTGCTTATGACGGCATGGTGATACATCAGGCTCTGTAGAGCCCTGGCCGAGATCATGCAGATATCCTTTCCCGCGCGAATAACTGTTGCGGAACGCTGACATGCTGCAAAATCTCATTGAAGTCATCCTTCCAGTTTTTCTTGTTATTGGAGCCGGTTACGTCTCCACTCTTCTTGGATACTTCAAGGAAAACCACATTGATGGCCTGATGAAGTTCACTCAGGGTTTTGCAATCCCCTGCCTTCTGTTTCTTGCGATTTCACATCTCGACCTCAGTGTCAGTTTTGATCCCAAGCTGTTGATCAGCTTTTACTCTGCTGCTGCGCTTTGCTTTTGTGCCGGCCTGTTCGGCGCGCGACTGATCTTCAACCGCGAATGGGAAGATTGCGTCGCAATCGGTTTTTGCTGCCTGTTCTCCAATTCCGTCCTGCTGGGATTGCCGATTACTGAACGGGCTTATGGCCCTGAAAGCCTTACGGGCAATTATGCCGTCATCGCCTTTCACTCGCCGTTTTGTTACGGCCTAGGCATCACGGTAATGGAGGTGATCCGGAACCGAGGCCACGGAGGATCGCGAATGGTTCGCTCGGTCCTGACCGCGATGTTTCGCAACGCTCTGATTGTCGGGATCTCACTGGGTTTCATCGTAAATCTGTCCGGGCTCGGCGTGCCAGCCGTTGTGGATGATGCCCTTGGCCTGGTGACCCGCGCGGCCCTTCCCGGCGCGCTATTCGCGCTTGGGGGCGTTCTGGTTAAATACAGACCCGAAGGTGACCTAAGGGCGATCGCCTTTGTCTGCGGCGTTTCTCTGCTGCTGCACCCGAGCCTTTTCTGGCTTTTCGGATCCACCCTTGGACTGCCACAGGATCTATTCCGGTCCGGAGTGATGACAGCCGCCATGGCCCCTGGTTTCAACGCCTATATCTTTGCAAACATCTATGGCCGCGCCAAACGGGTTGCGGCATCCTCTGTTCTGTTGGGGACGGCAGTATCTATCCTGAGCGTCTGGTTTTGGCTGACCCTATTGGGCTGACGGTGCGGCAGGCGGATTGACTTTTACACGACGCGGCGCACCTATCGCTAAAGTGGACAGGACAGATTTATGACACACGCCCTTATCGTTACCCATGGCCAACCTTCTGACCCAGAACCAGCCGAAGCGGCCTTGGCGGCTTATGCGGCCGATGTAAATGCCCTGTGTGCCGGTGTTTCGGTTCATTCTGCAACGCTGGCAGCCCCTGGGGCACTTGACAGCGCACTGGACAAGATTCCCGGCAACGCCGTCATCTATCCCCTGTTCATGGCCAAAGGGTGGTTTGTCACAGATGTGCTGCCGAAACGTATTGGTGACCGCCGAAACCCTATTCTGGATCCTTTGGGCGCGGACCCGAAATTGCCCCAGTTGATCGCGCAAACCCTTGAGGGAACGCTGCAGGACAAAGACTGGCGGTCACAAGAAACGGACCTTGTGATCGCTGCGCATGGATCGGGCCGCAGCAGAAACCCTTCCGCCGTTGCAACGGCATTCGGCGACGCTTTGTTGCAACTGATACCACTTGGATCCCTGCGCCTTGGGTTTGTCGAAGAGGCCCCTTCGATTTCTGTGGCCGCCGCAGGAACCGGCGCCCAAACCCTGTGTTTGCCATTTTTTGCCTGCACGGGTGGCCATGTTCTTGAGGATGTGCCGCAAGAATTAAGCAAGGCCAAGTTCAAGGGACAGGTTTTACCGGTTGTGGGTGAACTGCCACTGGTGCAGCAACACATAGCGTCCGTTCTCAAAGCTTTTTCTTCATCGAAATAGAGTCGTCTGACCACATACACTTTGCCGGTTCCTTTAGGGGAAAACCTATCTGTGTGAGTGATCCACAAGCTGCGAATATAGACAGTGGCGAGACCGGCCATTTCGTTTGGCCGCATACAGGGCAAGGTCTGCCGCATGCAAAATCTCAGCCGGTTTAAGCGATGGAAACTGGGTCGAAAGCGCCGTGCCTATACTGGCTGAAACCTGGCACGACACGTTGTCGAACATCATCGGTTCCCGCAGCCGTTCGATCAGCCTGCTGGCGATTGCAGAGAGAACACCCTCGTCCGTCAATCCTTTGTATATAATTACAAATTCGTCCCCGCCGACACGCGCCACTGTATCGTCTCCGCGGGTTTCCTCACCCATGATCCGCGCCGCTTGTTGCAACACATAGTCGCCCGCGGCATGCCCGAATTGGTCATTGACCGATTTGAAAAAATCAAGATCCAGATGCATCAGCGCGAATGGAGATTTGGACGAGATCATGTGATCCAATAGAACATCCATCGCCCGGCGATTTTTCAGCCCCGTCAGTGTATCTGTAAATGCCTTTTCCTCGGCGGCAAGCATCGCCCCTTGAAGGCGCAGGTTCAGAGATCTGGACGCCTCCATCGCTGCCGATTTCGCCTCGACCAGATACAATAATTCGATCGCCAGATCAGTGCCCGAGAAATCCGCACTGGTCAGGGCATAGTCCCGGACCGCATCCAAAATCGATATTCCGAAAGACAGATTGATGACCGCCCCCTTACCTTCGGGCAGCGGAGCGATAAGGCCCTTCAATGCTGTGCGCGGGGCGTCATGGAACCTGAGCTGTAACTTGGTGCCGGCCTGGGACATCAAGCCTGAAACTGTGGTAACCGCCCTAGGGCGAAGCAGCTCAAAGATATCCAGAAAGCTCTGACCTTCCATCGGCTTTTCAGGGCGCAGCTTTTGCAAGGTTGATCCGACGCGGGTCACTTTCCCATCCTCGTTCACCAGCAAAAACATTGGGCACAGGGTTTGTAAAAGCTCTGCCAGATTATTCGTGTTCATCATGCTTTTCGCGCCCCTAAATCAAAATGCCGGCCTTCTGAAAAAGCGCTTTCTACCAGAACGATTGAGATAAACTCAATCTCACCCTGCTGGCCCTCATGCGATAGCATAGCCAGAGCCCCGTAATCATCAGCCATCGCGCGCAATACACCAACCATGACGCTTGAAAAGCCAGGCAGGCCTGGATGGCAGGACAATCTGTATTCCGTCGGTGAAAGCTCGTGCAATTCAAGTGCCGGAAGATTTAGATCCGATACGGCCAATCTGACCCGGTCTGACAGATCATCAAGCGAATGGAGAAATTCCAGATAGCTGACACCGCCAAATCGCAACAGACGGCGCAGGTCTTCCATGTTGGGATGAGACACAAGGTACGTTCCCAGGTCTTCAAGAACGTCACTTCGTGAACGTTTCAGGACCGTGCATACCTTATCCAATACCTGCTCGGTAATATCATCGTCGTAAACAAGCATGGCCTCGAACTCGGCAAAGCCCAGTTCGGCTGAATCCATCACGCGCATCCAGCACGGCTGCCCGTAGGTCACCGCAACAAAGGATTGAATCGCCCGGTTGATCAGACCATGCATAAGAGACCTCAAATTGGTTTCTCACGCAGTGTGCTCTGAAATTTGTTAACAAACACCCAACACGCGGGCGTCACCACATAGAATTCACGCAAGTATCGAAGTGGAAGTGACTGAGATTACGCTAGAAATCTGTCGGCGCTCCGCCTTCGGTTTTGCGTCGTGCGACAAAGTCGGCAAGCTCTTCCCGGATGCCCTCATCCATTGCCGGAGCTTCAAAGCTGGTGATGATTTCCTTGAACATGTGATGCGCGCGCTCAGCGGTCCAGACGCCTCCTGCGACTTCCCAACCCTCATAATTCTTCCAGTCACTCAGAAACGGCTGATAAAACGCGGTGGTATAGCGATCCTGAGTGTGCTGAATGCCAAAGAAATGCCCGTCATTGCCGACTGACCGGATCGCATCCAGAGCAATCTCGTCGGGGCCGGTTGCCGTCAATTCCGGCTGCATATACCGCTGAATTTGCTGCAATATCTCGCAATCCATAATGAACTTTTCAGGGCTTGCGATCAGGCCACCCTCAAGCCAACCTGCAGCGTGATAGACCATGTTGGTGCCCGATTGCACCGCCGCCCATAATGAGTTCGAGGTCTCCCACACAGATTGGCCATCCGGAACGTTTGCCGCGCAGACACCCGAAGACCGCAGGGGCAGGTCATAAAATCGGGCCATCTGGCCGGTCATCTGTGTCGCCCGCATGTATTCCGGCGTTCCAAAAGCCGGAGCACCAGATTTCATATCCACATTCGAGGTGAACGTACCGATGACACAAGGAATCCCTGGTCGCACATATTGGAACAATGCAATCGCGCACAGCGCCTCAGCCAGGGATTGCGCTACTGCACCGGCCATTGTGACGGGGGCCATCGCCCCGGCCAAGGTGAACGGCGTCACAACAATCGCCTGCCCGCGCCGCGCCAACCTCAGGCAACCGTCGATCATGGGCTGATCGTGCTTCAACGGCGAGGTCGAGTTGATGTTGGTATACATCCTCGGCTTGGCTTCGAATTCTTCATGGCTCAGACCCCCTGCGATCCGCACCATTTCCATGACGTCTTCGACGCGTTCCTTGCCCAGCGAATAGGCATGCATCGCCTTATCGGTCAGAGTCAGCTTGTCGTAGAGAACATCCAGATGCCGGACGCTGGCATGTATATCCACTGGCTCGACCGGGTATCCACCGGCAAAATGGATACAGTTGAAATACTGCGTCAACTTCAACAGGTTCCGGCACATCTCGCGATTTCCCGGTACCTTGGTGCCAATCTCCATATCCCAGTAGTTCGGCGGGGACGACACATTTCCGAACAGCAGGTTTTTGCCCCCGATCTCGATTGCGCGGTCGGGATTACGCGGTGTGATGGTAAAGGTGGATGGGGCTTTACGCACCATTTCCATGACAAAGTCCCGGCCCATTCGAACGTTGTCGCCGTTGATCGTACATCCGGCCTCACGCAGGATTCCGATTGCCTCTTCGTTGTAGAACTCGATCCCGATCTCTTCGAGAATCCGCATTGCGCCCTCGTGGATCGCCGCGACGCCAATCTCGTCCAACGGTTCGGTTGGTTTGTCGGTGTTGATCGGAGGGCTCCACGGCATCTGATCAATAACCGCTGCGCCCCGTCTCTCGGCGGCACCGGCCCGTCCTCCGCTGCGACCTCTGCGTGCTTTCTTGTCGGCCATTGGACACTCCTCGGAACTTGGCTTTCTAGAAGCAAGCCCCGAACGCGTACTGTTGGCCGCTCTGTCTGCGACAGGCTATGTCGGTTTCGACGTCTGAACCGCCGAATTCACAGCCCGATCACGCCTTTTCGTACAACCAAGCAGGTATATGTCCGATGTTTGGCAAGACGACATCCGCCATCGCTTCGAGCGTTTCTGCACGCGCCATACCCGTCAGAACCCCGATCGTCTTCATACCTGCTGCCCGTCCGGCCTGCAGATCATGCAGGCTGTCGCCCACCATTGCTATGTTTTCTGGGTTAACCCCCACATGCTGCGCAAAGGCGAAGAGTTGACCCGGGCCTGGCTTGAATCCGTGCCCACTGTCATAACCGGCGACAAAATCGAAATGTTCGCGGATTCCTGCGGACGAAAGATGCTCGGATGCGGGCATTTCTCCGTCATTGGTCGCAACACCCAGTTTCAGCCCTGCCTCACGCAGCCCCTCAAGGAAAGGGATAAGCGGAACGGCCTGGGCTTGCGGAGATGAGGCCGACTCGGCATTCAACAGATCCACCAACTCTTCGCGCGGCATTTCCGGGAGGTGCGGCTCTAGAACCTCGGCGATTTCTTCGACGGTGCCCGCGATGACAACACTGTCCTCAGAATAGGCAACCTGTTCGAGGTCAAAGCCGATCACCTGCCCAAGCTCGGCCGCACGGGCATGATCTCCGTTCGTCACTCGCAGTAAAAAATTGCGCCCGAACGTGCCCCAGGTTTCCGCGAAATCAAACAAGGTACCGTCTTTGTCGAACAGGATGGCTTGGATTGGCATTGTGAAACTCCTGCCCGGTAGGCTTTCAGGTCCAATGAACTTCCGCGCCGCCGGACAACAAGGCGCGGGCCTGGCCCGGCTGATCATACGGCACAGAATTGACGTCACAAAACTCGACTACCCACGAATCGTCAAGCATTAGAAAATCCAGAACAGAGCCCAGAAACTCCGGCTCTGCCGCCCTGTCTTTGATGTCCTGCACCGAAGCCCCCGTCGAACCCAGAAATACAGGCAGCAGGTCATCATTGCCGACAAGCCAGGCAAGGGCATTCAGCGCCAGCGTTTCGGCGGATTGAGCGGAAATTGGCATAAAGAAGCCCCTGATCTGATATTGGAAAGGGTTTGTTAACCAGAGTCATAAACACTTTAGCAACGCATGCAATCAACGGTGACTGATATGTCGGTGCAAGGAACGATCCTTGTCCTGGACGGGACCTCAACCAATCGAATTATGCTGAAGGTACAGCTTACTGCGGCCTGGTATCACGTCGCACAGGGGGAAAATCTGCGGGGTCTTGATGGGCTGTTGAAACGTGTGCGCCCCGATTTGATCTTAACCGCGCAGTCATTGCCGGATGGAACGGCGGCTGATGTCAAGAAAGTGGTAATGGCCGACCCGGATCTGGCGGATATTCCCATTGTCGCTATCGCGCCGCAAAACGACAAATCCGCAAGGTTGAGGGCATTGTCAGATGGGTTGGACGATGTATTGGCGCACCCGTTCAAGGACACGTTGTTGCTAGCTCGGGTTCGCAGCTTGTTACGGGCACGCGCCGATACGCAGGAATTGCAAGATAATAGCGGATCGCCATGTTTGGGATTTGCCGAAGCGACAAGCACCTTTGCCACGCCACCCAAAGCTGCGCGCGCCGCCCTACTGACGCAATCCGCTAAAACCGGGGCGCTTTGGCAGAAGGCGCTGTCCGAACATACGCATCACAGTTTGTCAATTCACACGATATCGAACCTTCACCGCCTGCTTTCCGGCCCCATCCCGGACGCGGTTATTGTCGAAATTGATGGCGAATCTTCAGGCCTGAGTGTTCTGGCGGATTTGAAATCGCGCGGGGCAACACGGCACACAGTGCTGATCGGCATCTTGAGAAAGGATGACGCGTCTCTGGCTGCCGAAGCGCTGGATCGTGGCGCGGATGCCATCTGTATGGCGGGGTTCTGCCCCCGTGAAACTCTGTTGCGGCTTGATAACCAGCTTGCCCGCAAAAGCCGAATTGACCAGATGCGGGATTCTTTGCGGCGTGGCGTCGCGGAATCCTGGGTGGATCCACTGACCGGCCTGCATAACCGCCGCTATGCAATGCGAGCATTGAAGCAAATCGCCCGGCAGTCTGCGCAGACCGGGCGCGGTTTTACCGTGATGGTGGCCGATCTGGACCATTTCAAATCAATCAACGACAAGTTTGGCCATGCCGGAGGCGATCAGGTCTTGATCGAAACAGCCAAGCGCATGCGCAATTCCATTGGTTCTGACGGCTTTGTGGCACGGATTGGGGGCGAAGAATTCTTGATCGGTCTGCCTGAAACTACGGGGCCGCGGGCATTGGGGATCGCACGAACCGTCTGCGACGACATCTGTCAGTGTCCATTTGACCTATCCGAGGCCGCCGAACCAATCGCAGTGACAATCAGCATCGGCCTCATTACAGCCGATGACAACACGATTCGCCAGGGTATCCCACCCGCACCATTGGACAACATGATAAAATCTGCGGATACGGCCCTGTATGCTGCGAAAAAGGCGGGACGCAATCAGGTCATGGTCCAGAATCACGCAGCCTGATCCGGTCAGTCGCGTTTTCTGCCCGCTTTCGATTTTCGGTGCACCACATCTTCCAGACGATCAGCGTATTCGACGCGTTCTTTCGGGCTCATGGCTGACACACGGATCAGCCACTGTTCCTGCAAAGCAGACTGCATCTCTGACATCACCTGCGCCTGCTGACCCAACAAAGCCTCTACAGCGTCAGCCGCAAAGGGTTCGGCGCGAAGTGCGTCGCCAAGGGCTTGAAAATCCGCCGCCCGATGATCGACACCTTGGCGGTGCAGGCCCGAAAGCTCGGCCCGCATCGCCTGGCGTTCATGCTTGGGAAGCGCGCGATAAAGCGCCGATCCAAATCCCGGAGGGGTTTTTACGTGGTCATTGTTTCTGACGCGCAGCGCCGTGCCAACAACCGCACCGACGACTAGCAGATTGATAGCAAGGGACACGATCAGCAGGACAGGCATCCACCGGCGTTTAGGTTTTGACTGTTCGCTCATTCGCCTTCCTCCAGGAAGATTGTATTCAGATCCATATCCGCAACCTCAAAGCCAGAGGATTGCGAATAAAGCAACGTCGCCGGATCAGGCAAAAAGGCCGGGGCAGTCAATCCAATCCAGATGCCAGCAATGCCCGCGGCCGCCAAACCTCCCATCCCCTGCCAGCCAAAGAAACTATCCAATGCCTGTGCCCAGAACCCTTGGGGTGATTTCTGAAGCCTTTGCAAACGAACGGTTTCCGCATCGGCCAGAATACGACGGGCGAGAGCATCGGGTAACGGCTCATCTTCTTGACGAGCACGTAAAAACAGGTGATTCAGGTCGCTATTTTCATCCATCGGCATATCCCAACTCGTCTCTTCTTGTGGCTAACTGCTGTGCCAGTGCCCGCTTTCCCCGAGCTGTCAGACTCTCTACAGCTTCGACGGAAACATCCATGATTCCCGCGATTTCGGGATTGGGCAACTCTTCGATGTGGCGCAAGACAACAGCCTGACGTTGCCGGTCCGGAAGTTGCGCCAACGCGAACTGCAGTGCGTCCAACCTGGCGGCATCCTGAAGGTGTTCGGTTGCACTGATCGCATCGCTTTCAGGTTCGGCAACATCAGAAAGACTGTCCGCCGATTTCTTCCGCCGAATATCGACACACAGGTTCAGAGTGACCCGGTAAAGCCAAGTCGACACCTTTGCCTGTCCAGCAACCCAATCCGGCGCCATCTTCCATAGGCGCATCATGGCTTCCTGTGTGACATCTTCGGCTTCGGCCCGGTCGTTCAACAGCCTGAGCGCCACCGAAAAACTGCGCGGCCCAAGCCGATCGGTCAAAATGCGTGCCGCATCAGCGTCACCCTCGGCGAACCGCCGCAACAATGCATCGTCTCCGGGGTCGCCCGCAGCCTGACTTTGGCTGCGAGCCCCCGTTGATGAGGTACTCAGGTCCCGCATCCTCCATTAGCTGTCGTCGGTGCCAGCCTTGTCACGTTTTTTGTGGTGCCAGCCCATCCGGTTTTTCGCATCGGCAAATTCCTGTTCCGAGATCGTGCCATTTTTGTCCGCGTCGATGCGGTCAAACATCTTGCCAGCACGGCGCGGCTTGGGCAACTCATCATCGGACAAGAGGCCATCTTGATTGGCATCGTGCTTTTCGAACATTTGATTCACACGCTCATTCGCCTTCTTCTGGCTAGCCGCTTGCATCTCGTCGACGCTCAACATGCCGTCGCCATTGGTGTCAGCATTGGTGAAACGCTGTTGCCTATAGGTTTGCATTTCTTCCTGCGTGACCTGACCATCATTGTTCAGGTCCAGCTCTTGAAAGGTCACGTCCTCTCGGCCTTTCGGACCGACAGCCAAGGCGGTTGTGCCTGTCAATGCAATGGCCGATACCAGAATGGCCGGGATAAGTTTCGCGCTTTTCATATCGTTTTCCTTTGTTTCTCGCGACCGGTTTGTCGCTGCTCACATAGGTTAAAACGGTGCAGTTTTCGGTTTCCGTCGCCCAATTTGAATTTTTTCTGTTGCTCACTGCCATCGACCACATAATTTCCGGACATCTCATCGCGGCACAAAGCGACGCACCCCCCTTTTCTGTGGGGCAAAACAAGCGCAATATCAGGGCAATCTGAATGCGCGAGTTTCAAAATGACAGATCAAACGATCGACACAATATCCGAGAACGACCGTCCAACCCGGCCTGCCCTAATCAAAGGCTTCCGCTGCCGCTGCCCAAAATGCGGTGAAGGCAAGCTGTTGCACAGCTACCTGAAAGTGAATGACAGCTGCAGCAGCTGTGGTCAGGAACTGTTTCATCACCGTGCGGATGACGGTCCAGCCTATCTGACGATCCTGTTGGTCGGTCACCTGCTGGCGCCCGCTTTGCACATCTCTTATGTCCAGTGGCGCCCTGACCCGCTGAACATGTTCCTGATTTTTGCATTCGGATGTACAGCCTTGACACTGTTCCTGCTACCGCGACTTAAAGGGGCCGTTGTCGCCTATCAGTGGGCACGACGGATGCATGGATTCGAAACGGACCGATGACCGGAATGATTGGGTCGGCCCTGAGATGAGTACGGACAAAACGGCTATACGGAACGCTGCAACAGTTATCGTGTTGCGGGACCGGATGACGAACCCTTCCATTTTGATGGGTCAAAGGGGCGCAAAAGCCGTTTTTATGCCGAACAAATTCGTGTTTCCGGGTGGCGCGGTAGACGCAGAGGACGCCCTGGTCCCGCTATCGGCTGACATGTCCCAGCTCTGCCGCGATCGGCTTGCTGAACAGTCTCCGCCCGGGCTGCAGAATGCTTTGGCGGCCGCCGCAATCCGCGAGCTCTGGGAGGAAACTGGCCTGGTGCTTGGAGTTCCCGGCGCTTGGACAGGTGAGGTGCCGATTGACTGGCAAAGCTATGCAGAGGCAGGATTTCTGCCCTCTGCACAGGCATTGCAGTTTGTTTTTCGCGCCGTCACCCCGCCCGGCCGTACGCGCCGGTTCGATGCACGATTCTTTTTGGTAGATGCAGACGCCCTGCAAGGCGATCTGGATGACTTTGGCCGCGCTTCGGATGAGTTGTCTCACCTGCAATGGGTTCCGTTGAACAAGGCGCGCGAGCTTGATCTTCCCTTCATAACCGAAGTTGTTCTGGCCGAAGTCGCAGCCCGGGTCACACGACCCGAACCACCCCAAAGCGTTCCGTTCTTCCTCAATCAAGAAGAACAAAGCCTGTTCTTACAGATCAAAGGCTATCCAATGTCCGAACAGGACTTCTAGCCGAACCTACTTCATTCGGCTGATCACCGTGGTCACCTCGGGCTTTTTGCCGATCTCGGTCTTTGCTGTCTGACGCACGATCCGGCGCAGTGCCTCTTCCAGCTTGTCATCGTCGCGCCGTGTTTTGGCATCCGCCCGCATGAGGAATTGGTTCAGGTCCTCTTCCAGAACTTCAACCAGTGCTGCGCGCGATGTTCCGGTCTCGGCCAAGCCCATCGTATCGCACCAAGGTTCACCCAACGGTTCGTCTTCTTCGTCTAAAATAACCGTCACGGTCACATGCCCGTTCAAGGCCATGCGAATGCGGTCGCGGACAACTCCATCCAAGGCTCCGACCTTTACGGTTCCATCCAGATAAGTTCGGCCTGTCTCGACGTAGTCGACGACCTTGGGGGCATTGCCGCTGAGATCCAGCATCGTGCCATTGACTGCCACAACCCCGGTACGACCACCCGCTTCGGCCAGTTTAGCATGTTCGCGCAGATGTCGGTGTTCACCATGCATGGGAATAACCATCTGTGGGTTGACTATGGCGTGCACTTTTTCCAGATCAGGCCGGTTGGCATGGCCAGAGACGTGATACAGACCCGAGCTGTCATCCACCACATCAACGCCCTTTTCGCTGAGCTGGTTCATGATGAAGATTACGCCCTTCTCATTGCCCGGTATCGTCTTCGACGAGAACAGGAACAGATCGCCTTCCTTCAACTCGATCCCGCGGTATTTACCGCGTGCAAGCTGGGCACTGGCCGCACGGCGTTCACCCTGGCTGCCGGTTACGATCAGCATCAGGTTCTGGCGCGGGATATCTACGGCCTCTTCGGCGCTGATAACCTTGGGAAAATCCGTGAGAATACCGGTTTCCGTCGCGGCCTCAATCATCCGCCGCATCGCACGACCTAACAGAACGACCGAGCGTCCCGCGCGCTGCCCAGCCTCGGCCAGCGTCTTCACCCGTGCGACATTCGAGGCAAAAGTCGTCGCAACCACCATTGATTTGGCATTTTCGACCAATTTGGTGATCTCAGGCCCGACCTCGGATTCCGAGCGGCCTGCATGCGTTGAAAACACGTTCGTGCTGTCGCAGACCAATGCTTTCACACCGTCCTTTGAAATCTCTGCCCAAAGGTCCTGATCAAACGGTTCACCTACCACAGGGTTGGCATCCAGCTTGAAATCCCCTGTATGCACGATCCGCCCCGCAGGCGAGTCTATGACAAGCGCCGCACTTTCGGGGATAGAGTGCGATACCGGCAAAAACCCGACTGTAAACGGGCCAACCGTCACCTGTTCAGGCCAGGCTGACAGGGTCTGAACCGCGTCTGTCGGATGGGCTTTCTCTTCCATCTTGCGACGCGCGAGATTTGCGGTGAAAGCGCGTGCATAGATCGGGGCGCCTAAATCGTCATAGCAATGCGCCACAGCGCCGACATGATCTTCGTGGGCATGGGTGACGAATACCGCCTCAAGCCGGTCGGCACGTTCTTTTAGCCAGTTGATATCGGCATGGATCAGGTCGACACCGGGTGTTGTGTCCATATCTGGGAAGGTTACACCAAGATCGACAAGGATCAGCTTCTCCTTTCCCGGCTTGCCATAGCCATAGACATAGGCATTCATCCCAATTTCGCCCGCCCCGCCCAGGGGCAGATAGATCAGTCGTTCACTGCTCATGTTGAGCCATTTTCCTTGTTATAGCGATGGATCACGGTCAGTCCGTGCATCGTCAAATCGTCTTCTATAGCGTCAAACCCAACATCTGCCTGATCGAACAGAGGCGCAAGCCCCCCAGTCCCCACGACTTTCATCGGCATGCCATATTCCGCCTTTATCCGGGCAATCAGCCCTTCGATCAGACCGGAATAGCCCCAATACACGCCAGATTGAATGCAGCCAACCGTATTTGTTCCAATCACTTTTTCGGGACGTGTGATGTCGATATGCGGCAACGCGGCGGCCCCCTGGTGCAACGCCTCAAGGCTCAGGTTTACACCTGGAGCGATGATGCCGCCGACATATGCTCCATCCGAAGACACCACGTCAAAGTTGGTGGCCGTTCCAAAATCGACAACAACCACATCCCCGCCATGCCGTTCAAACGCCCCGGCAGCATTGGCCAGGCGATCCGGGCCAGGGACCGTACCCTCATCAATGCGCGGGCTGACAGGCAGCAGACACTCCGGCTTGCCCACGACCAATGGGCGACAGCCAAAGAACCGGTCCGCAAAGACGCGCAGATTGAAAACCACACGCGGCACGGTCGAGGCGATAATCACATCGGTGATATCAGCTTGGATCTCATAATGTTTGACCAGCGTAGAGTACCAGGTGAAATAGGCATCCGCCGTACGGGCATGGTGCGTAGATGTGCGCAGCGTGCAGACGAATTCCTCACCGTCCCAGATCGAGAAAACGGTATTGGTGTTGCCGCAGTCGATGGCTAGAAGCATTGGTGCCCCTTTCAGAAAAATACGTCTGCCGCAGGTATGCTGACGCGGCCCTTCGCGGTGTTTAGGACAAGGTTACCCCGTGCGTCCACCGTTTCGAAGGTCCCGACGGTCTCAGTGGTGACAGTACGCGCGGTGATGACCTCACCCAGCTTAGCTGCGCGGGACAACCAAGCAGAGCGGATGGGTTCGAACCCGTAGGTTACAAACTGGGCCTCAAAACGCGCATAGGCCGATGCAAGCTCGGTCAAAAAATCTTCGGTGGTGACATCTGCCCCTGTCTCGGACAACAGCGAAACCGGCCTTAGCGCACCTGGTTCGACTTTATCTGCAGTCGGTGCCTGCGCGAGATTGACGCCGATGCCGATTGCCAAATGCGAGACGTCCCGCCCCTGCCCGGTACTTTCCAGCAGTATCCCCGCAAGCTTGCCACCGTTCAGCAACACATCATTGGGCCATTTTAGCGACAAACCCGATATGCGCCCGGTAACCGCCACACATGCATCAAACAGGGCCAAGGCGGCGACAAAACTGCGCAGAGCGGCCTGTTCCGGGCGTCCTGCGGGCCGCATCAGCAGCGTTGCGGCAAGATTTCCCTCGGGGTTGGTCCAGACCCGTCCGCGCCGACCGCGCGCCTGTGTCTGGCTGTGCGCTAGGATCCAGACCGGACCCTGAGCCATCGGCGCGATCCGGGCGGCTTCGTTCAGAGTGCTATCGACCTCTTGCAATACATGCAGGCCATATCCATCCGGCCAATCGCTCATGTCACAAGAACATTAGGCCGCGGGCAATGGTCGAAATCAGTTAACAAGCGTCGCCGCTGCAGCTGCCGCTGCGCCCTCAATCCCAAACTGATAGAATACGCCAACCAACATCAATGCAGCTGACCCCATCAGAGCAACCCACAGAACCGGAGACGAATTTGCGTCGATCGGGTCGTCATTCTCGGCACCGAAATACATATAGTATACGATCCGTAGGTAATAGAATGCACCGATCACCGAGGCGATGGCAGACATGATAACCAGACCGGTCAGGCCAGCCTCAATACCCGCTTGCCAGACGCCGAATTTCGCAAAGAACCCAAGCATCGGTGGAACACCGGCAAGGCTGAACATCAGGATCAGCACGGCCAGAGCCTTACCCGGATCGCGTTTGGAATACTGGCGCAAGGCGTCAATGTCGGTAACAGGTTTACCGTCCCGTTCCATCATCAGGATAAAGGCGAAAGTTCCGACATTCATGGTCACGTAAATCGCCAGATACATCAGCATCGCCTTGATACCCAGCTCGGTCCCAGCCGCCAGTCCGATCAGCGCATACCCCATATGGGCAATCGACGAAAACGCCATCAGCCGTTTAATGTCGCGTTGTCCGATGGCAGCCACGGCCCCCAGCAGCATAGACAGAACAGACAAGAGTACGATCACCTGCTGCCAGTCCTTTACGACACCTCCAAATGCGTCGTGCAACACGCGCGCAAACAGGGCCATGGCGGCCACTTTGGGCGCCGTGGCGAAGAAGGCAGTGACTGGTGTGGGCGATCCTTCATAGACATCGGGTGTCCACATGTGGAACGGAACGGCCGATACCTTGAACGCAAGCCCCGAGATCAGGAAGATCATCCCGAACAGCAACCCAAGGGTCACATCGCCGTGGTGAACTGTTTGAATGATGCCCGAGAACAGCGTGGTACCCGTAAAGCCGTAGACAAGCGAAGCCCCATACAGCAGCAAACCCGAGCTAAGCGCGCCCAGAACGAAATATTTCAGGCCAGCCTCGGTGGATTTGGCGCTGTCACGACGCAGCGCAGCCACAACGTAGAGTGCCAGCGATTGCAGCTCGAGACCCATATACAGAGACATCAGGTCACCCGCGCTGACCATCATCATCATGCCGACAGCGGCAAGCGCCACCAGCAAAGGGTATTCGAAACGCAACAACCCGCGGCGGGTCATATAGTCCTGGCTCATCATCAAAACGGCTGCGGCAGATAGCAGGATCGCCACTTTGGCAAAGCGCGAGAACCCGTCATCAACAAACATGCCGTTAAACGCGATGTTTGTTCCGTCGCCATTTGTTGCGATCCAGAACGCCAGCAGCGCCATCAGCCCTGCTGTCACCCAGACCAATGTCGGCGCAAGCCCGTCCTTGGTGGTGTAAACAGCCGCAAGCAATGCCGCCATCGCATATAGTGCCAAAACGATCTCTGGCAGGATAATTGTCAGATCAGCCTGGATCATGTCTCCAAAGCCTCCTTAATGCGAGGCGGCTGTCTGGGTCGCGGTCTCAGCCGCGGCCAGAGCCGTATCATAGTTCGAAATCAGCGCGGCAGTCGAGTTGCCAATCACATCTGTTACCAGCGATGGATACACACCCAGCAGGATCGTCATGACGATCAGGGGGGCAAATATCAACCGCTCGCGCGAGCTCATATCAGTCATCGCCTTGAGGCTTTCTTTGATAAGATCCCCAAATACAACCCGACGATACAGCCACAAAGCATATCCCGCCGAGAAGATAACACCAGTCGCGGCCACAGCAGTCACCCAGGTATTGACCTGGAATGCGCCCATCAGGGTCAGGAACTCTCCGATGAACCCACTGGTGCCCGGCAGGCCAACATTGGCCATGGTGAACAGCATGAAGACCAGCGCGTAGGCCGGCATCCGGATTACCAGACCGCCATAGGCCTCGATATCGCGGGTGTGCATCCGGTCATAGATCACGCCGACACACAGGAAGAGCGCCGCCGAGATGAACCCGTGGCTGAGCATCTGGAAGATGGCTCCGTCGACACCCTGCTGGTTTGCCGCAAAGATGCCCATGGTGACAAAGCCCATATGCGCGACCGAGGAATAAGCAATCAGCTTTTTCATGTCCTCCTGCACCAGAGCAACCAGCGATGTGTAAACCACAGCGATGGCCGACATCCACAGCACCAGATCTGTCATCACCGCCGACCCCACCGGGAACATCGGCAGGCTGAACCGCAGGAAGCCATAGCCACCCATCTTCAACAGGATCGCCGCCAGCACGACCGACCCTGCGGTCGGCGCCTGCACGTGTGCATCCGGCAGCCAGGTGTGGACCGGCCACATCGGCATCTTCACCGCAAATGAGGCAAAGAACGCCAGGAACATCAGCGTCTGCATACCGCCTACGATATGGATGCCCAGAACGGTAAAGCTGTCGGACGAGAAATGATGCGCCATCAGCGCTTCGATATCCGTCGTGCCTGCATCCGCATACATCGCAACCATAGCCACCAGCATCAGCACAGAGCCAAGGAACGTGTAGAGGAAGAACTTGAAGCTGGCATAGATGCGCTCTTTACCACCCCAGATGCCGATGATCAGGAACATCGGGATCAGACCCGCTTCGAAGAACAGGTAGAACAGCACCAGGTCCAGCGCCATGAACACGCCAAGCATCAGCGTTTCCAGCAGCAGGAAAGCAATCATGTATTCCTTGACGCGGTCTGTCACATTCCAGCTGGCCAGAATTGTCAGCGGCATAATGAAAGTGGTCAGCAACACGAACAGGACGCTGATGCCATCCACACCCATCTTGTATTTCAGACCCATCAGCCACTGGCCCTCTTCCACCATCTGGAAGCCGGTGTTTTCAGGATCAAAGCCAGTATAGATGCCAATCGAGACCAGGAAGGTCACCGTCGTCGCAACCATGGCCACCCATTTGGCATTGCGTTGCGCGGCTGCGTCGTCGCCCTGCAGAAACAGCGCCAGTATGGCGGCCGCCGCTGCGGGGATGAAGGTGACGATCGAGAGGATATTGTCCATTAGTGTGCGCCTCCGCCGATCGACATCCAGGTGACCAGGGCAGCAATTCCCAGGACCATCCAGAAGGCATAGGTAAATATGTAACCAGTCTGCGCCTTGCCTGCGAGGCGGGTGAAGAATGGCACTATGCCCATCGCTACCCCGTTCAGGAAACCGTCAATCGTGTTGCCGTCTCCGCGTTTCCACAGGAACCGCCCAAGTGCCAAGGCAGGTTTGACGAAGATCGCGTCATAGATCTCATCAAAGTACCATTTGTTCAGCAGGAACAGATAAAGCGGACGCTGGTTTGCTGCCAAGCGCGCGGGCAACGTCGTATTCACGATATAGAACCAATAGGCCACGATGAAACCAAGCAGCATCGCAACGAAGGGTGAGACCTTGACCCATTTCGGAACAGCATGCGCATCGTCCAGCACATGATTGTCCGGTGCGATGTAGAGCGCGCCTTCTCCGGGCGTCCCAACAAAGGCATAATGGTGATCGCCGCCCTGCGCGTCCTTCACACCATGGCTGTCCTCCGCGTGACCGGCATCCGCATGCGTATCGTCGCCGTGATCATCTTCGGCATGGGTATCGTCCCCATGCGCGCCCTCTGCCGCGTGGCCATCCACCGAAGCCTCTGCAACCGGAATGCCATAGAACTGGCCGACCTTGTCGGTGTGGCCAAAAAAGTTGCCATACCAGATCATCCCGGCGAAAACCGCACCCAGCGACAGAACGCCCAGCGGAACCAGCATGACCAACGGGCTTTCATGCGCATGGTCGTGCGTGTGTTTGTCCCCGCGCGGCTCGCCATAGAAGGTCAGGAAAATCAGACGCCAGCTGTAGAATGACGTAAATACCGCCGCAATCACCAGCATCCAGAACGCATAGCCCGTACCGCCCGCAAAGGCGCTTTCGATGATCGCGTCTTTCGACAGGAACCCGGCAAAGCCAAATGTGGTCAGAGGAATGCCAACCCCAGTAATAGCCAGCGTACCGATCATCATCGCCCAAAACGTATAGGGGATTTTCTTCCGCAACCCGCCATATTCCGTCATCTCTTGCTCGTGATGCATCGCGTGGATCACGGAACCAGCGCCAAGGAACAGCAGCGCCTTGAAGAACGCGTGCGTCAACAGGTGGAACATGGCAGCCGAGTACATACCAACGCCCGCGGCAACGAACATGTAACCCAGCTGCGAGCAGGTCGAATAGGCGATAACGCGTTTGATATCGGTCTGCACCAAACCCACGGTCGCGGCAAAGAACGCCGTCGACGCACCAAGGAAGGTGATGAACCCGGTCGCCCCCGGCGCGAACTCCATCAGCGGAGACATGCGGCAGATCAGGAATACACCCGCAGTCACCATGGTCGCGGCGTGGATCAGGGCTGATACAGGCGTCGGACCTTCCATCGCATCCGGCAACCAGGTGTGCAGGAACAACTGTGCCGATTTGCCCATCGCACCGATGAACAGCAGAACGCAGATCACCTCGATCGCGGTCCATTCACCCCACAGGAAGTGCAGCTTCTCTTCGGCCAATGCCGGGGCAGAGGCGAAGATGTCCGAGAAATTGATGCTGTCGGTCAGCAGGAATAGCGCAAAGATGCCAAGCGCAAAGCCAAAGTCCCCAACCCGGTTGACGATAAACGCCTTCATCGCCGCCGCATTGGCGCTTGGCTTGCGGTAATAGAACCCGATCAGCAGATAAGACGCGACGCCCACACCTTCCCAGCCAAAGAACATCTGCACCAGATTATCCGCGGTCACCAGCATTAGCATGGCAAAGGTAAAGAAGGACAGATAGGCAAAGAAGCGTGGCTTATAGCTTTCGCCTTCGCGCCATTGCGGATCGTGATCCATGTAGCCAAAGGAATACAGGTGCACCAGCGCCGAGACGGTCGTCACCACGATCAACATAATCGCGGTCAGCCGGTCCAGACGAATGGCCCAGCTTGTCGACAATGATCCGCTCTCGATCCAGCGCATGATCTCGATCTGCTGGGTGTGGCCGTCGAACGTCAGGAAGACGATCCACGACAACAGACAGGCCAGAAACAACAGACCCGTGGCGGTCCACATGGCGGCTTTCTCGCCAATGAATTTCCAGCCGAACCCGCAGAGCAGCGCGCCCACCAGCGGGGCAAAGAGGATGGTGGTTTCCATGTGCCCTTACCCCTTCATCATATTGACGTCTTCAACCGCGATCGAGCCGCGGTTGCGGAAGAAACAGACCAGAATGGCCAGTCCGATCGCCGCCTCGGCCGCCGCCACGGTCAACACGAACAGCGTAAACACCTGCCCGACCAGATCGCCCAGGAAGCTGGAAAACGCCACAAGGTTGATATTCACCGCTAGCAGCATCAGTTCGATGCTCATCAGCAGGATGATGACGTTCTTGCGGTTCAGGAAGAGACCGAAGATGCCGATGACGAACAGCGTCGCCGCGACCGTAAGATAGTGTTCAAGTCCGATCATAGCTTCGCTCCTGGCGAGTCGGGGTAGTAGAGTTTGCAGCCGCAAAAAGCGTCCATCTGATTTCGCTTTTTCATGCTACCTATTAGCTCCAGCCGGTTGGTCGAAATCCCGTATCCGTTTTTGTTTGCCAATTCTTGGATTTCAGGAATCGTAGACTTGGAGGTCAATTTTAGATTTCCGTATGGAGGAAACAACAAATCTGCCGACGTCGATTTTCCTTTAAGATCGATGCCAGGGTGATTGTTTTTGTTTGCCGGACATACTCCACTGACTTCGACGACCTCTTTCGAATTACAGTCGGTAATGACTACACTTTCGTAAGTACCACAACCGCTTGATATCCAACGCTGACCAACCCGACCGCCTCCTATGTCGACAGCAGAGCTAGCCTCCAAGAAGTGTCCCCATTCATCACCAGCGTTCTTGAACGAACAGTCTGTCGAAACACGAATCCTCTTATCGACATGCCAAAAAGGTTTGGAGGCCATTTCACAAACAATAACGTTGCAATCCTCCGCCAAAGCTGGACCCACCGACCACAGCATTGGCGCTAGCGCTGCGACTATTTGCAAAGCGCGGTTCACAACCCCTGCCCCGGTTTCACGTCCTTCAACTCCATCGCCTTGGCCGGGTCGCGCATCATCTGGCCGATGATGTCCTGACGCTTGATGTCCTGACGGTGGCGCAGCGTCAGCACGATGGCACCGATCATGGCCACCAGCAGGATCAGGCCCGCCAGTTGGAAAAGAAGGAAGTATTGGTCGTAAAGGATGACACCCAGTGCCTCGGTATTGTGACGATCCACTGGAACCGGCTGTGCCAGATTGGCGGAAGCACCCTGCGCGCTGTCCCAAGCCCCAAAGGCCATGACAAACTGCATCAGGATAACCAGACCGATCAGCAGGGCCAGCGGCATATAGCGTGCCATCTCGGCCTTGAGCTCAGCAAAATCCACGTCCAGCATCATCACGACGAACAGGAACAAAACCGCGACCGCCCCGACATAGACGATGATCAGCAGCATCGCCACGAACTCAGCCCCCAGCAGCACAAACAATCCTGCCGCGGACAGGAAGGACAGGATCAACCACAGCACGGAATGCACCGGCTGGCGGCTGATCACCGTGAACAGCCCGCCGGTGATGGCGCTGATGGCGAACAGATAGAAGGCAAAGACGGTCATTGATCCTCATCCTCGTTATCGCCCATGACCTCTTGCGCCAGATCCAGCGCGCGGGTCATGGCCGGGATGCCGGCAAAGACCGACATCTGACCGATCGTTTCCACGATCTCTTGTTTCTTGGCACCGGCTTCCACAGCGTGGCGCACGGTCTGACGCACCGCCGCATCCGCTTGCGCGCCCTGACAGGTCAGCCCGGCCAGTGTCAGCAACAGGCGGGTCTTGGCATCCAACCCGTCCTTGTTGACGGTGTTGCCGAACATCATCTCCATGACTTCTTTTGGCATGGTCGGCCATAGAGTTTCGAACCCTTTGGGCGAGAAGCTCTCCATCGCAGGGTTCATCGCCTTGGCCATGTCCTGCGCCTGCTTCATCATCAGCTCAAACGGATTTGTCGGGGCGTCAGTCATCGGTACGGCGCGTCCATTTCCAGATTGCGGGCGATCTCGGCTTCCCAGCGCTCGCCGTTGTCGAGCAGTTTTTCCTTGTCGTAGAACAACTCTTCGCGGGTTTCCGTGGCGAATTCGAAATTAGGACCTTCGACGATGGCATCGACCGGGCAGGCCTCTTGGCAGAAACCGCAATAGATGCACTTGGTCATGTCGATGTCATAGCGCGTGGTACGGCGGCTGCCATCTTCGCGCGGTTCGGCGTCGATTGTAATGGCCTGTGCAGGGCAGATCGCCTCGCAGAGTTTGCAGGCAATACAGCGTTCTTCACCGTTGGGATAGCGACGCAGGGCGTGTTCACCGCGAAAACGCGGAGACAGAGGACCCTTTTCATGCGGGTAGTTCAGGGTGGCCTTCGGTGCGAAGAAGTACTTCAGTCCCAGCTTCATGCCGACCCAGAAGTCCTGTAGCAGGAAGTACTTGGCGGCGCGGGTGTAGTCGATTTGGGTCATGTCAGCCTCCTACGCTCCAGCGGGCGAATGCACCCCAGAACCAGTCGAATTTCGCCGCAAAGGCCACGAAGACTACCCAAGCCAGCGAGAAGGGCAGGAACACTTTCCAACCCAGCCGCATCAGCTGGTCATAGCGGTAGCGCGGCGTGATCGCCTTGACCATTGCGAAGAGGAAGAAGAAGAACGCCATCTTCGCGACCATCCACAACACGCCGTCGGGCAGGCCCGGGATCGGGGACAGCCAGCCGCCGAAAAACAGCAGCGTGGTCAGCGCGCACATCAGGAAAATGGCGATATATTCACCAGCCATGAACAACAGGAAAGGCGTGGCCGAGTATTCGACCTGATAGCCCGCTACCAGTTCGGATTCCGCCTCTGGCAGGTCAAACGGTGGGCGGTTGGTTTCGGCCAGCGCCGAGATAAAGAACAGGAAGACCATAGGGAAATGCGGCAACCAGTACCAGCTGAAGAACCCAAAGCGCCCGTCTTGCGCATGCACGATGTCACCGAAGTTCATCGACCCGGTCGACAGGATCACACCGATGATGATCAGACCAATCGAGACCTCGTAGGAAATCATCTGAGCGGCAGAGCGCAATGAGCCAAGGAAAGGGTACTTTGAGTTCGACGCCCACCCCCCCATGATCACGCCATAAACCTCCAACGAGGACACGGCGAAGACATACAGGATGGCGACATTTATATCCGACAGCACCCAGCCGTCGTTGAACGGAATCACGGCCCAGGCGATCATCGCCAGAACAAATGAGGTCAACGGCGCGAGGATAAAGACGGTGCGGTCTGCACCCGCTGGGATAACCACCTCTTTAACCACATATTTCAGCGCGTCGGCCACCGATTGCAGCAGGCCATAGACGCCCACCACATTGGGGCCACGGCGCATCTGAACCGCCGCCCAGATCTTGCGGTCTCCATAGACAAGGAACAACAGCGAAATCATCACAAAGGCCACAACGGCAAGCACTTGTGCCAGAATGATGAGGGCTATTCCGCCTGGGGTGTTAAAGAATTCAGCCATTGGTCCTCACACCGTGGGTATTCCGTTTTCCGCACGAAATGCTAAGGCCATGTGCCTGCGCAAAGTGCGTCTGGGTCGGCGCGTTGGTGTAAACAGCATCTGCAGCCTCTACGCCACCCTTTTTATTCCGTTTCATAGGCAAAACAGGGGCGAGCCCCTGTCCGACGAGCACAGGGTCGAAATGCGATATGACAGAGTTTCGGTTCATTCCGCCGCGATCTTTTCGCCTTTGCGTGCCTGCGTCTGCGCCGATAGCTCAGCCATCAACTGCGAGGCCCGTGCAATCGGGTTGCTCAGGTAGAAGTCCTTGACGGTGTGACGGAAGCTCGCCTTGCCCAGAGGGCCGAGCTTCAGCGCCTGAACCTCGTTTTCGATCACCTCGTCGATACTGGCCAGATGCGGCACCGCCTCGATCAGCGCGGTGCGCAGTTGCGCCAGCGAGTCATAAGGCAGCGTTGCACCCAGTTCGGCAGACAAAGCGCGCAGGATCGCCCAGTTTTCCTTCGCCTCACCTGGTGCAAACCCGGCACGCATCGCCAGTTGCGGGCGGCCTTCGGTGTTCACGAACAAGCCGTTTTCCTCGGTATAGGCTGCGCCCGGCAGGATCACGTCGGCGCGGTGTGCACCTCGATCGCCATGGCTGCCCTGATAGATGACAAAGGCGCCGTCGCCGATTTCAACTTCATCGGCACCGAGATTATAGATCACATCCGCCGCGCTGATTGTATCCATGCCACCTTCGTTGGTGGCATCGACATCCATAGAACCAACACGTGAGGCGGCTGTGTGCAGGACAATCAAACCGCTTTCGGTATTCGCCGCAATGGTTTGCGCAGCGGCCAAAACCGCAGCGCCATCCGCTTCCTGCAATGCACCCTGACCAATGATGACCAACGAGCGTTTGCCCTTGACCTCATCATCTCCGCCCATATCCACCACCTGCTGAAATGCCGCACGATCATCGCCGACATGGTGGTAATCATAGGTCAGATCGACTGCTGGGCCGACCACAGCAATCTCGGCCCCATGCGCCCAGGCTTTGCGAATGCGCGCGTTCAGCACCGGCGCCTCATCACGCGGGTTGGTTCCGATCAGCAGAATGCGCTCGGCGCTGTCGATATCTTCGATCGCAGCGGTCCCGGCATAGGCCGCGCGGTTGCCCGTTGGCAACTTGGCGCCATCGGTACGGCATTCGACAACCCCGCCCTGCCCTTCAATCATCTGCTTCAGAGCAAACGTAGCCTCGACCGGGGCCAAGTCGCCCACGATACCGGCGGGCTTTTCAGCCCCTTTCAACGCCTCGGCCGCTTTGGTCAACGCCTCGGGCCAAGTCGCCGGGCGCAGCTTACCGTTTTCACGCAAGTATGGCTTGTCCAGCCGCTGACGACGCAGGCCGTCCCACACAAACCGCGTCTTATCGCTGATCCATTCTTCGTTCACGCCATCATGATTGCGCGGCAAAAAGCGCATGACTTCGCGCCCTTTGGTATCCACACGAATGTTCGAACCCAATGCATCCATCACGTCGATGCTTTCGGTCTTGGTCAGTTCCCAAGGGCGCGCGGTAAAAGCATAGGGTTTCGAGGTCAGCGCCCCGACGGGGCACAAGTCGATGATATTACCTTGCAGATTCGAATCCAGCGTCTGGTTCAGATATGACGTGATCTCGGCGTCTTCGCCCCGTCCGGTTTGACCCATCTGAGTGATCCCGGCCACTTCGGTTGTAAAGCGCACGCAGCGGGTGCAACTGATGCAGCGGGTCATCGCGGTACCAACCAGCGGACCCAGATCCAGATCATCGACCGCGCGCTTGGCTTCCTTAAACCGCGTGCCCGACATCCCATAAGCCATCGCCTGATCCTGCAGATCGCACTCGCCACCCTGATCGCAGATCGGGCAATCCAGTGGATGGTTGATCAGCAAGAACTCCATCACTCCTTCGCGGGCCTTCTTGACCATGGGCGAGTTGGTTTTGACCACCGGTGCCTGCCCTTCCGGCCCTGGACGAAGATCGCGCACCTGCATGGCACAAGAGGCCGCAGGTTTGGGCGGCCCCCCAACAACTTCGACCAGACACATCCGGCAGTTCCCGGCAATCGACAGACGCTCGTGATAGCAAAAGCGCGGCACTTCGACCCCGGCCTGTTCGCAGGCCTGAATCAGGGTCATCGCACCATCGACTTCGATTTCCTGTCCGTCGATGTTAACTTTGCGGAGGTCAGACATGATTTAAACTACCCTTTCAGGAATGTGCCGATAGCAGATTTTTTGGCGATTTCGCTTCGCCCTGCCGAGCACATCGTATCTGGAACGCCAATCACGATGCCGTTTCCTTGGATATAACGAATAGCGTCGTCCTGTATCCGCTTCCGCGGCAAATTTCTTTCGAGATAGACAAAATCACTTTCCCGATACCCCTTGGCTTCTAGGTCGTCAGCTACCGTTTTCATGCTTTGCCTGATCTGCGATCGATTGAGCGACAAATTCGGACAACCGCCTGCAATCTGCTCTGCCATAGCGTTGGCAAAGGCCACATCATAGAGGCTCTGCGGAACCTGTGTACGAAACTGAGCGCGAGATGTGTCAGCGTCCAAAGCTTGGCTGGATGTTGACTCGCATCCAGCTAAGACCAAAAGCAAAACACCAGCAAAGCCCGTCATCAAAGCTCTGAAACCCATACTCAATTCGCCCTCAAATACACGCCGATGGCGCTGTTTCTTTCAATTTCCGCACGACCAAGCGTACAGAAGGAATTCGGCCGGTCATACGACACGCCATTTTGGGCCAGATAGGCCTCGCCCTTGGCGCGCATCCGGTCTTTTTCTGCATCCGAATCGACATAGGAGCGGATTTCACTGTCGGAATAGCCCAACTGGTTCGCCTTCGACCGCAAGCCCCACATCACACCAATCGCCTTCATACGCCGTCCGCTGATGGAGGGGCAGTATTCCGAAATTTCGTTCGCGATTGCGATGTAATAGAGTTCGTTGTCGATCTCTTTGACTTCGCGCAAGGGAGGTTTAGCCAAAGCAACCGCGGGCAGTGTCAGCGCCGTTGCAACGGCAAGCATTTTGATACCAGACATGACAAATCCTTTCGTCTTGGAAAGACCAAGACGACGGAGGCCAGCATTGCTATGCAATAGCAATGGGCCTGTCACGGCGTGATATGCAAAAACCCGCTTCATGGACGGCGGCAGCTCCCGGCAAAGGTTAGTCTGTCATCGTTGATCTGAAGGTTTTGTGGTTCGGTATCCGGCCCGACCTTCCAGTCGATCCTGGAGGATCCGAAATTCGCGATGCAAAACTTGGTGCCCTCATAACGGCCGGCCTCGCGTGCACCATCCAATGAGGCAGATACTCCTTTGATCACAACGGTGAAATCCGAAGGAGACGCTTTTTTGTTGATGTGCTTTGCTTTGGCTCTGAACGACTTGCCATCGAATAGAATACGATCTTCCGAAGGCTTAATCAGCCCGCAGGCCGAAACCGCCACCAGCAGTAAAACTGCGCCGATGAGGGAAACATTCTTGGTTCTGGTCACAAGATCAACAGTTCGTTCAATCATTAAAACGCCGCCACCAATGCCATGATCCCCATCACGAACATGCAAAGCCAGGCAACCACGTAAAGAACCGAACGCAAGCCAGAGTTCGGTTTACCCAGTCCACGCAGATGAACAAACAGCATTGCCAGACGCGAAACCAGTGCCACCGAGGCGAGCAAGTTTACCCAAAACGGGCTGACCCCCACCAAAATTGCCGCGATCGTCACCGCCGCAAAAGCAGGAAGCGTTTCAGTGCCGTTCAGATAGGCACGGTTCAGGCGATAAGCCCTGTCTGAATAATCTTGCTCGGGCGTGGCGCCTGGCGCCAGCCCCTTACCCTGTTTGGCCATTGCCGAAAATGGGGCTAGGAACAGGACGACTAGGGTGAAGATCATCACCGATGCAAGTGCATGGCCATAGTCCAAGAATACTTCCATTTGAATCACTCCGCTGCCATCGCACCCGTGCGGCCCGATTTCTGGGCCTTGATGCGGTCTTCGATTTCTTCCCGGAAATTGCGGATCAGGCCCTGGATTGGCCAAGCTGCCGCATCACCGAGGGCACAGATCGTGTGGCCTTCCACCTGTTTGGTTACGTCAAACAGCATGTCGATCTCTTCCAACTCGGCCTCACCGCGCACAAGGCGGTCCATGACGCGCATCATCCATCCGGTGCCTTCGCGACACGGCGTGCACTGACCGCAGCTTTCATGTTTGTAAAACTTCGACAATCGCCAGATCGCTTTGATTATATCGGTGGATTTATCCATCACGATCACGGCAGCCGTACCCAGGCCCGAGCCCAGATCGTTGCGCAGGTGGTCAAAGTCCATGATCGCGTCGCGCATATTCTCACCGCGCACACAGGGCACCGACGAACCACCCGGAATAAC
Source organism: Ruegeria sp. YTSA108 (assembly GCF_059610185.1). NCBI lineage: Bacteria > Pseudomonadati > Pseudomonadota > Alphaproteobacteria > Rhodobacterales > Roseobacteraceae > Ruegeria > Ruegeria sp. YTSA108. The sequence goes on along the minus strand of NZ_JBXWND010000008.1, from coordinate 140,089 downwards.
CGCCAGCAAATTGTCCCAGCCGCCGCGAATGCCGCCGCAATGGGTTTCGATCAGCTGTTCAAACGGGATCGACATCGCCTCTTCGACCACACAAGGGTTGTTCACATGGCCCGAGATCGCAAACAGCTTGGTGCCTGCATTGTTCTGACGGCCAAAGCCTGCGAACCAGTCGGCCCCGCGACGCAAGATCGTCGGCACTACCGCAATGGATTCCACATTGTTCACCGTGGTCGGGCACCCATACAGACCTGCGCCCGCCGGGAACGGTGGCTTCATCCGCGGCATGCCCTTTTTGCCCTCAAGGCTTTCGATCAGGGCAGTTTCTTCACCACAGATATAGGCGCCCGCCCCGTGATGCAGAAACAAGTCGAAATCCCAGCCTGACCCAGCGGCATTCTTGCCCAACAAACCGGCGTCATAGGCTTCGTCAATCGCGGCCTGCAGCGCCTCACGCTCGCGGATGTATTCACCGCGCAGGTAGATATAGCAAGTATGCGCATTCATCGCGAAAGAGGCTATCAGGCAGCCTTCGATCAGCGTATGCGGATCGTGGCGCATGATTTCACGGTCTTTGCAGGTGCCAGGCTCGGATTCATCCGCGTTCACCACCAGATAGGACGGGCGACCGTCACTTTCCTTGGGCATGAAGGACCACTTCAGACCGGTTGGAAAACCCGCACCGCCCCGGCCGCGCAGCCCTGAATCCTTCATCGTCTGGATGATCCAGTCGCGCCCGTTGCCGATCAGGCCAGCGGTGCCGTCCCAATGCCCCCGGGCCTGTGCACCGCGCAATGTACGCTCATGCATCCCGTAGATGTTGGTAAAGATCCTGTCCTGATCCTTCAGCATCATGTGTTACCTTCAGCTGTCCTGACGCATGCGCCAGAGTTGAAAAATGTTGACGCCCGCATAGATGAACCCGGCCAGCGCGGCAAAATCAAACAGCAGCGCATAGCGTCCCGGCAGTTCCATCGCAGGGCCAATGAACATGGTCATGGCAAGCCAGACCAGCATGGTCACGGCGATGACCACTCCGATATGTCGACCCTTGCGGGCCATGGCCTGTTCCTTGTCCTTGTCCATCTTGTCCTAAATGCCCAGAGCGGGCACACATCCTAGTCTTCGTATGTACCGTCGTCCTTGGCCCGCTTGGCGAACTCGGTTTCTTCACCCGCCGCCAGCTTGGTGGCCTGATCAATCCAGCCGTCTCTCTCGATCCGGCCTTTGAACTTCAGCCGCGCATCAACCCAGGCAACCTGCTCAGGCGTCCATTTGGCGATCTGATCATAATGATAGAAGCCCAGCTCGTTCAGCGTCTTCTCAAGCTTAGGCCCGACACCTTTAAGCAGCTTCAGATCGTCCGACTTGCCGTCCCGCGCACCCGAAAGCGTATCGGGCTGGTCTTCTTTGACCGCCTTCGCTTCAGCCGCTTGTTTCACCGCAGGTTTGGCAGGTGCGGGGGCCTTGGGAGGTTTCGGAGCAGCCTTTGTCGCCGCTGCCTTGCCATCCTTGCCCAGCCATGGCGTAAGGATCGGAACCTCGGTCCCGTCGATGCGTTTGACGGTATCCCCCAGATCAGTCGCCAACTGAACGCTGGCATTATACTGGGTTCGGCCGCTGTCATATTCGGACAGGCTGGTCAGCCCCTTCAGAGGCTCTGCCGCATAGCGCCCGTTCTGAGGGCCCGGCGTCGGCACCTTGCCAGCGGCCAGATCGTCGATGATCTTGCCAAAACCCTCGGCGGTCAGGTCTTCGTAATAGTCCTTGCCGATCTGCGCCATCGGCGCGTTGGTGCAAGAGCCCAGGCATTCGACCTCTTCCCAGCTGAGCTTGCCATCGGCGGACAAAGCATGCGGCTTGGCGGCGATCTTGTCCTTGCAGACCGCAATTAAATCCTCGGCCCCGCAGATCATGCAGGACGTGGTCCCGCACACCTGAATATGCGCCACCGAGCCAACCGGCTGCAGCTGGAACATGAAATAGAACGAGGCGACTTCGAGCACGCGGATATAGGCCATGCCCAGCATGTCAGCGACGGATTCAATCGCCGGACGGCTCAGCCAGCCCTCTTGTTCTTGCGCGCGCCACAGCAGAGGGATCACCGCGCTGGCCTGACGGCCTTCGGGGTATTTGGTGATCTGCGCTTCGGCCCATTGCCGGTTGGCAGCAGTGAAGGTGAAGTTCTCGGGTTGTTCGGGGTGAAGCCTACGCAGCATTCGACGATTCCTCCGCAGGACAGGAGAGCGAGAATCCACCAGCAGTATCGATTTCCATGATACCAACTAATTCAGCTCGGTTGTTGTTCAGTGTCGAAATGAAAATTCCTTCGCAGAAATTCGCATATTCTCGGCTCATCGATGTTTCCCCCGATCGAATTTTGACGAGCAAAGTCGGTGCATCTATCGCTTCTGAATGATTAGTGGAACCTAAAGACCAGCCATACTCCCCAACGATGTAGTACCAGTTGTCCACCTGCTCTTTTATATAGCAGTCGGAATTGCCCCAACCGCTTCGGGCGTTAGGTTCGGCCAATGCGTCTTTTTTGAAGTTACAAATCATTGAACGTTCAAAGTGCTCAGTCGGACCACGAAGAACTGGCATCGCGAATGCAAGCACGACAACTAATGCTCCTGATCCAACAAGATGCGCTTTCTTCACCGGTCAATCTCCCCGAACACGACATCCATGGTCCCAATAATCGCGGCGACGTCGGCCAGTTGGTGGCCTCCGGCGATGTGATCCATGGCTTGCAGGTGCAGGAAGCCCGGCGCGCGCAGTTTGGCCCTGTAAGGCTTGTTGGTGCCATCGGCGACCAGATAGACGCCGAACTCACCCTTCGGGGCCTCGACGGCGGCATAGACCTCGCCCGCGGGCACGTGGAAGCCTTCGGTATACAGCTTGAAGTGATGGATCAGGCTTTCCATCGAGGTTTTCATATCCGAGCGTTTCGGCGGGGTGATCTTGCCGCGGGCCAGCACATCTCCGGGGCATTCGCGGATTTTGGCGATGGCCTGACGGATGATCAGCAAGGACTGGCGCATCTCTTCCATGCGGCAGAGATAGCGGTCATAGCAGTCGCCGTTCTTGCCGACCGGAATCTGGAACTCGAATTCGTCATAGCATTCATAGGGCTGCGCGCGGCGCAAATCCCAGGCCAGCCCCGATCCGCGTACCATGACACCCGAGAAACCGTATTTCTGGATGTCATCCTCGGTCACCACGCCAATATCGGCGTTGCGCTGTTTGAAGATGCGGTTCTCGGTCAGCAGACCGTCAATATCGTCGAGAATGGTGGGGAATTCGTGGCTCCACGCCTCGATATCGTCCAGCAGTTCCGGCGGCAGGTCCTGATGTACGCCGCCGGGGCGGAAATAGGCCGCGTGCAGGCGGGCACCACAGGCGCGTTCATAGAACACCATCAGCTTTTCGCGCTCTTCAAAGCCCCAGAGCGGCGGGGTCAACGCGCCCACATCCATCGCCTGGGTGGTCACGTTCAGCAAGTGGTTCAGAATGCGCCCGATCTCGGAATACAGCACCCGGATCAAAGAACCTCGGCGCGGCACCTCAACTCCGGTCAGCTTTTCAATGGCCAGACACCAGGCATGTTCCTGGTTCATCGGCGCAACGTAGTCGAGACGATCGAAATACGGCAGGTTCTGCAGATACGTCCGGCTTTCCATCAGCTTTTCGGTGCCACGGTGCAGCAGGCCGATATGCGGATCGCAACGTTCGACAATCTCGCCATCCAGCTCAAGCACAAGCCGCAAAACCCCGTGCGCCGCAGGGTGTTGCGGGCCAAAGTTAATGTTGAAATTGCGGATCTTCTGTTCTCCGCTCAGCGCGTCCGTGCTGCCGTCATCATATCTTGAGCCGTCCATCAACGCCCCCGCCTATTCTTTTTCGCTTCGGCCCGAACCCGGACCTTTTCGGCCTCGGCCGCCTTGGCTGCAGCCCCCGCCAGAAGGACCCCCAGCGCACCCAGCACGATCAGTTCCCCCAGCATCATCATCTCAGCGGCGCTCCAGCTCTTGCAGTTTCAGCCCGACCCACCACAGCAACGCGATCGTGCCAAAAGGGATCAGACAGAGCAGGCACCAGTATTTGTTAATCCCGAAGAACGGCAAAATCTTCACCATCGGGATGATGGTCAGTGCAGATAGGATCAGCCACCAAATGCCACCCATTATTCGCTCTCCTGTTTCTCATCGCCGGGCAGGATGTAATTCGCACCCTCCCACGGAGACATGAAATCAAACTGACGGTATTCCTGCACCAGATTGACCGGCTCATAGACCACACGCTTTTGCGCCTCGTCATAACGGACCTCGGTATAGCCGGTGGTCGGGAAATCCTTGCGCAGCGGATAGCCACGAAAGCCATAGTCGGTCAGGATTCGCCGCAGATCAGGATGGCCCGAGAAAAGGATGCCGAACATATCGAACACCTCGCGCTCGAACCAGTTGGCCGAGGGGTGAACGTCGACAATCGACGGCACCATGTCATCCTCACGGATCGACACGCGCAGGCGGATACGCTGGTTCTGGTACATCGACAGGAAGTGATAGACCACATCGAACCGCTTGGCCCGCTCGGGATAGTCAACGGCTGTGATGTCCACCAGGGTCGAGAACTTGCAACTGGCATCGCCCTTCAGAAATTCGATAAATTCCACAAGGTTCGACGGGGCCACGTCCACGTTCAACTCATCATGGGTGACATCCCAGGACAGAACGCAATCGGTCCGTTTGAGTTCCAGCTGCGCGCCAAGTTCTTTGAGTGCTTCGCTCATTGCCCTCTCCTCAGCGTACAATGGTGCCAGTGCGGCGGATTTTGCGCTGCAGCTGCATCAGACCATACAACAGCGCCTCAGCCGTCGGAGGGCAACCGGGCACGTAGATATCGACCGGCACAATGCGGTCACAGCCGCGCACAACAGAATAGGAATAATGGTAATACCCGCCGCCGTTGGCGCAGGATCCCATCGAGATCACATAGCGCGGCTCGGGCATCTGGTCATAGACCTTACGCAGCGCAGGCGCCATTTTGTTGGTCAGCGTTCCGGCCACAATCATAACGTCTGACTGACGTGGGGACGCGCGTGGCGCGATACCGAACCGTTCTGCATCATAACGCGGCATCGAGGTGTGCATCATCTCAACTGCGCAACAGGCCAGCCCGAAGGTCATCCAGTGCAACGACCCGGTTCGGGCCCAGTTGATGATATCCTCCGTCGAGGTCAGCAGAAAGCCTTTGTCCTGCAGCTCGGCATTCAGGGCCTGGGTGGCGACTTCTTTGTCGACGCCGGCGGTGTTTGCACCCGTCATCACTCCCATTCCAGGGCCCCTTTCTTCCATTCATAGGCAAAGCCGATGGTCAGAACGCCCAGGAATACTATCATGGACCAGAAGCCCACATCGCTGATGTCCTTGAAACCGACGGCCCAGGGAAACAGGAACGCGATTTCCAGATCGAAGATGATGAAGAGAATCGAAACCAGGTAAAACCGGACGTCGAATTTCATGCGCGCATCGTCGAAGGCGTTGAACCCGCACTCGTATGCGCTGACCTTTTCCGGGTCGGGATTGCGGACGGCCAGCACCACAGCGGCAAGAATCAGGACGATTCCAAGGCCCGCAGCGACGACCAGAAACACCAGGATCGGGAGGTACTCCCGCAGCAGGTCTTCCACGAATAGCTCCTTTCCTGCGCGTGCCCAGTAGGGGAGCGCCGTCAATTAGCGTGTTGACTGGACATTCTCTATCCGCGCGGGGTCAGAGGGTCAACCAAACACAACCGCATGGCACCCTAATATTCCGTTTCATTCCAGCCGAACTTCGATCCGTGAAACGCCCAAACCGACAGAACGTAAACCTAACTATTCCATACAGGTTTTCGCTTGTCGAAGAATGCGCTGATTCCCTCATGCGCCTCGTCAGTTTCCCAGCGCGCAACCAGCGCCCGGATCGTTTGGTCGATAACGGGATCGTCAACACGCGGCCCCAGACTATGGACCAAGGCCTTGGCCGAGGCCACCGCACCAGGCGCACATGACAAATAGGGTTCAACCTCGGCCTCGACAGCGTCCGCCATATCTTCTGCTGATACCGTTTTTGCCAATAGGCCCAAATCGACGGCCTCGGCCGCGTCAAACAATCGGGCCGACATAAAGACCCGCCGCGCACGTGCCGCCCCCATCCGAGCGACAACATAGGGGCCGATGGTAGCCGGGATCAGACCCAGTCGCGTCTCGGTCAGGCCCATTTTTAGGGTCTCGACACCTATTGCCACGTCGCAGACGGCGGCAAGGCCCACACCGCCACCAAAGGCGTTGCCCTGTAACGCTCCGATCAGCGGTTTGGGCATCACATTCAACGCCTGCAACATCTCGGCCAGTTTGCGTGCTTCGACAAAGCGTGTCTGAGGATCCGCTGCCATCTGGTCCTGCATCCAGCCCAGATCCCCACCGGCACAAAAGCTTTTGCCTGCTCCGGTCAGAACGACTACGCGCACAGTGCCATCGCTGCCCAACTGCACCGCCGCTTGTGTCAGTTCCCGGATCATCTGCGCGGACATCGCATTATGCTTCTCCGGGCGGTTCAGCGTCAGGGTTGCAACGCCACGTGGATCAACCGTGACCGAGATCGTTTCTAACATCGCCTACTCCGCCCTCATGGCCAGTGCCATTTGTGCCGCTTGTTCCACGATCCCCAGATCAAGTCCCGTTTCGTATCCAAGACGCTCTAGATGCGCGACCACGGCTTCGGTGGCCACGTTCCCTGCGGCGCCGGGTGCATAGGGGCAACCGCCCAGCCCCCCGACTGCTGAGTCAAATGTCCGCACGCCCAGCGCCAATGCAGCGTCGATATTGTCGATGGCCCGACCATTGGTGTCGTGGAAATGTCCCGCCAAGCGGGTAACAGGCACCGTCTCACGCACCGCCAGAAGCATATGGGCGATAGTGTCCGGTGTTCCCTGCCCGATCGTATCTCCCAGCGATACCTCATAGCAACCCAGCGCAAATAGTGTGTCCGCAATCTCGGCCACCTTCTCGGGTGGGGTCGGACCATCATAGGGGCAGTCGGTCACGCAGGACACGTAACCGCGCACTGGCAGGTCAATATGGCGCGCAGCCTCTAGGATCGGTTTGAACCTCTCAATGGATTCGGCGATGGTCGCGTTGAGATTGGCCTTCGAGAACCCTTCCGAGGCAGATGCGAATACGGCAATCTCATCCGCTTTGGCAGACAAGGCGTCCTCGTACCCGCGCATATTTGGCGTCAGCGCCGCATAGCGCACCTTACCAACCCGCTGGATCCCGGCCAGAACATCGGCACTGCCAGCCATCTGGGGCACCCATTTCGGAGACACAAAACTGGCAACTTCGATCCGATTGAAGCCCGCCTTGCTCAGGCAATCGATCAGAGCGACCTTCTCGGCAACAGGAATTTCCCGCTGTTCGTTCTGCAGCCCATCACGTGGCCCTACTTCAAAAATGTCGACCCGTTCACCCATAGCTTTCGCCTCCCGTTATGCCGTGTTGTCCCGACTGTGCCACGTTGCGGCGCAGCGGGACAGATCATTCCTCCTCCAGCCGGACCAGCGCCGCGCCGGCCTCGACCTGAGCGCCCGTTTCGGCCAGCACCTCGGCGATCACGCCATCACGGGCAGCCAGCAAGGAATGTTCCATTTTCATCGCTTCCAGAATGGCCAGTCGATCACCTTCTGAAACGGCTTGCCCAACGGTGGCGAACATGGCCTTGACCAGACCGGGCATCGGCGCCTCGACCACATTCGTATCGCCCAAGGCGCTTGCATCGCGATCGAGCGGATCGACATGCTCAAACACTTGCCCATAGTCATCGAATACTGTGATTGTCGCACCAGCCAGTGCCACGGGCGGCATCGGGCGGTCATCAATGTACCAGCCTCCATTGCGCCGTTGCGCCAGAACCGTTGTGTCCTTGATCTGCCAGACCTGCCGGTCAGGTCCTTCGACCTGTACGTCTAGATCAATGACCTCGCTATCGCACTTCAACTGGACGGCCCGGTGCAGCGGCGCCCACAGGCTGAAACCCGTGTCGGGCCCGGTCTCGACCAGATCAAGCGCCGTCATGGCTGCTGCAACAATCAAGCGCGCGCCCGCATCAGAAGTTCGGACCAGCCCGTCGATATCCCGACCGATCAGCCCGGTATCGACATCGCCCGCCGCAAATCCAGGGTGCCGGGTCAGCGCGCCAAGAAACGAGAGATTCGTGACCGTCCCGGCAACCTCGGTCCGCCGCAGAACCCGGTGCAGGTTTTCCAGCGCCACCGCACGCGTCGGGCCATGCACCACGACCTTGGCAATCATCGGATCGTACCAGGGGCTGATTGTATCGCCGGACCGCACTCCGCTATCGGCGCGGCATTCCGCAGGAAAGCGCAGATGTGTCAGCGTACCTGTTGCGGGCAGAAACCCTTTGGGCACGTCCTCGGCGTAAAGCCGGGCTTCGAACGCATGCCCGTTGATCGTCAGGTCATCCTGCGTTTTTGGCAACGCCTCACCCGAAGCGACTCGCAACTGCCATTCGACCAGATCAACGCCGGTAATCGCCTCGGTCACGGGGTGTTCCACCTGCAAGCGCGTGTTCATCTCCATGAACCAGAACCGATCCGGGCGCAGCCCGTCCGATGCATCAACGATGAACTCAACCGTACCTGCGCCTTTGTAGCCAATCGCCTCGGCGGCCCGCACGCCCGCCTGCCCCATGGCCTCGCGCATTTCAGTTGTCATTCCAGGAGCCGGGGCCTCTTCGATCACTTTCTGGTGCCGCCGTTGCAGCGAACAATCGCGTTCGAACAAATGTACCGCTTGGGTGCCATCGCCGAACACCTGCACCTCGATATGCCGAGGCTTGGAAACGAATTTTTCGACCAGAACGGCATCGTTGCCAAAGGCGGTTTTCGCCTCTCCCCGCGCACTGTCTAGAGCCTCAGTAAAGTCTTCGGGGTGCTCTACCAGCCGCATCCCCTTGCCGCCGCCCCCAGCAACGGCCTTGATCAGCACTGGATAGCCGATGGTCTGGGCCGCGCCCGCCAGATGATCAGGGTCTTGGTTATCGCCGTGATAACCCGGAACCACGGGCACGCCCGCCAGCTCCATCAACACTTTTGCCGCGTCTTTGAGGCCCATCTTGCGGATCGCATCCGCCGAGGGCCCGATAAAGATCAGACCCGCAGCCTCAACCGCGTCAACGAAACCGGGGTTTTCAGACAGAAACCCATAGCCCGGATGAATCGCCTGCGCGCCCGTATCCAGCGCTGCCTGAATGATCACATCACCCTTTAAATAGCTGTCCGCCGGGGCCGCGCCACCGATATGCACCGCCTCATCCGCCATTTGCACATGCTTGGCCGAGGCGTCTGCGTCCGAGTACACTGCAACACAGGACACACCCATTTTCTGAGCCGTTTCCATCACCCGACAGGCAATCTCGCCTCGGTTAGCAATCAGGATTTTATTGAACATGGCTTATCCCTCAACCCCGAGATCTTCGACAAGTCGGAACCGCTCGCAGAGCAATTCCATTTCGGGATCAAACCCGCCGTTTCGCTCGAAATACCGGCGGTGATCTTCGCGCCATCCTTCAAGCGCCTCATTCTCGCCCTCGGCCAGCGCGAAATCCTCGGTCACATCGCAATATCGGCAGGTCGTTACCTCATTCGTTTCGATCACCAGCGCGGGACGACCATCCCAGTCCAAAGCGATATCGCGCCGCCCAACGACCGGAGTATCCGCACTGCCTTCGGGATAGTCTCGCAAAGCACCGCAGGTCGCTGTTTTCCTTCCTGCACGCACTAAGGCCAAAAGTTCTGCGCTCAACGTTGCGTTGTCACCAAACTTGAAAGTCTGAGCACCCGGATAGCGGGCCATGACATCATTCAAAGAAACGTTCATCTTACATCCTGAACACGCCGAAACGTGTCTCCTCAATCGGGGCATTCAGGGCGGCACTCAGCGACAAGGCCAGAACATCGCGACTTTTGCGCGGGTCGATGATGCCATCATCCCATAGGCGCGCCGAGGCATAGAGTGGGTGAGATTGTTCCTCGAACATATCCAATGTTGGGCGCTTGAATTCGATCTCTTCCTCAGCCGACCAGCTGCCACCCTGCCGCTCGATCCCGTCTCGTTTGACGGTGGCCAGCACGCCCGCCGCTTGCTCGCCCCCCATTACGGAAATACGCGAGTTCGGCCAAGTCCACAGGAACCTGGGCTGATAGGCCCGCCCCGCCATGCCATAGTTCCCGGCCCCGAACGAGCCCCCGACAAGCATGGTGATCTTGGGTACCGAAGTCGTAGCAACGGCTGTCACCATCTTTGCCCCGTGCCGCGCAATGCCTTCGTTTTCGTATTTGCGGCCCACCATAAAGCCGGTGATATTTTGCAGGAAGACCAGCGGGATTTTGCGTTGCGAACACAGCTCAACAAAATGCGCGCCCTTTTGGGCCGCCTCCGAGAACAGCACGCCGTTGTTGGCGATGATCCCAACGGGGCAGCCTTTGACATGGGCAAACCCAGTCACAAGCGTCTCACCAAAGCGCGGTTTGAATTCATCGAACCGAGAGCCATCGACGAGCCGCGCGATCACCTCGCGGATATCATAGGGCGTGCGCAGGTCGGCGGGAACAACGCCCAGAATTTCCTCGGGGTCATAAGCCGGGTCTTCGGGGCTGGCCCAATCCACGGTCTGCGGTTTGCGCAGATTCAGAGAACGCACCGCCTGCCGCGCCAAGGCCAGCGCGTGGGCGTCGTCCTCAGCCAGGTAATCGGCCACGCCGGACAGACGGGTATGGACGTCGCCACCGCCCAGATCCTCGGCGCTGACAACCTCCCCGGTCGCGGCCTTGACCAAAGGCGGACCTGCCAGAAAGATCGTGCCCTGATCTTTGACGATGATCGTCACATCCGACATCGCGGGCACATAGGCCCCGCCCGCCGTACACGAACCCATGACCACCGCGATCTGAGGGATACCCTTCGCGCTCATCCGGGCCTGATTATAGAAGATGCGGCCAAAGTGGTCGCGGTCGGGAAAGACCTCATCCTGGTTGGGCAGGTTCGCCCCGCCGCTGTCGACCAGATAGATACAGGGGAGTTGGCTTTCCTCGGCAATCTCCTGCGCGCGCAGGTGTTTCTTGACCGACATCGGATAATAAGTGCCGCCCTTCACGGTGGCGTCGTTGCAAACCACCATGACCTCGCGCCCCTGCACCCGGCCAATGCCCGCAATCACACCAGCGCTTGGCGCGGCATCGCCATACATCCCATGCGCCGCCGTCGCGCCGATTTCCAGAAACGGGGACCCTGGGTCCAGCAGGTTCGCAACCCGGCGCCTGGGGAGCATCTTGCCACGGGATTCATGCCGCGCGCGGGATTTTTCACCCCCGCCCAGACGGGCCGCTTCCGCAGCGGCAGAGATTTGCGCCAGCGCGTCGAGATGGGCCGCGCGGTTTGCTTTGAAACCCTCGGAGGCGGGCATGGATTTGGATGTGAGTTTCATTCCTGAACCTCTCTTTGAGCGTAAATCTGGAGTCGCTGCGCCGTACGCGCGTCTGCGAGGCGCATCGCCTCGGACAGCACACTGGTCAGTTGCGGTGGAACCGTAGGGCTTGGATCAAGGCGTATTGCCGGTTCTTTTGCGCGGGCAAATGCGAATCGGTAACTTCGGGATCGAAATGTGCCAGAGATGGTCTCGGGAAGATTCGTGATCGTTTTTTGTCGAATTTCGTCGATACTCATTTCGAGTTTAGAAAAGCACTGGTCCTGACTTTCCAGAATACCAACAGAACAAACATCGATTGCGAGCCCCGCACAAAGCGCCACATCCTGAGACGCTGCACCACGAACGTCAATCAATGTGCTTTCATCGGTCACTTTTTCCAGTGTCTCAATTAGGACCTCCGAAAAGGTTTGAAGGCATGATTTCATCAACGCATCAGCAAGGCGAAAATCTCCAGCTGCAACGAAAGACGGAAATGTTGCAAAGAAAAATGCGATGCTGACTAACATTCGACTCATTGCCTTACCTCACCCACCGCACGCGCCTTCAAATCCTTCCGGATCACCTTCCCCGTCACCGTCATCGGCAATTCTTCCAGAAACGCCACTTCGCGCGGATAGGAATACTGCGCCAGACGATCCTTGACCCAATCCTGCAACTCTCGCTCCGCAACCGTGGCTCCCGGTTTCAACACGACATAGGCCTTCACAATCTCAGTCCGCAAAGGATCAGGTTTACCGACCACACCAACTGTCGCCACCGCCGGATGGGTCAACAGGCAATCCTCGATCTCAGCAGGGCCGATGCGATACCCGGCGGAAGTGATCACATCGTCATCGCGGCCAACAAAGCGTAAGTACTCACCCTCCCACATGCCGCGATCTCCGGTGATCAGCCAATCGCCGCGGAACTTCTCGGCCGTGGCCTCAGGTCGGTTCCAGTATTCCAGCAGCATCGAGGCCGAGCCTCGGCGGATGGCCACGTCGCCCTCTTGATCTGTGGGCTGGCCATCCTGGTCGATCACTGCAACTTCATGCCCAGGAACCGGTTTACCGATGCAACCCGGGCGCACCGGAAAATCCTCAGCGCAGGAAGACACGACCATGTTGCATTCGGTCTGACCGTAGAATTCGTTGATCGTCAGGCCGAACGCCTGCTTCCCCCATTCCAACATCTCGGCACCCAGCGGCTCCCCTCCGGAAGCGACCGAGCGCAGACCGGGGATCGCCTGATCCGTGGCCTTGAGCATCCGCAATGCGGTAGGCGGAAAGAACACGTTCCGTACCCCGCCACGTGCGATCACATCCGCACAGGCCTCGGGGGTGAATTTCTCGAGCCGGGCCGCGACCACCGGAATGCCCAGCGCCAGCCCTGGCATCAACACATCGAACAACCCGCCAATCCATGCCCAGTCGGCGGGCGTCCACAGAAAGTCACCTTCGCGCAGATGGTTGTGGCTGATCGAGACCCCCGGCAAATGGCCGGTCAAAACCCGATGCCCATGCAGCGCGCCTTTGGGGCTGCCCGTGGTGCCGGAAGTATAGATCAGAACTGCCGGATCCTCGGGGCCGGTATCCGCAAAGGGCACCGGATCATCAGACGGAGCTATCTGATCGACCCGAACCGGTACGGCCAAATCCCCCAGCAGTGCAGCACCCTCTGCGTCTGTCAACACCAGTTGCGCCCCTGCATCCGCGACACGCGAGGCCAGCGCATCATGTTTGAACAATTTAAACAAAGGCACCGAAATCGCGCCGATCTTCCAGATCGCAAGATGCGCCGCCGCGCAGCCGGGTGACTGGCTGAGCAGTACTCCAACGCGATCCCCAGGCCGCACCCGATCGAGCAAGGCGAGTGCGATGTCATCGGCCAAGCGTCCGAGTTGTGCAAACGAGACGACCTTGCCCTCACCCCCGGTCAGGTCGATGATCGCCGTCTGCTCTGGGGGCTGTTCCAAGCATTGCCGCGCCATGTTCAACCGGTCCGGCAGATCCCAGCCCCCACCCTGATGCAAACCAGGTATGCCTTCAGCGGGACACATTACCGAAACCCTTTGTTTTTCTGGGTTTTTCCTGAATCGAGCCACCAAAGACGGTCACGGGAATTTGATGCAGATCAGAGTCGGCGGGCTTTGCTTCATGCAAAACCCGGTCATCAACAAATCCAAAGGCCGTAAAATGACCAAGAAACTCGCCGCTTTGACCCTTTCGACCGCGCTCGTCGCGTTTGCTGCGCCCGTTTTCGCCCAAAATCAGGGCGACTGGACCGTTGGTGTCGGTGTCGGCTATCTCGACCCGAAATCCGACAATGGATCCCTCGCCGGGCTGGATGCAGATGTCGATTCCGACACACGCCCGATCTTTACTGCCGAGTATTTCGTTCGGGATAATCTGGGTATCGAGCTGCTGGCCGCCACACCGTTCAGCCATGAGGTCACACTGGGTGGCAGCCTCGACGCAGGGACCGTCAAACACCTGCCGCCCACACTGTCGCTGAACTATCACTTCCCGACCAACTCGGTCTGGAAACCCTATGTCGGTGCGGGTATCAATTATACCATCTTCTTCGACGAAAAATCGGCCCTGGGTGATCTCGAGCTCGACAACTCGGTCGGCCTCGCACTGCAGGCCGGTCTGGACTATATGGTCACCGAAAAAGGCGCTGTTCGTCTGAACGTTCGCTGGTTCGATATCGACTCGGACGTCAAACTGAACGGCACCGATATCGGCACCGCTGAAATCGATCCTTGGCTGGTCGGCGTATCCTACGTTCACCGCTTCTGATCCTTTACACAGAACGCCCTGCCGTTACCTCGTCGGCGGGGCGTTTTTTTGCTCAGAGCATTTCGTTCATCAGTTCCCGTCCGATCAGCATCCGGCGGATTTCGCTGGTACCGGCGCCGATTTCCATCAGCTTGGCGTCACGGAATATGCGGCTGACCGGCGAATCCGACAGGAACCCCGCGCCGCCCATAGCCTGAACTGCCTGATGGGCCTGCGTCATGGCCTGTTCCGAAGCATACAGACAGCACGCTGCCGCATCTTGCCGGGTCACATCCCCGCGGTCACAGGCCTTGGCGACCTCGTAGACATAAGCCCGGGCTGAATTCATGGCCGTGTACATGTCAGCAATCTTGCCTTGCATCAGCTGAAAGCTGCCAATCGGTTTGCCGAACTGCTTGCGCTCGGCCAAATACGGCATGACTTCGTCCAGACAGGCGGCCATGATTCCAGTTCCGATCCCGGCGAGCACAACGCGTTCGTAATCCAGCCCTGACATCAGAACCGCGACACCCTTACCCTCTTCGCCCAGAACATTTTCAAAGGGCACCTCGACGTCATCAAAAATCAATTCCGCCGTGTTTGATCCGCGCATGCCCAGCTTGTCGAAATGGGGCGAGGTCGAAAAGCCCGTCATCTCTTTTTCGACCAGAAAGGCGGTGATCCCTTTGGATCCAGCATCAGGATCCGTCTTGGCGTAAACGACCAGAGTATCCGCGTCCGGCCCGTTCGTGATCCAGTATTTGCTTCCGTTCAGCCGGTAGTGATCATTG
This sequence comes from Ruegeria sp. YTSA108, assembly GCF_059610185.1. NCBI lineage: Bacteria > Pseudomonadati > Pseudomonadota > Alphaproteobacteria > Rhodobacterales > Roseobacteraceae > Ruegeria > Ruegeria sp. YTSA108. Next base: position 124,993 of record NZ_JBXWND010000008.1, on the reverse strand, counting down.
CGCTTTTCCGCCTTCAGCTTCATCGAAACGACGTCTGATCCGGCGGACGCCTCAGACATGGCCAGCGCGCCCACATGTTCGCCGGAAATCAACCGAGGCAGATATTTCGCCTTTTGCTCGGGGCTGCCGTTCAGCTTGATCTGATTGACGCACAGGTTTGAATGCGCCCCGTATGACAATGAGATTGAGGCAGAGGCCCGCGCCACTTCTTCAACCGCGACGGTATGGGCCAGATAGGACATGGCCGCGCCACCATATTCCTCGGGCACTGTAATTCCTAGCAGGCCCAACTCACCCATCTCGCGCCAAAGTTCATTGGGAAACGCGTTCGAGGCATCGACCTTCGCGGCCATCGGCTTCACCCGCTCTTGCGCCCAGCGATGCACCATTTCACGCAGTGCGTTCACATCTTCACCCAGATCGAATTGCATGGCCGCCGTGAACATCGAACTCTCCCAGTAAATGAACGATTGTTCAAATAATCTGCCATGACCATGAACCCGGGTCAAGCGCTGACCGAAAAAGGTTCACCCGCGAGCCGATCCGGAGCGTCACAAATTCACCATACTCGACGATTAGATCGCCTAAGCCGTTAAGTTTTTTTGCTTCAAGGATTCTGCGAATGGCCCCAACCAATGTCATCGTAAATGGTACTTTTAATAGCGGTTCCGCAAATTGGTCTGGTACGGATATCGAAGCTGACCACACTGAGGGTGCCTATCTCGGGAATGGTTCATCGAATCGTGTGGCCGAAATGGATGGCAACGCAAGCCAAGTCACGGTGATGGAGCAAACGTTTACGCTGGATGACCCCAAATCCGGCGAGCTTAGCCTGGATTCCGCACTTAGGACGGCATCTAACTCAAATGCAGGCAGCGAAGGATTTACAGTCGAGATTCTGGACAGCAACGGCGTCGTTATCGCCTCGATGACCGTTCTGCCGACTGCGAACAGCTTTTCCACATTCACCATGCAGGTCGATTTCCCTTCCGCCGGTGACTATACCCTGCGCCTTACCGAACTTGGCCTTAATGATAGCCTTGGCGCCATTGTCGATAACATCGAGTTACTGGTGTGTTTTTGTCAGGGCACCCTGATCGAGACGGAACTCGGGGAACGTCCCGTTGAAACCTTGCGTGAAGGTGATCTTGTGCTGACCAGATCGGGGCTGAAACCTGTCAGATGGATCGGACAGCGGCATCTTTCGGCAACCGATCTGGCAATCAATCCAAACCTGAAACCGGTTCGAATCGCGAAATCCGCATTAGGGGACGGTTTGCCGAAACAGGATCTTCTGGTTTCCCGGCAGCACAGAATGCAAATCTCTTTGGCGGTGGCGCAGCGCATGTTCGGATCGCCGGATGTGCTGGTCGCGGCCATCAAGCTGTCGGAATTGCCGGGAATCGAGATAGACAACAGCCTTGATCAGGTTGTGTATTACCACCTGCTGTTCGACAATCACGAAATCGTTTTTGCAAATGGCGCCCCGAGCGAAAGCCTGTTGCTCACCGACACGTCGCTGGCATCCGTTACGGCGCTGGCCCGCGAAGAAATCCAAATGATCCTTCCAAATCTGCTGGAAGCCCAGAATACAGTGCCGTCTTATCCGATCCCTGAAAATCGGCTGCAAAAACGACTGGTCGAGCGGCTGCGGAAGAACCAAAAATCCCCGCTCGAATCACAGGTAATGTGATCAGGATTGGAACACCGCGCCGACCTCGGAGCGAATGATCCGTGCGATCAACCGGCAATCATCCAGTGAAAAAGTCAATGGCACCCGCATATCCATGATCCCGCTCAAAATGCGGTCACTCGCAGGCAGAGGCGCGCTTTCCACATATCGCCAACTGTCATAGCGCGAAGTAAACCCGGTGGGCTCTGCTCCGCCGAACCATTTCAGATCCACACCACGCGCCGCGCAGCGCTGCATCACAAGAGCAATCCGTTCGGGTGACCAGTCCAGCAGCAAGAACTGAATCGACGAGCCCACATAAGTTTCCGCCTCGGGCCGTTCGACAATGGTAAGTCCCGGCGTGCCGCGCAGCCCTTTTTCGATCTCGACATAGCGCTCATTCCACCGGTCAATCTGTTGTTCCAGATTGCGAAGCTGCGGCCTAAGGATCGCGGCCCTCAAATTGTCCATGCGCCCTGAGACATTGGGCGTGGTGTACTTGATCCGCTCGAACACCTCTGGGCCCGGCGCTGCAAGGTGGCGCTCATACAGCATGTAGGATCCTGAAAGGACCGTCGCCTTGGCAGCCAGTTCCTCGTCATCGGTAATCAACAACCCGCCTTCACCGGAATTTATGTGCTTGTAGGTCTGGCAGGAATAACACCCGATAACGCCCTGCCGTCCGGATTTTTGCCCGCGCCATGCGGCGCCCATCGTGTGCGCGCAATCTTCGATCACGGCCACACCGGCGGCATCGCAGATTTGCATCAACCGATCCATGTCGCACAGATGCCCACGCATATGGCTGAGCATCAACACATCAGACTGATCCAGTTTGCTTTCGAGATCATCCAGATCAATCGTCAGCGCTTCGGTCACACCGACAAATACCGGCTTGGCTCCGATCGAGGCAATCGCCCCCGGCACCGGCGCCAGGGTGAAAGCGTTGGTCAGAACCGTATCTCCGGGCTGCACCCCTATCGCGCGCAATGCTGTCGCCAGTGCATAGCCGCCCGAGGAGACCGCCAGACAGTATTTTGCACCGGTCTGCGCGGCAAATTCCTGTTCTAACAGGGCGGTCTCGGCCAGTTCGCCGGGCGACACGTTATATCTGTGCAGCCGGCCATGACGCAAAACGGCCAGAGCCGCCTCGATCGCCTCATCCGGGATTGGTTCCTGCTGGGTGAAATTGCCAGTAAACTTCTCAGTCATCTTTTCGCTCTTGAGGCCGCGATGGGCCGGGGTCAAGGGGTCAGGCTGCAGCTCCGACCAAATCAAAAACAAGTTTCGGCAGGTCATCAAAATGATGTAACAGCGCTTCGGGTTTCAGCGCAGCCATTTCGTCGCCAGATGGCCCGAATGTTACAAGCACCGAAGGTACACCTGCAGCACGCGCCGTATTCCGGTCGGTGTCGGAATCCCCGATCAGAACGCACAGATCCGGGTGCCCACCTGCCCGGCGGGCAGCTTCACGCAGGGGCTCCGGATCGGGTTTGCGAACCGGCAAAGTATCCGCACCGACGAGTGAGCCGAACCGGTCGCGCACACCCATTTGGGTCAGCAGCTGATGTGCCAGAGCCTCGGGTTTATTAGTGCAGATACCAACGCCATAGCCGGCCTCTTTCAACTTTCCAACCGCGTCCAGAGCGCCTGGATAAAACCGGGTATGGGTGTCAATCGCCTCCGAGTACGCCTCTAAAAGCATCGGGTAATAAGCGTGAACAGCCTGCTCGTCAAAGGCCCCAACCCGCTTCAAACCGTGGGTCAGCATCATCCGCCCACCACGCAAAGCGATGCCAGCATCCTGCCCGTGGACCAGCACATCGCCGTGCCCCATATCGCGAAAACAATGGTTTGCGGCCTCCAGCAAATCCCCGGAAGTATCCGCCAGTGTCCCGTCCAGATCAAAGATGACTGTTCGCATTACGCCTCCTGCCTCGGCGGGTTTTCGCCACGTCTTGTTGCAAACGGCAATCTAGTTTGATGGCTGAACCGCTTGCGACTTTACCCTCAGCGGATAAAACGGACTGCAACAAAACACAAAGAGAAAACGATTTCATGAGTATCGCCCTTGTCATCCTTGCTGCCGGTAAAGGCACCAGGATGAATTCGGATATCCCGAAAGTCCTGCACCCGATTGCTCAGGCGCCTATGCTGGTCCATGCCATGCGCGCTGGTGCTGTTCTGTCGCCCGAGCGGACCGTCATTGTCACCGGGCACGGGTCCGAAGCCGTTGCCAAAGCAACCCTGGCCGAGGACGAGACCGCACAAATCGCCATTCAGGCCGAACAGCTGGGCACCGCCCATGCTGTCGCACAGGCGCGCGAAGCGCTGCAGGGTTTCAACGGCGACGTGGTTGTTCTGTACGGGGACACGCCCTTTTTGCAACCCGATACGTTGGAACGTATGATCGAAGCGCGGGCCAAGAACGATCTGGTTATTCTGGGTTTTGAGGCCGCAGATCCTGCACGCTATGGCCGGTTGGTCATGAACGGACAGGCCCTTGAACGCATCGTCGAATACAAAGACGCCTCGGATAATGAGCGCGATATAACACTTTGTAATTCTGGCCTTTTGGCCTGTGACGCTGAATTGCTGTTTTCGCTGATCGACGACGTCGGCAATGACAATGCCGCCGGTGAATACTACCTGCCGGATGTCGTGGCAATCGCCCGATCCCGTGGCCTGAATGTCACCGCAGTCGCCTGTGACGAGGCACAAACGTTGGGTGTGAACTCGCGCGTTGACCTGGCCGCTGCGGATGCGGTTTTTCAGGCCCGTGCCCGCGCCGATCTGCTGGATCTGGGGGTCACGCTGATGGCGCCGGAAACCGTTTATCTGGCCGCCGACACCGTCATTGGCCGCGACACAGTGATAGAACCCAATGTGGTCTTTGGCCCCGGTGTCACGGTGGAAAGCGGCGCGACGATCCGGGCATTTTCTCATCTTGAGGGCTGCCATGTCAGCCGCGGCGCCATCGTCGGCCCCTATGCCCGCCTGCGCCCCGGCGCTGAGCTGGCAGAAAACACCCGCGTCGGCAATTTTGTCGAGATCAAGAATGCTGAGATCGCCGAAGGCGCGAAGGTCAACCATCTCAGCTATATCGGGGACGCAACGGTTGGGGCGGCGACGAATATCGGCGCGGGTACGATCACTTGCAATTACGATGGCGTAATGAAGCACCAAACAACCATCGGTCAGAACGTCTTTGTCGGATCGAACACCATGTTGGTGGCACCTGTCACCATTGGTGACGGCGCGATGACGGCCACCGGAACCGTGGTGACGCGCGATGTGGAAGCGGATGCTTTGGCCGTTGCGCGCGCCAAGCAGGACAACAAGCCCGGTTATGCGCGTAAATTGTTTGACATGTTGACGGCGAAGAAGGCTCGTCGCGACAAAGGAGCCTGACAGATGTGTGGGATTGTAGGCGTATTGGGCAAGCACGAAGCTGCCCCCATCCTGGTCGAGGCCCTAAAACGGCTGGAATACAGGGGGTATGACAGTGCAGGCATTGCTACGGTCAATGGCGGATCCCTGGGTCGGCGTCGGGCTGTAGGCAAGCTGGTAAACCTCAGCGACCTGCTGGTGCATGACCCGCTTCCCGGTAAATCCGGTATCGGCCATACCCGCTGGGCCACCCATGGCGCGCCGACAGTTTCGAATGCGCATCCCCACCGGGCCGGGCCGGTTGCCGTTGTTCACAACGGCATCGTTGAAAACTATCGAGAGCTGCGGACAGAGCTGGCGGAACACGGGATCGGGTTCGAAACCGAAACCGATACGGAAACCGTCGCCCTGATGGCTGAACATTACCTCAAATCAGGGCTGCCCCCGGTTGAAGCCGCCTATAAAACCATCGACCGGCTGGTCGGCGCATTTGCCTTGGCCTTTCTGTTTGACGGCGAAGATGACCTGATCGTGGCCGCGCGCAAAGGCTCGCCACTGGCAATCGGGCACGGGGACGGAGAGATGTTTGTCGGCTCGGACGCCATCGCGCTAGCGCCGCTGACGGATCGCATCACCTATCTGGAAGAAGGTGACCGTGCGGTTGTGACCCGCACATCGCTGGAAATCCGCAACGAAGCAGGTGAGCTTGCCAATCGCGAAACCCGCAAGATCAAAGTGGATCACAGCCGCGCCGACAAGGCCGGGCACAAGCATTTCATGGCCAAGGAAATCGCGGAACAGCCGATTGTGGTTGCCGAGGCGATCCGGTCCTACCTGCCCTCTGCCGGGGATCAGGTCGTTCTGCCGGGGGATCTGGATTTCACCAAGCTGGACCGTCTGACGATGGTCGCTTGCGGGACTGCTTTCTACGCCTGTTTGACCGCCAAATACTGGTTCGAGCAACTTGCCAGAATACCGGTCGAAGTCGATATCGCCAGCGAATTTCGCTATCGTGAACCTCCGATCCCGGAACGCACTATGGCGCTGTTTGTTAGCCAATCGGGTGAAACCGCCGACACGCTGGCCGCCCTGCGGTATTGCGACGGCAAAGCGGACAAGGTCGTCTCAGTCGTCAATGTTCCAGAAAGCTCGATCGCACGTGAAAGCGACATCGCCCTGCCGATCCATGCCGGGGTTGAGATAGGCGTCGCCTCGACCAAAGCCTTCACCTGTCAGCTGAGCGTGTTGCTGATGCTGGCGCTCAAGGCTGCCGCGGACCGTGGCACGTTGAGCGACGAGGAACTTGCCGATCACGCCGCCGCGTTGCGCGGGCTGCCTTCGGTGCTGAACACCGCGTTGGATCAGAACCGGGCCATCAGGAAATCCGCCCAGCGCTTGTCCGAGGCGCGCGATGTTCTGTTTCTGGGACGCGGCCTGATGTACCCGCTGGCGATGGAAGGGGCGCTGAAACTCAAGGAAATCAGCTATATCCATGCCGAAGGTTATGCTTCGGGTGAGCTAAAGCACGGCCCCATTGCCCTGATCGACAAACACATGCCCGTGGTGGTTCTGGCCCCGCGAGACACGGTGTTCGACAAAACCGTGTCGAATATGCAAGAGGTCATGGCACGCAAGGGTAAAGTCATCCTGGTGTCCGATGATGACGGCATCGCCGAGGCGGAAGACGGGGTCTGGAGCACGATCCGCATGCCGCATGTGCACCCCAGCCTTGCGCCGATCCTCTATTCGGTGCCCGCTCAGCTGCTGGCCTATCATACGGCGGTGGCCAAGGGCACGGATGTGGACCAGCCGCGCAATCTGGCGAAATCCGTAACGGTGGAGTGACGCATGTCCAAGCAATTTCCGGCGCTGGATAACGCCCATCGCAAGTTTATCGAGGATCAGCATCTGTTCTTCGTCGGCACCGCCGGACCTGAAGGACGGGTCAACATCTCTCCCAAAGGGATGGACTCGCTGCGGGTACTGGGGCCCAATCGGATTATCTGGATGAACCTGACCGGCAGTGGCAACGAAACCGCCGGGCATTTGCTTGAGGTCAATCGCATGACCCTGATGTGGTGTTCCTTCACCACACGCCCGCTGATCCTGCGCACCTATGGCACCGCGCGTACATTGCATGCCGGGGATGAGGGCTGGGACGCGTTGGCCGGGCAGTTTCCCGACCACCGCAGCGCCCGCCAGATCTATGACCTTGCGATTGACATGGTTCAGACCTCTTGCGGATATGCCGTACCGTTCATGGAATACCAGTCCGAACGGGACACGATGCAGAAATGGGTAGACGGTAAGTCCGATGACGATATCCGCGATTATTGGGTTGAGCGGAACCATCAGACGATCGACGGCAGGCCAACACGCGCTGCGGACCTATGACGCCCGTCACCTATCTTGACCAGATCCGCGCCCATGCCGACCCAGAACGCGCCGTGCAGATGGCGGCTTATCACAAGGTCGAACGCCTCTATCTGGGTGTTGCAAATCCGGTTCTGAACGACCTGAGCAAACTATGGCGACAGGAACTGGACGTTGCTGCGCGGGTGGATCTGGCTGACGCACTCTGGCAGACCGATATCCACGAGGGCCGTCTTGCCGCAGCCAAGTTGCTGACCCAAGCCCGTATCCGCCCCGATGAGGCTGCTTGGGACCTGCAGCAAAGCTGGTTGCCAGATTTCGATGCCTGGGCGGTGGCAGATCACGCCTGTATGGCGATGCAGAAACGCTTATCTGCGGACCCGGCGCGGTTGGATCAGGTCGAAAGCTGGACAGCGTCAGACCACATGTGGACACGGCGCGCCGCGCTGGTGGCCACCCTGCCCTGGACCAAGCAGAACCACCCCAAGCCAGAAGACCTGAACCGGCGCGACCGTATTCTTGGCTGGGCAGCGGGCTATGTGCCCGACCGTGACTGGTTCATCCAGAAAGCAATCGCATGGTGGCTGCGCGAGCTGTCGAAACATGACGCGGACCGAGTGGTTAACTTTCTGCGCAACCATAGTTCGGCCATGAAGCCCTTTGCCCGGCGTGAAGCTGGCAAATATCTGAAAGGTCAGTTGGAATAAACTTCCAGCTCGACAAGTTCGTCATAAGGCAAAAGCAGCGCCCGCATTGCATCCAGCGACAGCCTGCTGCCGCCGCTTTCGGGCCCACGGGCCGGGACCAGCGTGATATAGGCCTGCGCCCCTGTTCTGGGCACAACAACACGTCCTGTGAACTCTGTCTCGACCAAAGGCGTTTCCATCCAGCGTCCCGGCGTTGTCGGATCACCCAAGCTGGCAATGGTGGTCTTGGCGCCAACCCAACCAGCGGCGGTTGCGGGGACCGGAACGGATTCGGTGACGTCAGCTTCCGCGGCGACCTCTGGTTCAGCCGCAGGTTTGTCGCGACCGAAAACCCGATCAGTTGTCGAGCGGACAGTGTCACAGCCCGCAACAAGGATACAAATGGTCAGCAGAGTGTATTTCATGGCCTGAACTTAGCCCCCCTCACAGGACTGTGCCAGCACAAAGCACAGTTCAGGCTTGTCGCAGGCCAGTCGCCGCTTTACGTATGACTCATGACAGCTCCGCTTATCGACCCGTTCGCACGTGCCATCACATATCTCCGCGTCTCCGTTACGGATCGCTGTGATTTTCGCTGTGTTTACTGCATGTCCGAAGAAATGAAGTTCCTGCCGAAAAAGGATCTGCTGACGCTGGAAGAGCTGGACCGTATGTGCACGACCTTCGTGAAGATGGGCGTGGAAAAGCTGCGCATCACCGGGGGCGAGCCGCTGGTCCGCCGAAACATCATGTCATTCTTCAATGCCATGACCCGGCATCTGGACAGCGGCGCGTTGAAAGAGCTGACGCTGACAACCAATGGCTCGCAACTGCACCGCTTTGCTGACGATCTCTATGCGGCGGGCGTGCGCCGGGTGAATGTGTCGCTGGACACGTTGGATGATGAGAAATTCAGCCAGATCACCCGTTGGGGCCGGTTGAAACAGGTTCTGAACGGAATTGACACGGCCCAAAAGGCTGGCCTGCGGGTCAAGATCAACGCCGTGGCCCTGAAAGGCTTCAACGAGGCCGAGCTTCCAACAATCACCCAATGGTGCGCTGAGCGCGACATGGATCTGACCTGGATCGAGGTGATGCCGATGGGCGATATCGGGAACGAGAACCGTCTGGATCAGTACTGGTCGCTCAAGGATGTCCGCAAAGAATATGAAAGCCACTATACCGTCTCCGATCTGGCAGAACGCACCGGTGGCCCGGCGCGATATGCGCGGCTTGAAGAAACGGGCCAGAAGATCGGCTTTATCACACCGCTGTCGCACAATTTCTGCGAAAGTTGCAATCGTGTCCGCCTGACCTGTACGGGTGAGCTGTATATGTGTCTGGGGCAAGAGGATATGGCCGATCTGCGTGCCCTCCTGCGAGATCATCTCGATACCGAGGCGCCGCTGGAACAGGCCATCCGCGCGGCGATAAATCTTAAGCCCAAAGGCCACGACTTCGACTATTCCCGCCAGGCGGTCGACGGCAAGATGAGCCGCCACATGAGCCATACGGGCGGCTGACATGACCGCCCCCTCTGGCCAGCCGACGCTGCTTTACCGTTTGTATTGCAGCCTGACCGCCGTTGCTGCACCTTTGGCTTGGCGCACCGTGCGCAAGAAACTCCTGGCGGCAGATGTCCCGACAATTCGCCAGCATGAAAGGCTCGGCCATGCCAGCCTACCACGCCCCAAGGGCCGATTGATCTGGTTCCACGCTGCAAGTGTGGGGGAAACCCTGTCGGTCATCAGCCTGATCAAACGGCTGGGTGAACGCCTGCCGGATGCCCAGTTCCTGGTGACCTCGGGCACCCCAACTTCGGCGGCGCTGATCGAAAAACGGATGCCACCCCGTACGCGACACCAGTATCCGCCGCTGGACACCGCAGGGCCGGTCAGGCGATTTCTGGATCACTGGCGCCCCGAAGCCGGAGTATTTGTCGAAAGCGAAATCTGGCCACGCCTGATCGTTGACGCGGCTGGACGGGGAATCCCTCTGGCCCTGTTGAATGCGCGCCTGTCAGAGAAATCCGTCGAAGGTTGGAAAAAACGTCCACAAACCGCACGATTCATTTTGGACAATTTCAGCCTGTTCCTGACCCAGAATGGCAAAACCGCCGCTAATCTGGTGGACATGGGGGCTGTGGCGGACCGCGTGCAACCGGGAACCAACCTCAAGGCGATGTCCGACCCGCTTCCGGTCGATAATTCTGTGCTGGAAGACATCCAGACCGAGATTGCCGGACGCCCTGTGTGGATCGCTAGCTCAACCCATGCCGGAGAAGAAGAGATTGTTCTGGCCGCCCATGCGAAATTGCTGGAGCGCTGGCCCGACCTGCTGCTGCTGTTGATCCCGCGCCACCCCGAACGCAGGCAGGATGTGGCCGCGCTGTTGAAACAGGCCGGGCAATCCGCCGTGTTCCGAACATCGAATGGGCGGATCGACACCGAAACACAGGTCTATGTCGCCGACACTTTGGGCGAGACCGGCACCTGGTACGCGCTTTGCCCGATCGTGTTTCTGGGCGGATCACTGCATGAGATCGGCGGCCATAACCCGTTCGAACCCGCTCAGGCCGGGGCGGCAGTAGTAACCGGTCCCGGATACTTCAACTTTGCCGAGACCTTTGCGCCGCTCATCGAAACCGGTGGCGCGGTTGAGGTGAACTCGGCGCAGGCCCTGGCAGACGCGGTCGCGGTTTGGCTCAGCGATCAGGACGCGCTGGATACAGCGCGCGATGCCGCAAAATCCTGCGTCAACACGCAGAAATCCGCGCTCGATTCCATTGTCGAGACCCTGTGCGACCGGCTTGGCCTGAAGACCACCGGCGTTTAGGGGCAGAGCACCTGCCTGCCCCTTGGGATCACGCCGCTGGCATCCTTTGCTCCACGATTTCGGCCCACCAGCTGCATCCTGCAGGGATAGCCTCATCGTTGAAGTTATATTCGGGATGGTGAACTGCTGCGGTGTCCCCATTACCCACCAAAATATAGGCGCCCGGACGCTCTTCGAGCATAAAGGCGAAATCCTCGCCGCCCATGATCAGCGGTGCCTGGTCACAATCGCCTGAGACGGACCGCGCCACCCGCGCTGCGAAATCGGTTTGATCATCACTGTTCACCATCACCGGGTAGCCCCGGTAATAGGTCACCTCAACCGCTCCTCCGAATGTGGCGGCCACTCCGGAGCAGATCTCGGTCACGCGCTTTTCGGCCATATCCCGCATGTCCCGGCTCATTGTACGGACCGTACCGCGCAGCTTTACAGTCTGAGGGATCACGTTGAATGCAGTTGAAGAGGTTTCGAACGAGGTCACCGAAACAACCACCTGATCCACCGGGTCAGCGTTTCGCGCCGCGATGGTCTGGAGCGCCAGAACCGCCTGCGCCGCCATCACAGTTGTATCCACGGTTTCATGCGGCTTGGCTGCGTGGCCGCCTTTGCCTTCGAAAACGATGTCGAACTGATCAGTAGCTGCGAAAAACGCGCCAGGACGGATGGCGAAACTGCCCACCGGACGGCCGGGCCAGTTATGCATTCCGTAGACTTCCTGAATGCCCCAGCGATCCATCATCCCGTCTTCACACATCTCACGACCACCGCCGCCACCTTCTTCGGCAGGTTGGAAAATGACCACCACTGTCCCGTCAAAATTCCGCGTTTCCGAAAGGTATTTCGCCGCCCCCAACAACATCGCAGTATGACCATCATGGCCGCAGGCGTGCATCGCCCCATCGGTATTCGAGGCATAGTCCAATCCGGTCGCCTCACGGATCGGCAGCGCATCCATATCGGCACGCAAACCGATAACCTTGCCGCCCGTGTCCGCCTTGCCCTTGATCACACCAACCACGCCCGTTCGGCCAATTCCGGTGACCACCTCATCGCAGCCGAACTCTTTCAGCTTTTCCGCCACCAGCGCACTGGTGCGATGGGTTTCAAACAGGATCTCTGGATTTTGGTGGATATCACGCCGCCATTCCGTGATTTCACTCTGCAGTTCTGCGAACCGGTTTTTGATCGGCATGTGTATCTCCCAAAATCATCGTTCGTCGCTGTCACCGGGGCGCAACGCGCCGGATAACAGGACAATGAAAACAGCCAGCGGCAGCAAGGCCATGAATGCAAGACGCAATGTAAGCATCTCTGCCAGAAACCCAATAAGGGGCGGGCCAATCAACAACCCGCCATACCCTAATGTGGCCACGCTGGCGATGGCTTGACCAGGCGGGACATGCGGATCATTTGCCGCCCTGCTGAACGCAAGCGGCATGATCACTGCATATCCAAGCCCCATCAGTCCAAACCCAACCAGAGCAATCCCGGCATCATAGGCCGATACCACAGCCAGCACCCCCAAAGCGGCGCATACCCCTCCGAAACGGGCCGTCGCGGTTGGTCCGAACCGCGCGATCACGACACCACCCACCAGACGGAACGCGACCATTGTCACCGAAAAGACGGCATATCCCAGCGCCGCGACGCTTTCGGGTGCACCGGTCACATCCCGCAGGAAAATCGCGCTCCAGTCCGCGACGGCCCCTTCACCCAATGCCCCGCACAGGGCAATAAATCCGACAAGTATCAACGCACCCGACGGAAGTGCAAATATCGCCCCGCCCGCGGCCACAACACGGTGCGAATTCCACTGCACACGGGACAGAGCCAGTGTCAGCCCAACTACGATGCCACCGGCCAGCAAAAAGTGCTGTGACACCGTCAGGCCCATCTGTATCGCACCAAATCCGCTCATCGCTCCCAGACCGGCCCCCAGGCTCCACATCGCGTGAAAAGACGACATAACGGGCCTGTCATAAGCGCGCTCAACCTCTGCTGCCCAGGCGTTCATCGCCACATCCATCGAGCCGTGGAAGGCCCCGAATACGAACAGGAAAAACGCCAATGCCCAAAAGCTTCCGGCAAAGGCCAGCAAGATAAGGGATGCGGTATAAAGAATGGCGATGATCCGTGTGATCACCACAGCCCCGAACCGATCTGTCAGACGTCCGGTAACCGGGAACGAACACACAGCCCCAGCCGCCATGAACAGCAAGCCGTAGCCAAGCGCTTCGTGCGACAGGTCCAGGTGATCCCTGACTGCGGGAATACGCGAGGCCCAGATCCCGAACAAAGCGCCGTTCAAAATGAACATGGCCGCCACGGCCCGCCAAGCGGCCATAATTCCGATCACGTATTTTCCTTTGCTCCGCGCCCGCCCCTGTCAGTTCTACAGCCTTGGGAAGGTTTAGCAAACGCGGATTAGGCCAACCGCTTTCGTATATGCCTGATACCCAGCCAGACACACAGGACAACCGGCAAGGTTGCCGCCGCGGTCAGCATCCCCTTGCTGATCCCGGTGGCGGTCAACGGGTACAACAGATAGCTGGCCAGTGAGACCGCATAATAGCTAATCGCCACCACGGAAAGCCCCTCGACTGTGTGCTGCAACCTCAGGGCCAGATCAGCACGGCGGTCCATACTTTCCAGCAATGCCTGATTCTGGGCGCTGCGTTCCACATCTACCCGGGTCCGCAGCAACTCACCCCCCCGGATCGCCCGGTCGGACAAGGTCTGCAGCCGACTTTCCGTGGCTTTCACAGTCCGAATTGCGGGCTCATACCTGCGCATCATGAAATCGGCAAAGGACTGACGGCCCTCGAACCTTTCCTCGCGCAATACCTCGATCCGTTGGTTCACGATGGCCTCATAGGCCCCGGTAGCCCCAAAGCGAAATGCGCATCGGGCAGAAAGCGTTTCCAATTCGATGGATGTAGACAGCAGATCCGGCAGTAGTTCGTCAGGATGCGCCGAGTTATCTGTCATCTGCCCCATAAGCCGGGTCAGCTTTCCATCCAGCTCTCCGATTTTCGGCATCAGTTGCTTGATGCGAGCAAAGCCCAACATGGACATGGCCTTGTAGGTTTCGATCTCGCACAGGCGCTGGATGATGCGTCCGGTTCGGCGCTGTCCTGTTCCCTTGGTCACGAAGAGCGCGAACCGCATATGCCCAGCCGGATCAATCCGAAAGTCACTGGCACAAATCGCAGCATCATCCAGCACGCGCGCAACCGCAAGGCTTTCGGGTTCGAACCATTCGGCCAGCGCGGCTTTTACCGCCTCATCATCTGGTCTTTCGGTCACCCGAACCATGGCCGAGGTTATCCTCTGGCCCGGGCTGGCCATCAGCCAATCAGGTGGGAAAGCCTCAAAATCAGCGGGGTTGAAGGCCCGGTCACTGACATTCCGGGTGATCGCCGTATAGGTCACAAATTCCGTGTGCTGCTCCCACTTGAGCCAGTGACGCCCGATCTGACCCGCGTAATGCGTCGCGTCCGGCTGCGGGTGCTGCGCACCGTGACGGTCCAGAAGATTGACCAGATGGGCAATGTCTTCGCTCCGGTCCCGCGCAACCGCCGCCACGGGTTTCTTGATGGCCAAAAACGCAACGGTGCATGGCGTCGAGGCCACGGGAAACGGGCGCGCATGCAGCTCGTTGGCCAGCGAATAGCGCAATGGATGATCGTCGATCGGCGTCATTGAATGCTCCGGCGTTGTCCGGCGCACTATACGACAGTTCAAAAATACATCAATTATCTTTTTATTTCAATAGCTTACATGGATACTACGGTATACAAACCCCTTATGTCATTGATTTGGCTGCCACAGTTCGATTGGGTTGCCCTCAGGGTCGTGAATACGTGCGAATTTTCCAACCTCGCTATCCCATTCCGGATTGGTCTCGACGGCAATGCCTGCGGCTTGCAACTGGGTCGTCATGGCAGACAGATCATCAACCCGAAAATTGATCATCCACTGCTGCTCGGCGCGGCCAAAATAATCGGTGTCCTGCGCAAACGGGGCAAAGACCGTATAGCCTTCGCGCTGTTTCCAGGGGACGGGATCGTAATGATGAACGCCAAGATGGGTCTCGTACCAATGCCGCTGCGCTTCCGGATCTCTGGCGCGAAAAAACACACCACCTATGCCGTTGACCTTTTCCATAGGGCACCTCCTTGTCTCTCTATAATAGCCCAAGGATACCACATTCCGCCCGCCTCATCTGGCCAGAAAAATCTTGGGGGCTTGGAGGCAAAGCCCCCAACATGACAAACAAGAAAAGGGCGCCCGAAGGCGCCCTTTGCATTTTGGTTAAGGCTTTAGATCAATCGATCATTGGCAGCAGCTTGTCCAGCGATTGTTTCGCGTCGCCATAGAACATGCGGGTGTTCTCTTTGAAGAACAGCGGGTTTTCGATGCCCGAATAGCCGGTGCCCTGACCACGCTTGGATACAAACACCTGCTTGGCCTTCCAGCATTCCAGAACCGGCATGCCGGCAATGGGGCTGTTGGGATCTTCTTGCGCCGCAGGGTTCACGATGTCGTTGGAGCCGATCACAATGGCAACATCCGTATCCGGGAAGTCGTCGTTGATCTCATCCATTTCCAGAACGATGTCATAGGGCACTTTGGCTTCCGCCAGCAGCACGTTCATATGACCCGGCAGACGACCGGCAACGGGGTGGATCGCAAAGCGTACGTTCTTGCCTTGCGCGCGCAGCTTGCGCACCAGCTCGGAAACCGATTGCTGCGCCTGCGCCACCGCCATGCCATAGCCCGGAATGATCACCACGCTGTCGGCGTCATTCAGGGCTGCGGCAACACCGTCGGCCTCGATTGCAATCTGCTCGCCTTCGACAGCCATCTGCTCACCTTGCGGACCACCAAAGCCACCCAGGATCACACTGACAAAGTGCCGGTTCATCGCCTTACACATGATGTAGGAGAGAATCGCACCGGACGAGCCCACAAGCGCACCGACCACGATCAGCAGGTCGTTGCCCAGCGAAAAGCCGATGGCCGCAGCCGCCCAGCCTGAATAGCTGTTCAGCATCGACACAACCACCGGCATGTCGGCACCGCCGATGCCCATGATCAGGTGATAACCAATAAACAAGGCGGCCAGCGTCATCAGGAACAGGGGCAGGAATCCGCCCGTGGACGTGTACCAAACCAGACAGATCAGCGAGAGCCCCGCCGCAGACGCATTCAGCGCGTGACCACCGGGCAGTTTGGTTGCCGTCGATGTAACCTTGCCAGCCAGCTTGCCATAAGCCACGACCGAACCGGTAAAGGTGATCGCGCCGATAAAGATGCCCAGGAACAGTTCCACGTGCAGGATTGCCAGCTCTGCCGCTGTCTTCTTGGCGATCAGCTTGGCAAACGCGCCCAGGTCGGAAAGGTCGACGTCTTTGGCGGCATCAACAACCGCAAAAACTTCGGCGACATTCTTGATTTCAAAATGC
This sequence comes from Ruegeria sp. YTSA108, assembly GCF_059610185.1. Classification (NCBI taxonomy): domain Bacteria; kingdom Pseudomonadati; phylum Pseudomonadota; class Alphaproteobacteria; order Rhodobacterales; family Roseobacteraceae; genus Ruegeria; species Ruegeria sp. YTSA108. Next base: position 108,569 of record NZ_JBXWND010000008.1, on the reverse strand, counting down.
GCGTTGAAACCCACGAACACAGCCGCCAAACCAACCAGCGAATGCATCGCAGCCACAAGCTGTGGCATCTCGGTCATCTGGACGCGCTGCGCCACATATTGACCGATCAGACCACCACCTATGATCAGCAGCAATGACAGCAGCCACAAGCCCGAACCGGGGCCGACCAGCGTAGCGAAAACCGCCAGCGCCATACCGACGATGCCATACCAGACAGCGCGCTTGGCGCTTTCCTGGTTCGACAGGCCGCCAAGCGAGAGGATGAACAGAACAGCCGCAACAACGTAGGCGGCAGTGGTGAAGCCATAATCCATGTGCCCGGCCTCCTTAAGATTTCTGGAACATGGCAAGCATGCGCCGAGTTACGAGGAAGCCACCGAAGATGTTGATCCCGGCCATGAAAACGGACAGAGCCGCCAGCAGAATAACCAGAAACGACCCGGATCCGATCTGCATCACTGCGCCAACGATGATGATCGACGAGATCGCGTTGGTAATCGCCATAAGCGGTGTGTGCAGGCTGTGCGCGACGCCCCAGATCACCTGGAATCCCACGAAGATCGCCAGCACAAAGACGATGAAGTGCTGCATGAAGCTGGCCGGAGCAATCAGACCGATCAACAGCATTAGCGCACCGCCGATACCCAGCAAGGTGAACTGCTGTTTGGTTTGCGCCTTGAAGGCCGCAACTTCCTGCGCCTTTTTCTCCTCCGGGGTCAGCTCCCTGACCTCAGGCTTTTTCTGAGCGGCAATCGCCTGAACTTTCGGCGGCGGTGGCGGGAAGGTGATTTCACCTTCATGCGTCACGGTTGCGCCGCGGATCACGTCGTCTTCCATGTCATGGTTGATCTGACCGTCCTTTTCAGGCGTCAGGTCTGTCATCATGTGACGGATGTTGGTTGCGTAAAGCGACGAAGACTGTGCCGCCATCCGGCTTGGGAAATCGGTATAGCCGATGATGGTCACGCCATTATCGGTCACGATCTTCTCGTCAGCAACGGTCAGCTTGCAGTTGCCGCCTTTTTCCGCCGCAAGGTCCACGATCACCGAACCCGGTTTCATCGCTTCGACCATGTCCTTGGTCCAAAGCTCGGGCGCTTCGCGGTTGGGGATCAACGCGGTGGTGATCACGATGTCCATTTCCGGAGCAAGTTCGCGGAACTTGGCCAGCTGTGCCTCGCGGAATTCATCGGACTGAACACTCGCGTAACCGCCGGTTGCCGCGCCGTCCTGCTGGTCTTCTTCGAAGTCCAGATAGACGAATTCGGCGCCCATGGATTCAACCTGCTCCGCCACTTCGGGGCGTACGTCGAACGCATAGGTGATCGCACCCAGAGAGGTCGAGGTGCCAATGGCGGCCAGACCGGCCACACCGGCACCTACGATCAGAACCTTGGCAGGCGGTACTTTACCAGCAGCCGTCACCTGACCGGTGAAGAACCGGCCAAAGTTGTTACCCGCTTCGATCACCGCGCGGTAGCCCGCTATGTTGGCCATCGACGACAGAGCGTCCATCTTCTGGGCACGACTGATACGCGGCACCATTTCCATGGCGATCACGTTGGCGCCCTTGGACTTGGCGGCCTCCATGCCCTTTTCATTCCCTGCGGGGTTGAAGAACGAGATCAATGTCTTGCCCTTGGCAAGACGCTTCAGCTCGGTTTCATTTGGCTGACGTACCTTGGCGACGATGTCGGCGGCTTTCCACAGCGCCGCCGCGGTTCCGATAACCTCGACACCCGCCTCTTTATATGTGGCGTCCGAGAACCCGGCCGCAGCGCCGGCCCCTTTCTCGATCAGGCACTCATACCCGAGCTTTTGCAGTTGACGGGCTGAATCCGGAGTCATCGCGACCCGGTTCTCACCGTCAAATGTTTCCTTTGGCGTTCCAATCTTCAACGGCGCGTCCCCCTAATTTTCGGTCAGTTCGCAAGGATAGTTGGCATTCTATCTGAAGAACCAGTTTTAACTGCGCAAGATTATTTCGCAAGCGCAGCATTGTTACGTCGTGTAAAATCCCGTCCACATCAGATCCAGCGGCGGGTTTGCCTTTCATATCTGGCGAAATCCGTGCGAAAGGCACGGCGCATACGGTTTTCTTCCGGCACAATAAACCTGCGTTCCAAAATCCAGACAAAAACAGGCATCAACACCAAGGACAGCACCGCGTCGAAACGCAGAATCAAGCCGGCCAGAATAAGTACATCGCCAACGTAGATCGGATTGCGGCTGCGCTTGAAGATACCTGTTTGAACCAGACTCGATGGAGTTTCATGCGGCAGGACAGTTGTTCGATGTCGACGAAACTCGGCAATCGCCAGCACGACAAGAACGACGCCGCCCCCGATCAGAAGGCCGCTGAGCAGGTCGGTAAACCCGCTGGCCAGCGACAGGCCGAAGGACGCATAGTTCGCCTGCAGCCAGGCGAGAACAGCAAAGGCCACCAACCAAGCGGGCGGAATGTCGAGTTTGCGCTTCATGCTTGTTCCTCTGATCCTGCGGTATGGATGTCGCATTTGTCGGGGTATGTACCGCTTTGCATCCACGAAAGCAAAACCACAGTTGGTCGCATCTGTGCATTTTCGGCCGAACGCGTAGACACGGCAGAACTGATCAGATAGCCCTTTAGTCAGACATTTGTCAGAATTCTGCACAGGACCTCCATGACTGATTTCGCTGCAACCAAAGCCATGTTCGATCTGCCGAATGGAACCATTTATCTGGACGGCAACTCGCTTGGCCCATTGCCACGTGCTGCCGCCGAGCGGGTGAGTGGAATGATGACACACGAATGGGGTCAAATGCTGATCACCGGTTGGAACAAGGCCGGGTGGATGGGGCTTCCGACCGGGCTTGGCGACCGTATCGGACGGTTGATCGGTGCGGAACCGGGTACCATCGTGACCGGCGATACCCTGTCGATCAAGGTCTATCAGGCTGTTGCCTCGGCGCTGGAGCTTTGCCCCGACCGCAAGGTTGTGCTGTCTGATAACGGCAATTTCCCTTCGGACCTTTATATGGTCGACGGTCTGCTGCGTTCACTCGGATCGGAATACGAATTACGGGTGGTCGCACCCGAGGATGTTGCCGAAAACATCACCAAAGACGTCGCGGTTCTGATGCTGACCGAGGTCGATTACCGGTCTGGCCGGATCCATGACATGAAGGCGCTGACGGAACAGGCTCATGCGAACGGCACAATAACCGTTTGGGATTTGGCCCATTCCGCAGGGGCGATCCCGGTTGAGCTGTCCAGTTGCAAAGCGGATTTTGCCGTTGGCTGCAGCTATAAGTATCTGAACGGAGGCCCCGGCGCGCCGGCGTTCATCTATGTGGCGCCCCGCCATGCGGATCGCGTGCGCCCTGCATTATCCGGGTGGCTGGGCCATGAAGCCCCGTTCACGTTCGATCTGGATTACCGCCCCGGACAGGGTATCGAGCGGATGCGTGTCGGCACACCTCCGATCATCCAGATGACCGCGCTGTCTGCGGCGATGGACATCTGGGACATGGCCAACATCAAAGACGTGCGCGCCAAGTCAATCGAACTGACCGAGCTGTTTATTTCGGGCGTCGAGGCCACCTGCCCTAACCTGAAACTGGCCAGCCCCCGCGACCCTGCGCAGCGTGGCAGTCAGGTCTCATTCCGTTTCGCCGATGGCTATGCCGCAATGCAGGCCTTGATCGCGCGCGGCGTGATCGGTGATTTCCGCGCCCCGGACATCGTGCGCTTTGGGTTCACCCCGCTTTATATCGATGAGCAGGATGTAAAAGGCGCGGTGGACATTCTGGCCGACATCATGACCAACCGGTTATGGGACGCACCGGAATACAAAGTCAGACAGCGGGTTACCTGATTTCCAACGCTGCACCAATCATGGCGGCAAGGTTCGAGTTCATCCGGTCAAATTCTTGGAAATCCGTCGCGCTGATTTTGTTTCCCCGCAGCGCAGAGGCAATGGTCTCCGCAGTCCCTCTTGCGCCATCAAACAAACGGACACGATCATTCGACGCTTCTTTCTGTAGCCACCCTGTATATAAAGATTGCAGCCGGGCCTCGCCCTGCGTGATGATATCCGAGGCCAGCGACTTTCCTGCATCCAACAGTTCCATCCCGTGTGGAGAGGACATGATCTGAGCCATACCATCGGTCTGCACGTGGATTGCCTGGCCGATAATCTGCGAAACCGAGCCGTCTGCCTGCAGGGCTTTCGCAACGGCTTCGATCTTCTCCTCATAGTGCAACTCGGTGAGTCTGCGCAGGATCGCCTCTTTGTTGTCGAAATACAGATACAATGCCGGGCGCGAGATCCCCACGCCCTTTGCGATTTCATCCATCGACGTCTTTTTAAAGCCGTAAGCCGCGAATGCCTTACGCGCCGAATCCAGTATGGCAAGGCACTTTGCGTCTAGCACGAAATCTCTCATCTGAACCTTTTGACACTTTTCACTCAATTTGTCAGTTGACACTCTGACACTCACACCCATTTATGTCAGAACGTCACTAAATGCCAAGAGGGAGACGCAGCTATGACGGCCAGCTTAAAGATAAATGGGACGTCATATGAGGTCGATCTACCCGAGGATGTCCCCCTTTTATGGGTTCTGCGCGACGAGATCGGACTGACCGGCACCAAGTTTGGCTGCGGGGTTGCGGCATGCGGCGCCTGTACCGTTCATATAGACGGAGAAGCCGTGCGCTCTTGCCAGGTTGCCTTGTCCGATGTCTGGGGTGACGTCACCACAATCGAAGGTCTGGGCAGCCCGGACGCAATGGCCAAGATACAGCAGGCCTGGGTTGACCATCAGGTTGCGCAATGCGGGTATTGCCAATCGGGTCAGGTCATGCAAGCCGCCGCGCTATTGGCCGAGAACCCCAGCCCCACGGATCAGGACATAGACGATGCGATGCAGGGTAATCTGTGCCGCTGCGGCACCTATCCCCGTATCCGTGCCGCGATCCATGACGCGGCCTCCAGACTGAAGGAGGCATAAGCGATGGCATCCGTAGGGAAAATTCTGCGCCGCACGTTTCTGATCGGCTCAGCCGCAATTGTGGGCGGTGTCGCGTTTGGCGCCTATTATGTCAGCCGCCCCGTAGCCAACCCGTTGAAGCCCGGCGACGGGGAAACCGCGCTTAGCCCGTTCATCCTGATTGATCAGCAGGGCGTTACCCTGTTCGCGCCACGTGCCGAGATGGGACAGGGCGTAATGACCACTTGGGCAGCCCTGATTGCCGAAGAACTGGACGTCGAATTGGACGATATCCGGGTCCTTCACGGGCCTGCGGCAGCCGCCTATTACAACTCGGCCATTTTGGGTGAGAGCCTGCCGAACAAGGGATATGACATCTCGAATTTCCAGCACAATCTGGCACAGTCGTTGGGCGTTCTGGGCAAGGTTGTCAGTCTGCAGGTCACAGGCGGCTCGACCTCGATGCGCGATGGGTTCGAACGCATGCGCGAAGCCGGGGCCACAGCCCGGGAAACGCTGAAACAAGCAGCGGCTGATCGTCTGGGCCTGGAGCGTGACCAGTTGAAGACCGAAAACGGCGCCGTGATCGCGCCGGACGGGACGCGCATTCCCTATACCGAACTGGCTGAGGCCGCCGGACAGATCGAGCCCATGCAGGTCGAGCTGCGCGATCCCTCAGATTGGCGTTTGCTGGGACAGAACCTGCCACGAGTCGACATGGTTGGCAAATCCACGGGCACGGCTGAGTTCGGCATCGACGTGCGCCCCGAGGGTCTGAAATTCGCCTCGGTTCGGATGAACCCGAAACTGGGCGGTGCGATGAACGGCTTTGACGCCAGCACCGCGGAATCCATGCCCGGCGTGGAAAGGGTGGTCGATCTGGGCAACGGCGTGGCCGTTATTGCCAATAACACCTGGCTGGCCATTCAAGCGGTTGAGGCCATAGAGGTCGATTGGGCCGACGCCCCCTACCCGCCGGATACCGACGGTATTTTCGCCAAGATTGCCGAGGCGTTTGACGACTCGCCAAATTCGACCATGCGCGATGATGGGGATGTAGACACCCTGCCCGACGGGGCCACCGAAATTACCGCTGAATATCAGGTACCCTATCTGGCACATTCCACGATGGAACCGATGAACGCCACCGCGCTGTTCACCGGTTCCAGGCTCGAGCTGTGGTGTGGCAACCAGGCGCCGACCTTCCTTCTGACCCGCGCTGCAAACACGGCGAATCTGGATAAAGAAGTGGTCGAGATTCACACCACCTATCTTGGTGGCGGATTTGGTCGTCGCGGAGAGCTGGATTTCATCGAAATCGCAACCAAGGTCGCCATGGCCATGCCCAATACTCCGGTCCAGACCACCTGGAGCCGTGAAGAGGACATGCGCCACGATTTCTACCGCCCCGGCGCGCTGGCGCGGATGCGCGGCGCGGTCAAAGACGGCAAGGCAGTTCTGATCGACGCCAAGGTTGCATCGCAATCCTGCACACAGCAGGCCGTGGAACGCATATCGGGCCTGCCCGGCGCTGGCCCCGACAAGGTCCTGGTCGAAGGTCTTTTTAACCAGCCCTATGCCGTGCCGAACTACTGCGTCAGCGGCCACATCGCCGATCTGGATGTACCTGTGGGGTTCTGGCGCTCGGTCGGCAATAGCCATAACGGGTTCTTCCACGAGACATTCATGGACGAGCTGGCCCTGGTCGCCGGTCGCGACCCGCTGGAATTCCGTCTTGAACTGGCCCAAACCGAGCACGCGCCGTCGGCAGGTGTCCTGCAAGCCGTCAAGGAAATGTCAGGTTGGACGGGTGAAACGCCCGCCGGTGTTGGTCGTGGCGTGGCAATGACCTACAGCTTTGGCACCCCGGTGGCGCAGGTGATCGAGGTGGTCGATGAGGACGGCACCATTCGCATCGCAAAGGCGTGGATTGCCTGCGATGTGGGTCTTGCTTTGGATCCGGGAACGGTCGAAGCGCAGATGTTCGGTGGCATGATCTATGGCCTGTCAGCAGCCGTGATGGGTGAGATCACCTTCGCCAACGGTGAGGTCGAGCAATTTAACTTCCCCGACTATGACGCGCTGCGAATGCATAACGCCCCGGTGACCGAGGTCCGCATTCTGGAAACCAATCGCCATCTGGGTGGTGTGGGCGAGCCGGGGACGCCTCCGTCGATGCCAGCACTTGGCAACGCCCTGTTCGACCTTACCGGCAAGCGCGCCCGCAGCTTGCCGTTGATCAACCAATTCGATCTGCTGGTTTGATAGCAAAGCGCCGGTCCCTTCAATCAGGGCCGGCGCAGGGACTCAGGCGGTTTGTTTAACCAATCCCGATCGCACTCCTGCGGACCAGTCGCGTGCCGCATCGCCAAACGCCTCAAAGAGCGGCCGCGAGACAGGGTCATTGACCGCGTCCCATTCCGGGTGCCATTGCACCGACAGCGTGAAACCGGGCGCGTCCTGCACATAAATCGCCTCGGGCGTGCCGTCTGGTGCAGCGCCGTCAATCACAATGCGATGTCCAACAGTTTTGATCCCCTGCCCGTGCAGCGTGTTGGTCATCACCTCGGCAGCGCCCATCAACCGATGAAACACGCCCCCCTCGGTCAGGTTGACCACATGGCGTAGGGCAAATTTCTCTTCCAAGGTGCCGTCGGGGGGCATCCGATGGTTCATGCGCCCCGGCAGATCGCGGATTTCTGGATAAAGCGTTCCGCCCATGGCCACGTTGACCTCCTGAAAGCCGCGGCAGATGCCGAAAAAGGGCTGCCCTCTTTCGACACAGGCCCGCACCAAGGGTAACGTGATCGCATCGCGCGCCCGGTCGAAATCGCCATGCGCGTCGGTCGCAGGTTCGCCATATTCCTCGGGGTGAACATTGGGACGCCCCCCTGTCAGCAGGAAACCATCACAGACCTCAAGCAGTTCCTCGACACAGACATACCGCGGGTCGGCAGGGATCAGCATCGGCAAGCAACCCGAGACATTGGCCACGGCGTCCGAGTTCATCGTGCCGCCGGCATGAGTCGGATATTGATCGTTCATCAAATATGAATTGCCGATGATACCGACGACAGGTCGAGCCATTATTCTTTCCTAGTTCTTTCCGTACGTTCCGGGAAAGGTATCGACAGGGTCACAGGCGCGCAATAGCACATAGCCTGTGTGTCAGCGCAAGTCTCTGTTCACCCCTGCACAACAAGGGGCCTGATCGGACCACCGCCGAATTGGCCCTATTCGCTTTGCGCGCCGCTTGTGCCTCGTAAAGATCGGAGAGCCTTTGCCAGCTCTCCGAGTTCACCAAAGGTCAAACTTCGCCAGTCAGCCCGGCCGCTTCGATCCCGGCCATGGCAGCGATGGCGTCGTTATCCGACGTGTCGCCGGTCACACCGACTGCGCCGATTACGGCACCTTTTCGGTCACGTAGCAGAACACCACCCGGAACCGGCACGACCTGACCGCCATAAACACCGTTTACGGCGGCCATGAAATAGGCCTGCGCCTCGGCGCGTTGCATCTGGGCTGTGCCCGCCATCCCCAGCATGACCGAGCCATAGGCCTTGCCCTGCGCAATCGCAAAACGACCAGGGGCAGCACCGTCTTCACGCTCAAACGCGATGACGTGGCCACCAGCATCAAGAACGATGACCGAGAGGGGTTTCAGCCCCAACTCGCGCCCTTTTTCAAGGGCTTTGCGGATAAGGGTACGGGCTTTGCGCAAAGAAATTACCATATTCGATCCAGTCATTTCTGTTGGGTTAAAGGCTGGCTTTCATCTCCAGTCGGCGGGCGTGCAGGACAGGTTCGGTATAACCCGAAGGCTGAACACGGCCTTTGAAAACCAAATCACAGGCCGCCTGGAAGGCGATCCCGTCGAAACCGGGAGCCATTGGGCGATACGCCGGATCGCTATCATTCTGCCGATCGACCACCACGGCCATTTTCCGCATCGCGGCCATGACTTGCGCCTCATCGACAGTGCCATGATGCAGCCAGTTGGCCAAGGCCTGAGACGAAATCCGGCAGGTGGCACGGTCTTCCATCAGGCCAACATCATTGATGTCCGGCACTTTCGAACAGCCAACGCCTTGATCGACCCAGCGAACCACATAGCCCAGGATGCCTTGCGCGTTGTTTTCGATCTCACGCGCAATCTCATCATCGCTGAGGTTGCGGCCGCCCAGCAAAGGCACGGTCAGCAGATCATCCAGCGTACCACGTGCGCCACCGGCAGCCAATTCGTCCTGGCGCTCTAGGACGTTGACCTTATGATAATGTGTTGCATGCAGAGTCGCGGCAGTCGGCGACGGCACCCAGGCGCAAGTTGCGCCCGATTTCGGGTGACCGATCTTGGCGTCCAGCATGTCACCCATACGGTCGGGCATCGCCCACATGCCTTTGCCTATCTGTGCCTTGCCCTTCAAGCCACATGCCAGACCGATATCAACATTGCGATCTTCATAAGACGCAATCCACGGCGTGTTCTTTATGTCTCCCTTGGGCAGCATTGGTCCTGCCTCCATCGAGGTGTGGATCTCATCCCCGGTCCGGTCCAGAAAGCCGGTGTTGATGAAGGCCACGCGCGATTTGGCGGCGCGGATACATTCCTTAAGGTTCGCCGAGGTGCGGCGCTCTTCATCCATAATACCGAGCTTAACGGTATTCCGCGGCAGGCCAAGGATGTCTTCAACCATATCGAAAATTTCGACGGCAAAGGCGACCTCTTCGGGGCCGTGCATCTTGGGCTTTACCACGTAGACCGAACCAGTGACCGAGTTGCCCCCATCGCGCTGCAGGTCGTGCATCGCAATCAGAGTGGTGCACAGCGCGTCCATCAGACCTTCGCCGATCTCGCGCCCTTCGGCATCCAGAACGGCGGGGTTGGTCATCAGGTGCCCCACATTGCGGACCAGCATCAGCGACCGGCCCTTAAGAACACCAGCGCCACCGTCCGCCGCGGTAAAAGTCAGATCATCGGACAGTTTGCGTGTAAAAGTCGTGCCGCCTTTGCAGACCTCTTCGGTCAGATCACCCTTCATCAGGCCCAGCCAGTTGCCATAGGCAACCACCTTGTCCTCGGCATCCACACAGGCGACTGAATCTTCGCAGTCCATGATCGTCGACAGCGCCGATTCAAGATGCACGTCAGCAATACCGGCCGGGTCGGTGGCGCCAATGGTGCTAGAGGTGTCAATCACGACTTTGACATGCAGACCGTTGTTCTTCAGCAGAACAAAGTCCGGGTTTTCAGCGGCACCGCCAAAACCCACAAACTGCGCTGCATCTGCCAGCGCAGGCACCAGAACCCCATTTTCAACGCGCAGTTCTGACATTTCAGCCCAAGATCCGCTGGCCAGCGGGGCGGCATCGTCCAGAAACGCTTTGGCCCAAGCAATCACGCGTGCTCCGCGCGCATTATCATAACCACCACCGACGGGAAGATCGCCCATCGCATCGGTGCCATAAAGCGAGTCATACAAGCTGCCCCAGCGCGCATTCGCAGCGTTCAGTGCAAAACGCGCATTGGTAATAGGAACCACCAGCTGAGGACCGGGAATCAACGCGATCTCGGGATCGACATTGTCGGTTTCGATCTGAAAATCCCCGCCTTCAGCCACCAAATAGCCGATCTCGCGCAGGAAATCCTGATAGGCGGCAGCATTATGCGGCTGGCCATTGTTTTCCAAATGCCAGGCATCGACGCGCCCCTGGATATCGGCCCGCTTTGCCAAAAGTGTACGGTTCTTTGGACCCAACTCGTGAACCATCTGCGCAAGCCCGTTCCAGAAGGTGTCAGCCGCAACGCCTGTTCCAGACAAAGCACGCCCTTCTATGAATTCAGTCAGAATCCCGTCGACCTTGAGTCCGCTCCGCATCTGTCTGCTGCTCATGCCACATTCCCTCGTATGTACGCCGTTGTATACAGGCCCCAATTAGGGCGGATATTTCCGATAGGCAACATGTCTTGGTCAGTTTGGGTCTTTGGTCGTCAGGCCACTTCGACATCGACAGATACTTATCGCCTATTGAGCAAGCTTACTTGCACCGCTTGCAGCCCATCGCAGCAACCCATAACGTCGCGCCTGATACCAACCCATTCGAGGCCACCGATGCGCGACGCAGCCCCCACGACGATCTATCTGAAAGACTACACTCCGTTTGGTTATCTGGTGGACAGCGTACATCTGACCTTTGATCTGGCCCCAAATGCGACCCGAGTGACTTCGCGCATCGCCTTCCGGCCCAATCCTGATGCCTTAGACCGTCAGTTTTTCCTGCATGGTGAGCAACTGAAACTGATCCGTGCTACTGTTGACGGGGTTGAGATCACTCCAGACGTTACAGAGACCGGCCTGACAGCGGTTGTCCCCGACGCGGCATTTGTCTGGGAAGCCGAGGTCGAAATCGACCCAGGCAACAACACTGCACTTGAGGGGCTCTACATTTCGAACGGCATGTATTGCACCCAATGCGAGGCCGAGGGGTTTCGCAAGATCACCTTCTATCCCGACCGGCCCGACGTGATGTCGATCTTCACCGTACGCATTAATGGCGCGTTGCCGGTTCTGCTGTCGAACGGCAACCCGACCGGCAAGGGGGATGGCTGGGCCGAATGGAATGACCCCTGGCCCAAACCCGCCTATCTGTTCGCCCTTGTCGCAGGCGACCTGATTACACATCCCGGTCAGTTCACAACCAAATCGGGCCGCGAGGTTGAACTGAACCTGTGGGTGCGCCCGGGCGATGAGGGAAAATGCGCCTTCGGTATGGAGGCGCTGAAGAAGTCGATGAAATGGGACGAGGACGTCTATGGCCGCGAATACGACCTGGATGTCTTTAACATCGTCGCCGTCGATGATTTCAACATGGGGGCGATGGAAAACAAGGGTCTGAACATTTTCAACTCGTCCGCCGTGCTGGCCAGCCCTGAGACATCCACCGATATGAATTTCGAACGGATCGAGGCGATCATCGCGCATGAGTATTTCCACAACTGGACTGGCAACCGCATCACCTGCCGCGACTGGTTTCAGCTGTGCTTGAAAGAAGGTCTGACGGTGTACCGCGATGCGCAGTTCACCTCGGACATGCGCTCGGCCCCGGTCAAACGTATCCACGATGCCATCGACCTGCGGGCGCGCCAATTCGCCGAGGATAACGGCCCGCTTTCACATCCGGTAAGGCCAGAGAGCTTTCAGGAGATCAACAACTTCTACACCGCGACGGTCTACGAAAAAGGCGCCGAGGTGATCGGCATGCTGAAACGTCTGGTAGGTGACGAGGCCTATGCGCAGGCGCTGGAGCTGTATTTTGATCGGCATGACGGTCAGGCCTGCACCATCGAGGACTGGATCAAGGTGTTTGAAGACACCACAGGTCGCGACCTGACCCAGTTCAAACGCTGGTACAGCCAGTCTGGCACCCCGCGCGTATCGGTGACCGAAGAATGGACTGATGGCATCTACACCTTGACGCTGAGACAGCGCACCGACCCGACCCCCGGACAGTCAGAAAAACTGCCGCAGGTTATCCCCGTTGCGGTCGGGCTGATCGGCGCGAACGGGGATGAAACCATGCCCACAACCATTCTGGAGTTCACTCAGGAAACCCAAAGCTTTGCTTTCGAATACACAGTAGAAGGCTGGCGCTTGCAGGGTTGCGAAGGACCGGAACGCGTGGCCGGTGCCAATCCGCCCAAACCCACGGCCTCAATCCTGCGCGATTTCTCGGCCCCCGTGATTCTGGAACATGACCAGAGCAGCGCTGAGCGAGCTTTTTTGCTGGCTCATGACAGCGACCCGTTCAACCGCTGGCAAGCAGGGCGATCTTTAGCCGAAGACACGCTGATCAAGATGATCTTGACGGATGCGGCACCGGAAACGGATTATCTCGATGGCATCCTCGCCGTATTGCGCGACAGCGATCTTGACCCGTCTTATCGCGCCTTGATGCTGGAGTTGCCGTCCCAATCTGAACTTGCTGCGATGATGCATGAACAGGGTGTCACGCCCGACCCGATGGCCATTTGGACGGCTGTTGAAACGCTGCGGCAGGTAACGGCCCAGCACGTTCAGGATCTGCTGCCCCGCCTGCACAGCGAAACCAGCATCGAAGCCCCCTTTAGCCCGGACGCAGAACAAGCTGGCCAGCGGGCTCTGGGTGGGGCCGCACTGGCGTTGACCTCACGGCTGGACGGGGGTGCAAAAGCGGCCGAGGATTATCAGCGCGCCGATAACATGACCCTTCAGCTTTCGGCTTTGTCCTGCCTGTTGCGTGCGGGCAAAGGGGAACAGGAACTGAACGCGTTTTATGACCGGTGGCAAGATGACCGGCTGGTGATGGACAAATGGTTCGGCCTGCAGGTGGCGATGTCAGCCCCGGCAGAGACTGCAGATATCGTAAGCCACCTGACCGGGCATCCGGATTTCAACTGGAAGAACCCGAACCGTTTCCGGGCTGTTCTAGGGGCATTGGCGACGAATCACGCCGGTTTCCACCGTGCTGATGGAGCTGGTTATTCTCTGCTGGCGGACTGGCTGATCAAACTGGATCCGGTCAATCCGCAGACCACGGCGCGGATGTGTTCGGCATTCCAGACGTGGAAGCGGTATGACGCAGATCGCCAGGCCCTTATCCGCAACCAGCTGACCCGCATCGCCGAAACGCCAGACCTTTCACGGGACACGACCGAAATGGTGACGCGCATCCTGAACGCATGACCCCCTATTCCTATACACGGCATAACAGGTCACCGCAGGTCATCGCAATTCTACTGTCGGTCTATGCCGCGCTGGCTGTGTTGGTCATCGCCTTTGATGCCGTCTGGTGGCTGATTGGCCTGCTGGCCCTGTTCACCCTACCCGCATTATGGGACTTTGCACAAAACACCCGTTCGGGGCTCCGGCTGGATCAGGATGGGCTGCGGTGGTTCTCGGGGCGGCGCGAGGCTGGCGTAAGATTGAGCGAAATCGACCATGTGCGCCTGGATACACGCTGGGATTTCTCGGTGCGCATGTCGCTGGTGCTGACCTCGGAAAAGCGGATTCGCCTGCCTGATGAGTCGACCCCTCCGCATAAGGAACTCGAGTCCCGCCTGAAAGAGGCTGGCCTAAAGGTTGAACGGCATCATTTCGGCCCATTTTGAAACGATCCCGAGTCTCAGGGCGCATTGACCGGAACAAAGCGACAATAAGACGGTTGTAGCTTGAATTTGAGCCAAATAGAGGCCAGTCTCTAAAGCTAGGTTACGATTTTTTTTGTTTCGAGTGTAAGCATGTTCCGGTTTCTGATGGCCCAAAAGGCCCGCGTTCCACATCCATCCTTGAAAATTGCGTCAGATTTCGACGCCGCCGATGCAGTGCTGGCCGCTGCTCTGCCAGATCAGGGTTCGGTAAATATCCCCGTCGCAAATGTCTCGGCCGATGAACTGATCGGTCAGGACGTCATCGAACTTGGCCGCGATCTGGCCCGCCAGGATCGGTGGGCAGACCTTTCTGCAAAGATGCGTGCCGCCGATGACGCGCGCGAAACTGCGCCCGATGGGATGCCAATCGCGGATTTGCTGGCATTCGGCGCTCGGTCCGATGTAGTGCTGGCGGTCGAACACGCTCTGTCCGATTATCGGGCATTGTCAGACTATGATCTTCTTGGCGGAATTTCTGAGCTTGAGGATGAAATGCGGGCGCATGAGGATGATCCGATGATCGCCCTTGTTGTGGCTATGGCGCATATTGACCTGGCCTGGGCGTGGCGCGGCACTGCGACAAACGCAGTTCTTCCCCCCTTGCACCGGTCTCGCTGCACCGCCCATTTCGACCGCGCGGCCGATATCCTGCCAAAATGCCGCGAAGCCGCGCCCAACAATGCGCTGGTTGCGGCTGTTGGCTGTGCTCTGCTGGCAGGTCAGCGCAAGTCCAATCTGCGCGTGGCTGATCAGTATGAACAGTTGATTACGTTGGACCCGCATAACCAACGCCATATGCGTGCAATGGGCACTCATCTGCTGCCACGCTGGTTCGGCAGCTATGAAGAGCTTGAGGTTCAGGCCCTGCGCAATGCAGCCCGTACCCATGACCTTTGGGGCGCCGGTGGCTACACTTGGGTCCAGTTTGATGCCATCGCCCTAGACGACGAAGCCTGCGCACGACTGGATATCGAATATTTCCTGCAGGGTTTGCACGATATACTGCGCAACCGCCCCGACCAGCAGATGGTCAATATGCTGGCTGCCTATTGTGCGATAACCATCCAGAACGGCCTTGGGGGGAATGAAAAGGCCGACGCGGTGCGCGCTCAGATCCACGACGCGGCCAACTGGCTGATCCGTGATCACCTGACCGAACTGCATCCGCTGATCTGGGCCCATGCGGCACAAGGGTTCAATAACTCGGTCCGCATCAACTCGCCCGAACGGTTTGCAGCCCGCGGGCACCGCGATGCGTTGCGGGCAATCGGTGACCTGTTTCGTGAGGAACTGCGCAGCGGCATGGATGTGACCTTTACTCCGACAGGGTTGCACCTGTCCGGACACTGATTCCCCCTTGCCCCTTTGGCGCGCCGGGCCTAATACGCAGGCTTAGACTTCTGCGGAAATGAGGCGCGCCATGCTCGACCTGACATACGAAATGCCTAAGCCCAAAACCATTGCCGGGGCCAAGCACGATTGGGAACTGGTAATCGGGATGGAGGTGCATGCGCAGGTCTCGTCCAATGCCAAGTTGTTCTCGGGCGCATCGACCCAATTCGGGGCCGAGCCGAACTCGAACGTGGCCTTCGTGGACGCGGCAATGCCGGGGATGCTGCCGGTGATCAACGAATATTGCGTCGAACAGGCCGTGCGCACCGGGTTGGGCCTGAAAGCCGATATCAACCTGAAATCGGCTTTTGACCGCAAGAATTATTTCTACCCCGACCTTCCGCAGGGTTATCAGATTTCCCAGCTTTATCAGCCCATTGTCGGCGAAGGTGAAGTTTTGGTCGAGATGGGCGACGGCACCGCGCGCATGGTGCGGATCGAACGCATCCATATGGAACAGGACGCGGGCAAATCAATCCACGACATGGACCCGCATATGTCCTTCGTCGACCTGAACCGAACCGGTGTTTGCCTGATGGAGATCGTCAGCCGCCCCGACATTCGCGGACCCGAAGAGGCCGCCGCCTATATCGCCAAGTTGCGTCAGATCCTGCGCTATCTGGGCACCTGTGATGGCAACATGCAGAACGGCAATTTGCGGGCAGACGTGAACGTCTCGATCTGTTTGCCAGGGGCCTATGAAAAGTATCAGGAAACACAGGATTTCTCGCATCTGGGCACCCGTTGTGAGATCAAGAACATGAACTCGATGCGCTTCATCCAGCAAGCCATTGAGGTCGAGGCCCGTCGCCAGATCGCCATCGTCGAAGGTGGTGGCAAGGTCGATCAGGAAACCCGCCTGTATGACCCGGACAAGGGCGAGACGCGTTCGATGCGGTCCAAGGAAGAAGCGCATGACTATCGCTACTTCCCTGACCCTGACCTGCTGCCGCTAGAGATCGAGCAGGCCTGGGTTGACGACATCGCCGCCAACCTGCCCGAGCTGCCTGACGATAAAAAAGCGCGTTTTATCAGCACGTTCGGACTGACGGACTATGACGCATCGGTGCTGACTGCTGATGTTGAATCGGCTGCCTATTTCGAAGAGGTCGCGCAGGGTCGCAATGGCAAACTGGCTGCAAACTGGGTCATTAACGAACTGTTTGGCCGCCTGAAAAAGGAAGATCACGAGATCACCGACTCGCCGGTTTCACCTGCACAGCTTGGCGGCATCATCGACCTGATTTCCTCGGACGCGATCTCGGGCAAGATCGCCAAGGACCTGTTCGAAATCGTCTATACCGAAGGCGGAGATCCGGCGCAGATCGTCGAAGACCGCGGCATGAAGCAGGTGACGGACACGGGCGCGATCGAGGCCGCTTTGGACGAGATCATAGCCGCCAATCCGGCACAGGTCGAGAAGGCCAAGGTAAACCCGAAACTGGCCGGCTGGTTCGTTGGTCAGGTGATGAAGGCGACTGGTGGCAAGGCCAATCCCAAGGCCGTCAACGAGCTGATTGCCAAGAAACTGGGATCGTAGATCTTTCGGTTTTACTGATTTCGGCGGCGGGACTTTAGCCTTTGCGCAAAGTCCCGCCGCTTGTCATTTGTGGCACCAGGCCCGCACCAGCAGATGTGCCGGAATTCGCCCGCCGCGCTATGATGACTTTCCCATTGTGATCAACCTGCTAGATTACCCGGAACTTACAGGTAGGAATTCCGATGCCCCGCTACGAATACAAAGTTGTCCCTTCCCCCCAAAAGTCTGCCAAGACCAAGGGTGAAAAGTCAGCCGAGGGACGTTTCGCTGCTTCTATTGAACAAGTGCTAAACCAGATGGGGCAGGATGGCTGGGAATATCAACGCGCCGAGTTGTTGCCCAGCGAGGAACGCTCCGGCCTGACCGGCAGCACCGTGAACTGGCGCAATGTGCTGATATTCCGCCGTGAAATTGATGTGCCTGTTGCCCCGACACCTGGCCCGACCGAAACGAAGGATGGCGTTGCTCTTGCTCAACCTGTTCCTGGTCCCGATACCGTTCAGGCCCCGGCCCCCATTGCAGAACAGGCCAAAGAGCCGCCTTTGTCGCTGAAAGGTGCTGAAACAGAAAAATCGGAAGACGAAACTGCAGAGACTGAAGGTCAAAAAACCTGATTGCCCTAACCGGGCCTGTCAAAAAAAACGGCTGTCAGGAGTAGCGTTTTGAATCTCAGCTCGTGACGTCGCGAATTAGCGTGTCCCATTGGGCAAAGACCTGATCTGGGGACAGATCGGCCTTTAGCGTAGGTGACACCTTGGACATCTGCGCCCTGAGGTCGGGTTCATGGATCAGCTTCAGCACTGCCTGTTCCAAACCACTGACATCGTTGACGGGAACCAGATATCCGTTCCGTCCGTTTTGAATGAACTCTGACGGACCGTAATCGCAATCGAAAGACACGACCGGTATCCCGCTGACCGCCGCCTCAGCGACGACATTGTGAAACCCTTCGAACCGCGAAGTGGCTACCAGAATGTCCGCACGCTGCGCCCATTCCCCGACCTCGATCGTATTGCCGGGCAGCCGAGCAACCGACTGTAGCCCCAGATCATCGCGCAGTTTCTGCAGATTTTCCCGCTCGCTGCCCTCACCATAGATAATCAACCTGGTATCTGGAGCTTGGGAATGAATGCGCTGCATCGCCTGCAGCAGCATGTCGAACCCCTTTTGCCGAACGAGGCGGCCAACCGCGACCAGTTGCACACCCCGCCTCGTGCCAGAGGATTCAACTCGCTCAAAGGGGAGGATCGGGTTCGGAATAACCATCCCCTTCTTGCGCAAAGTGAAGGGAAGATCCGCCAATCCGCGATGTGTCAGCCCGACAACCTTTGCTGCCTTTATCCCCGCAATCCCCTGAAGCGGTGCCCAAAGGGGATGTGCGTCCTGTCGCAGCGGATTGTTGCGTTCAGAAATGATAACGGGAATCCCGGTTCCAACGCTTGCCAGAAGAGTCTGAACATTCACCTTGGTCAGGAATGAGATTACAACGTCCGGTCGGAATTTCTTTATGACAGAGCGGATATGCGTAATACGTGACGCCTGTCCCGTCGCCTTTTCTGCAACGCTGAGTTCAACATCGAGATGCATCGGGAAATAGGGACCATCGGTCGGCATCTGAAAACCGGTAACGTGAACAGCACAACCGCGCCGGGCAAAATGCCCTGAAAGCATGGCTATTACTTTCTCTGCCCCCCCAGGCCCAAATCCAGCCTGCACAAAAAGAACTCTCAAAACCAAATACCTGAAAAACATCCCGTCAATTGAGGGTAGATTAGGGCCCGCGTTCGAGCAACTGTTATGCATGGAATGTTTTCACATTCAGACTGAATTTCCTGATTTGTTGCCATCACTGCAAGAAACCGGTCGAAATCACCAAAACACCGAAAAATTACCGGCCGGCTTTCACCTATCCAACCCGCGACCCTGTGCCAATCTCTGAACGATCACGGCAAAACCCGCGAATTGTCTTCGCTGCAGGGGTGCGACCGTTCCGGGCCGCGTTACAAAAGCCTGCCTAAACACCGATATCCAATGCCAAAGCATGGATCCGCGGCACGATATCTCCAAGCGCTTTGTGCACTGCGCGGTGGCGGGCAACGCGAGATTGCCCCTCGAATGCAGCCGCGCGGATTCGGATGTTGAAATGGCTTTCACCACCTTCTTGGAATCCGGCATGCCCGCGGTGGCTTTCGCTGTCGTCAACGATTTCAAGCTCATGTGGATCAAACGCCGATTGCAGGCGGCTTCGCATTTCTTCGGTCACGGTCATTTTTACGCTCAGCGGCAAAAATATTACCGCCCCCCTCTTCTACTTTCGGCTGCTTAGACTAAACTGCTGCCTCCGAGTCGAGAAGATGCGTTCTTAAGGATCATAGCATGACGAAATCAGACCCATTTGGATTCGATATGTCCGTCTCCAGCGCGAAGAAAAAAAACCCGCGTGGACGGCGTGGTATGTCTGGCGCGTCTGAAACTTCGGTGCGAATCTGTGACCATGAGGGCTGTGAAGAGCCTGGTAAATTTCGGGCCCCGAAAGCACCGGATGTTTTGGATGATTTCTTCTGGTTCTGCCAGCAGCATGTGCGCGAGTATAACCAGAAATGGAATTTCTTCGACGGCACGACCGAGGCCGAAATGAATGCTCAACAGTCTAAGGACAAAGTCTGGGAGCGTGAAACCAAACCCATGGGCGATCCCGAGGCACGTGCCTGGGCCCGTTTGGGAATCGAAGACCCGCACCAGGTGCTGGGCGCGAACAGTACCCAGAACAAAGGGCGCACTACAGGCGGAGGCGGCCGCCGCCTGCCCCCAACCGAACGTCGCGCTATCGAGATTCTGGAAGCCAATGACAGCTGGTCCAAGGCCGAAATCCGAAAGACCTATAAAAAGCTGATCAAGGTGTTGCACCCCGATATGAACGGCGGCGACCGTTCTCAGGAAGAGCAGTTGCAAGAGGTTGTCTGGGCGTGGGATCAGATCAAGGACAGCCGGAATTTTAGGTAGTGGGTTCAGTGCGCGAACGTATCGCGTAACGCAGCAGCTTCGGGGCGTTTTAGGCAACGTACGCGCGTTTGCTCAAAAGCGGGTGCCGCGTTTCGCAGTTCGGGAAATAGCTCACGGAGTTCCTCGGCATCTTCCCGATCGAAGGACATCACCGCCATTTCACCTAAAAACAAACTTTCAGTTGGCAAACCATTCGACAACAGTATCGCGTGGCGACAGCAAGCAATATGGTAGTATGTAACGGGATCATAAGTATTTACTTGGCGAATTGTATGATCGTTAACGAGATGAACTGCCGCGGCGAAAACTTTTGGCTCTCCAAACAGCAACTCTGCGCGCCAACCCTCCACGACAATCCTATGTTGTGGAGAAACGTACAAATCTCGGTCAGGCAGTCCTTTTCCGAATGCACCTTTCTGAATGCAAACCGGACGTAACTGGGGGTTTCGCTTCAAAGCTTCTGCCTGCAGGGTCTTCTCTCCGATCCACTCGATGCGTAGCAGTTCACCACTGGAAGCACGCACTTTGTCACCAACAGCGAGTTCCTCAACAGCGCGACAGCCACTTTCAGTTTCAATCAATGTCCCTTTCACGAAACACGGCACCGTTCCAGCGGGCAACCTAACGGTTACCCCAATCGAGGCATTGTTGCCATTTCCAGGCCCGCTGGAGGCTCTGACGATCAAACTCAGAGTTGTATTTGGGGGAACAATAACCCCCGGCTGCAGGTCCACTGTTAGTAAACCAGCACTGGAAATCGTAACCGAGTAATCTGAAGGGGAAAGAAGTCCGTCATCTGTTACAGATACAAACCAAGACGCTGGCTTGCTGGAGTTGTAGTCCACAGAAAATGTGTCCGTGTTCGGAGGAAAGAAAATCCTCGTTGGACCGGTAATTACTAAAGCCATGGCAACCTTTTACTTATTACTTAAACTAAGTCCAAAATAGTGTACCACCTCCACAACACATTTCAATATCTGCACGTGACGAGCCGCAAGTTGTGACGATTTCTTGTGGCATTTGCCCGAGGTCACTTTCCCGTTCGCCGAAAGTGTTGCCCTGCCTAGTTTCTACACGTCCTTAGGATGACGCTGAATCCAGAAACTGCCATCTCGACGTCTGGTATTGCCAACTGACAGTTCTGGCTCGCGACTAGCAAAGAAATCTGCTGTGTACTTGAGCAACTTGCAAAAAGCCCCATGAGACCATTTTTCATATGTCTGATAAGGTCATTTTCAACATTTGGATTATTGAATACTTACCTGCATACAGCATTTCCGACACATGGATCGGCATGTGCGTCCGAACAGGCCGCAGTGCCTTTGTTGACAAACGCGGCTTGACCTGCACCTGGTACGCGTCGCGACCAAGGATCGCCCGCGCGTCAATAGGGCCAGTTTGAAAGAAAAACCTGCTCACCTTTCCAAGGGGGCCGCTTTCCCTTGCCCTTATCTGCAATATGTTGCACCACACACGGGTTCAGAAGCCCGCGCGGGGGCCGCGGTATCAGGATAAGGACGACAGGCATGGATTGGCCGATTGACGCAAACGCAAAACCAACAGAAGAGATTTCGGTCCGAGATGTGTTCGGCATCAATTCTGACATGCAGGTCAAACGCTTTTACGAACAGACAGAACGGGTTCCCGAGATCGACCCGACATATAAGTTCGACCCAGATACGACGCTGGCAATCCTCGCAGGGTTTACCCATAACCGCCGCGTGATGATTCAGGGTTATCACGGCACCGGTAAATCGACCCATATCGAGCAGGTCGCTGCGCGACTGAACTGGCCGGCCGTGCGCGTCAATCTGGACAGCCATATCAGCCGGATCGACCTCATCGGCAAGGATGCGATCAAGCTGCGTGATGGCAAACAGGTCACGGATTTCCACGAAGGAATTCTGCCCTGGGCTCTGCGTAACCCTGTTGCTATCGTCTTTGACGAATACGATGCCGGGCGCGCAGACGTGATGTTTGTGATCCAGCGCGTTCTGGAAACCAATGGCAGCCTGACTCTGCTGGACCAGAACGAGATTCTGACCCCGCACAAATATTTCCGCCTGTTTGCCACCGCCAATACTGTTGGCCTGGGTGACACGACCGGCCTGTATCACGGCACACAACAGATCAACCAAGCCCAGATGGACCGTTGGTCTCTGGTCGCGACGCTGAACTACCTTAGCCATGACGCAGAAACGATGATCGTTCTGTCCAAAGCGCCGCATTACAACACTGCCGAGGGCCGCAAGATCGTCGCTCAGATGGTCACCGTTGCCGATCTGACTCGGACCGCGTTCATGAACGGTGATCTTTCGACCGTGATGAGCCCCCGAACGGTAATCAACTGGGCCCAAAACGCCGAGATTTTCCGCAATGTCGGCTATGCTTTCCGCCTATCCTTTCTGAACAAATGCGACGAGCTGGAGCGCCAGACAGTGGCCGAGTTCTATCAGCGGTGTTTTGACGAGGAACTCCCGGAAAGCGCTGCAAGCACCAGCTTGGGATAACAAAATATACGGAATTTCCGGGGGCTTGTGCGTGGCACAGGCTTTCGGAAGCTCTTGCAGGGCCACATCATCAAAAGCTATGAAAGTTAGCTTTTATGCATTATTGGCCAAATGTGCCTGTGCAACTTCTTGAGCCGCATCTGGAGCCAACAATCCATCGTCGTCAAGTTTCCAGATTCCAATGTGATTGTCACAGAACTCGCGAAGATGACCGCGTTTACTGACGTCTTCCGCCAATTTGGTTAAACTATCCGCCGCCTCTGTGAAGTTATGCATGGCATAATCATCAAAGTCCTGGGTTTTCCACGGCCGATCATCGCCGAAATGAAACGTCAGACTGACATTCTTGAGCATCAGCATTCGTTTCGAGTGCGCAGCGAGATTGAATAGCATTGGCTGTATGACCCCAGACATCCCGAGGCAGGAATCTGTGCGAACAAATTGATCGAAAACTTCTTTGGAAAAAACAAAGCAGTCGAAACCCGGATGCTGCATACCAACCTCGCCCATAGACAGGGGGTCATGGGAAAACCCATGCGCATCGCCAAATGTCCGACGATTGATCGTGATGGCATCGAAACCACCCGCAATAAGCTGACGTACCGCGCCATAAAAATAGGGCTGAAGACAAATATCTGCATTAGTGTAGATTACAAAATCTCCGGGTTTAGCAACGGATGCACCCTTTTCCAGAACATCAAACAAAAGTGGCAAAGGCCGAGGAATTCGAAACGTTCCGACATCCAGAACCGTGCGTTCCAGTTTTGTCGCAACTTGCAGGCCGTAATGGGCTTGAATCAGATCTTCGTCCCCATGCACCGGAACCTGCACCAAAGTTGTTTCACCTTCACCAGCCAACGGATCTGATTTGGCAGTCACCATGCTATCCAACGTAGCGCGCTGGACATCATTCATCGCTCCGTCGACAGAAAAGAAATTGACGATATGCACTAGGTTGATTGGGTCAGGATCTTTGTATTTGGGATCGAAAACGTGAACTATCTCACTCAGCGGCGTTGAGGGTGACTGACAGAAAACATTCTCGGCTAACCAGCCCGAGGGCTGTAATTCTATGGTCTGTCTTTTGATCCCGAACAATTTTCGAAATTGTCTTCTGAGTCCCATTAAACCGTCCCAAACAAATAACTATATCACGCGTTCGTGTACCGTTCGTTTTGCATTGTACTGACGGAAAAGTCACCCCCAGTTAGAATCACAGGCCACGCAGAAGCCGGGCGTTGCCTCTTTTCTACAGGTCTGGCGTTTTTGCAATTCGGGCGTGCCGCTGATTACCCGGAAAACAAGGCCGACCCTATGGTCAAGACCTATGATTGGCTCTAGGTTGCCCGAGTAGAACAAGACCGGACCTGCCACCGATGAGCAAACCCAAAGACAACCCCGCTGATCCGTTCAAGAAAGCTCTGGCCGAAGCCACCAAAGTGATGGCCGACGATCCGGAACTTACGGTGAGCTATACGGTCGACCCGTCGGGCCTGTCGGGTGAGTCGATGCGGTTGCCTCAGGTCTCGCGGCGCATGACGCGGGAAGAGGTTCTGTTGGCGCGCGGGACCGCGGATGCTTTGGCTTTGCAGCGACGCTATCACGATGATGCTACTCATAATCGCTATGCGCCTCCAGGTGACATGGCCCGCGATCTGTACGAGGCGATGGAGGTTGCCCGGTGCGAAGCGATGGGTGCGCGGGACATGCCAGGCACTGCGTCCAACATCGACGTCAAGATCGGGCACGAAGCGATCCGGCGTGGGTATGATCAATGCAAACAGCCAGCTGACGCGCCTCTTTCGGTGGCCGCCGGCTATCTGATCCGGCATCTGGCCACTGGTCGCGACCTGCCGCCTGCGGCTGACAATGTCATGAACCTGTGGCGCGGGTTTATCGAAGATCAGGCAGGGGGCGTACTGGAGAACCTTGACGAGGTACTTTCGGACCAGGCCGAATTCGCCAAGTTTGCACGCCAGATGATCAAGGATCTGGGCTATGGCGATCAGCTGGGCGATGACCCGGATGAGCTGGACGAAGATCAGGAAGATCAGGCCGAAGACGACGCCGAAGAACAGCCCGACCCCGACAGCACTGGTCAGGATGATCAGGACGAACAGGACGCGGATGCGACCCCTGAGCAGTCACAGGAAGAACAGCAGGATCAGTCTCAGGCTCAAGTCTCCATGGATGAGATGGCCGAGGATGAAATGGGAGAAGAGGCCGAGATGCCCGAGGGCGAGGCCCCGCTGGAGCCGCCTGCCCCTCCGCCTGCATCCGATGCTGATCCCGACTATAAGGTCTACCTGAGCACCCATGACGAAGAGATCGCCGCCGAGGATCTGGCGGAGCCCGCTGAGCTGGAACGCCTTCGGGCCTATCTGGATCAACAGCTAGAACCGCTGAAAGGTGCCGTCAGCCGTTTGGCCAACAAATTGCAGCGCCGGTTGCAGGCGCAACAGAACCGCAGCTGGGAGTTCGACCGCGAAGAAGGCATTCTGGACGCGGGCCGTCTGGCGCGTGTTGTTGCAAGCCCAACCACACCGCTGAGCTTTAAGGTCGAGAAGGATACTGAGTTCCGCGATACGGTGGTGACGCTGCTGTTGGATAATTCGGGCTCGATGCGCGGGCGACCTATTTCGATCGCGGCGATCTGCGCGGATGTTCTGGCACGCACGCTGGAACGCTGCAACGTCAAGGTCGAGATTCTGGGCTTTACCACGCGAGCGTGGAAAGGCGGGCTGGCGCGCGAGGCCTGGCTGAACGATGGCCGCCCACAGCAGCCCGGTCGTCTGAACGATCTGCGCCATATCATCTACAAAGGCGCGGATGCCCCGTGGCGACGCGCCCGACCCAATCTGGGGCTGATGATGAAAGAAGGTCTGCTGAAGGAAAATATCGACGGCGAGGCGCTGGAATGGGCGCATCGCCGGATGACGGCACGGCGCGAGCAGCGCAAGATTTTGATGGTAATCTCGGACGGGGCGCCGGTCGATGATTCAACGCTCAGCGTGAACCCAGCAAACTATCTGGAAAAGCACCTGCGCGATGTGATCGGGATGGTCGAAAAGCGCAAGATGGTGGAATTGCTTGCCATCGGCATCGGCCATGACGTGACCCGGTATTACGACCGCGCCGTGACCATCACGGATGTCGAGCAACTGGCCGGAGCCATGACCGAGCAACTGGCCGCTCTGTTTGACAGTGATCCGCGCGCACGAGCGCGGGTGATGGGAATGAAGAGAGTAGGCTGAATCGCCTTTTCCATAACATGGCGTCGCGCGCTCCAAACTGATAGAGGTATGACATGTTTCAGTCCTTCGCCGTGACCGCACGGCCGGAACAGGGCCCGCCTCGGCTGGCCGATCTGCGGACCGAATTGGCACGCGACGGGTTGGACGGTTTCTTGGTCCCGCGCGCAGATGTGCATCAAGGCGAGTATGTGGCCCCGCGCGACGAACGGCTTGCCTGGCTGACCGGGTTCACAGGTTCGGCCGGGTTCTGCGTGGTTTTGGCAGATAAGGCCGGCGTCTTCATTGACGGACGTTATCGTACGCAGGTCAAAGCGCAGGTCGCCGCCGATTACACACCTGTTCCATGGCCCGAGGTCAGCCTTGCCGCGTGGCTAACGGAACAACTCCCGCAGGGTGGTCGGGTTGGCTTTGATCCGTGGCTACATTCGGCGGGTCAGATCGCGAAAACGCAGACCGACCTTGAAGGCCGAGATATTACACTGGTGCGCAGCGACAATCTGGTGGACCGGGTTTGGTGGGATCAACCCGATCCACCAATGAACCCGGTAAAGCTGCACCCGATCGAATTCGCGGGCGAAAGCGCAGACAGCAAAATCGCGCGTCTGGCGCAGTCCCTGCAGGACACGGGCTGTGGCGCAGCGGTGATTACCCTGCCCGACTCGATCATGTGGTTGTTGAACATTCGGGGCTCCGATATCGGGTACAACCCGGTGGCGCATGGGTTTGCTATACTGCATGCGGATGGCCGCGTGGATCTGTTCATGGCGCACCAAAAGCTGAACGTGGCGATGGCCGATTCAGTCACAGTTCATGCGCCGGACACGTTTTTGACGGCTGTCGCAGCGCTTGACGGTAAGGTTCAGGTTGATCTTGGTACGCTGCCACAGGCAGTGGCCGATGTGCTAGAAGGGCAGATGGTCGATGGCGGCGACCCTTGTGCGCTGCCCAAAGCCTGCAAGAACCCTGCCGAAATCGCAGGCAGTGCCGAGGCACATCTGCGCGATGCTGTCGCTGTGATCGAAACGCTGTGCTGGCTGGATGCGCAAGCCGCTGGCGATGTTACGGAAACGCAGGTGGTCACTCGGCTTGAGGAGAACCGGCGCAAGGATAATGCCCTGCAGGATATCTCGTTCGATACGATTGCAGGGACAGGACCCAATGGCGCGATCATGCATTACCGGGTGACCGAGGAAACCGACAGCCTGCTGCAAGACGGTCATATCCTGGTGCTGGACAGCGGCGGACAATATTTGGATGGCACGACTGATATTACCCGGACCATTGCTATCGGCAATGTGGGTGAAGAAGAAAAAGCCTGCTTTACTCGCGTGCTGAAAGGCATGATCGCCATGTCTATGCTGCGCTGGCCTGCCGGGTTGGCTGGACGTGATATCGAATCCGTGGCGCGTATTCCCCTATGGGCAGCGGGTCAGGACTTTAATCACGGTGTCGGGCACGGCGTCGGTGCCTATCTGAGTGTGCATGAGGGCCCTCAGCGTCTGTCCAAAGCCAGCCATGAGCCCTTGCTGCCGGGCATGATCTTGTCGAATGAGCCGGGTTACTACCGCGAAGGTGCGTTTGGAATCAGGATTGAAAACCTTTTGGTGGTGCAATCTGCCCCTACCCTGCCCAGTGGTGACGCGGAACGTCCCATGTTGGAATGGCGCACATTGACCTATGTCCCTATCGACCGACGCTTGGTTCTGACCGATATGCTGACGGCAGTCGAACGCGACTGGCTCAACGCATATCACCGCGAAGTTGCCGAAAAAGTTCGACCAAGGCTGGGAGATGACGCCCAACTGTGGTTGGATGCCGCAACCGCACCGATCTGACACCGCATCGTTACATATACCGGGCAGTGGACAAGCGGGAAACCGGACCAGAGGAAAGAGCAAAGATGACCGAGATCACCATTCGCAAGACACCAGGCAAATGGAGCGTCCGTTCAGGAGGCGCCATTCTGGGTGAAACCACAAATGCTCTGGAATTGCTCGAGGGCGATCTTGATCCGGTCATCTATTTCCCTCGTACCGATATCGCGATGGCATTTCTGGATGTTACCGACAAGGTCACGCAGTGCAAACACAAGGGCCAAGCCACGCATTTTTCGATCGTCAACAAATCCTCGGTCACTGAAAACGCTGCTTGGAGCTATGAAGACCCGATCCATTCTGCCTTAGACATCAAAGGCCATGTCGCCTTCTACCCGCTTGATTCCGTGAAGGTCGAACAAATCTGACGTATGTCCCAGATGCGCAATACCTCTACTCAATCGAGTTGTTGCACAATATGAAAGGCCAGATCGCTTTGGCCTTCACGTCAAAATCTGGCTCGAAGTAAGAGAACGATCCTTTACGCTGGATACCACGAAAGTATCAAACGAGCCCGACCTGCACCTTGGGATTTCTCGCTGCGCCTACACTAAAAACTGCTTTTTTCCGGTATTCATGGCGCAGTTTCTTGGCAAAACCCACGCCCAAAATGGTCTGTTTTTCTGGCACCAAATAGATTTGTTTTTGGTCGATCTAATGCCGCAAACAAGGTGAGTTTAGAGAGTTAAACTGAAGCCTGCTCAAGATCTAAAACTCATCAAATTCCGGAACATTTCCAAGCCTAATGATAAAGCTCGGCGCCCCGACCTCGCCACTGTTCGGGTCCTCACTGACCATGTAGGCATCGGCGCCAGCGCAATCGTCGGATAGCGCTTCCCTTTCTGCTCTGTTTTGTGCTTCCGCCGCCGTGGAGTATTCAAATTGCTTGCCAATTTTCAAGTTTCCTTGCCCTCCGCGACCGGGCTTATTTTCCACATATGTCTGGCAGATATAGTGAATTTTTTCTGAGCTCTCATCTGAGATTGTCATGGCAGTATCCGTAAAATGAGTATGGGTGCGATTGATGCATGGGAAAAACAATGTTCGCTAGCCGCTTTGTTCGTGGTTCGATCATTCCAGTCGCGCAAAAAGAAGGGGCGACAATCCTGTCACCGCTTTTTGACGGGCTTCGGCGGACAGGCTTCAGATAATATATTCGCATCCCTTTCGAGCCGAGTTTTGCGGAGCCGGGCATTCTTGATCTGTCTTTGCTCTGCTTCTTCGTTGACCATTTCTCTAACGATCCGCGTTGTTTTGTCCATCGGTGTTTCCGCCTTGGGAACGTGTGCATTGAAGACAGTTTTTTTGTCAGCTTTGCCAATGGTTATTCTCCTAACCGTTTTCAACGGTGCATTTATCAGTTGAGTGATCAAATCGATGCTAGGTGGGTGCCTGATCCTTGAGAGACATGCGCGTGTCGTGAATGACTGCCACGGAGCAACTTTGTCTTAACGTCGGGAGCGGACATAGCATTCATCAACGCACTATAGTTCATTTGGAACTTCATTTCCGATCCTACGCTTTGCGTCGAATGGTAAGTGCCAACGACAAGATGATCGCTTGTTGCACCAATAAGCCTGTATCCAGGGGGCATCGAAAGCCCCAAAATGTCCGTATCTTGCTGACCAACGGCCAGAATTATTTGTGTGCTCTGTCCGCTTTTCGGGACGAGGTGAAGTCTTTTGAATACCGGATCGCAGATGCTCTGAGGGTGAGATGCAGGTTTGGACCCTGTTTCAATTACCTCAGCGATAAGTATGAAGGCATCCGTATACATCCCGCCTATTTGATCTCCGGAAACCGGATCAACGCCCAGAAGTATTGCTTCCCCCAGCCTTAGATCGTTGATGCGACAAGCTGGGTGTCCGCCGAGGGCCCAAGGAAGGTTGGCCGAGTTTCCGCCAGATACCGTGTGAAGGAAGGGACCATACTGCCCCTCTGTTTCATTCGCCAGGTCAGATAGGGCCTCCATATCTGCAGCATTCGGGGCAATTCCCCCCAGACATGCAAAGTTCGCTCCGATGCCTTTCAGCGTAACGCCGGGCATGTCCACCACTTGCTGTGCAACCGAGCCGAGGTCCTTTGGCATGATCCCTTCGCGCAGATCGCCCATCTCAACCATCAGGATAATGCCGTGAATGCAGTCTTTCCGGATCGCGGCGGCGGCCAGAGCGGTAATCACGAGGATTTCTGTATTGTAGCTCGCCTCACAGTATTGGATGACCTGATCGACCTGGCTCAGCGTTGGTGTACGGATCAATGTGATCGGGCATGTCATGCCCGCGTTGCGTAACCTTCGCACGTTACTAAGCCGCGCTTCCGCAAGCCCCACAGCGCCGCCGTCGAGCATTGCCTGAGCGATGGCTGGATGCCCGCACACTGCCTTGGTCACACCGGTGACACCGATGCCGCGTGTCTTGAGGCGCTCGACAACAGTCTTCGCATTGTGACGTATCTTGCTCAGATGCACCTCAATGCGAGGGGTACTCATATCGCAGCCACGGGTGTCGAGTGATGTAACCCAGGGTAAGCGGCAACAACCATTGCAAGCAAATGCGAAGCCGGCCGGCTGAGTACATCCGTTACCGGCAGCCCGAGTATTTGTGACTGTGCAGCGATCGTGTCGGTTACCTCGGCCTCGGACATCCCCTCATGATTGAGCGTGACACCAATGACCTTTGTGTCAGCAAATGCTTCGATAAGTGCAATCTCACTTGCAGGCTTGGGCATCGGCATATTGGGAAAGTCACAGCGATGCGCGCGCTTTGGAGCGTGCTGGAGGATTACGGCGTCCGGCTGGCTGCCCCGCAGGATAAAGGCGGATGTGCAGAATGCCGGATGGCTCAACGCGCCTTGACCTTCGATCAATATGACATCGGGTCGTTCAGACTCGGAAGCGTCAACGATCGCGCCTTCAAGTTCGCCGCAACAGAACTGCGGCGGTACGGCATCCATTGCCACCCCATATTTTGCACCCTGCATCAAACCTGTCTGGCCCGTACCAACAAGGACAGTCTTGATGCCCCTTGCGTTCAAGGCACGGGCTAAAACAGTCGCTGTTGTCCGCTTTCCGATGGCGCAGTCGGTCCCAAGAACAGCTATGCGCAGTGCTTTCACACCTGCAATACTTCCATCGAACAGGCGCATATCCTTGCTGGGTTTGGGTTTGCGAATATCTCGGATGGTGACTTTGCGTTCGACCGCAAAAGAGGCGATTTCTGGATCATCGCCCAGATATTCATGCAATCCACTGACGATGTTCATACCAAGTGAAATCGCGTCGAGAACAACGTCACGATCTGTCGATGAGAGCCTGCCCGTAGATGGTGCCATCCCGTAAATGAGGGTTTCTGGGATTACAGCTTCATGGACAACAGCAGCGTCCAGACTTCTGAAGACCGGAATGTGGTTTACAGTATCGTCAAGAACCAACCCGCTGTCTTTGCCGTCGTGATCGCTATCGATGACAGACAGGATCCTGTAGGCCTCTGAATGGCGAACGAGGCCATTTGCAGTTTTGCCATCCGCCTTGGCAAAGTTACCTTGGCAATAGACAATCGCAGTTGGCGGCAAGATGATCTGAGTGGCAGAAGTTGATCTTATGGGTTCGTCGCTGGCAAATGGCGGCGCCTGCGCCCCGCTAACAGGACGACGGATCGTGTTTGCCACGTTAAAGTCGGTTTTCATGATGTTTCCTTTGTGTGGTCGACACCCAAGGCAACACGGTCGTCACCATCGGATACCAAAGTCGAAATAGTCGCGCCGCGCGCTCAGTTATCGAGAACGCACAGACCTTTAGATGACTTGAAATTCTTGTTGCAGTTCCAACGGTTTCCGGACCTGTCAAGATGGGCATTCGCAGGAAGCTCTATTGTTTCGCAATTCACACCTGAGGTCGCGTATCCCCGCTCGCACTTCCATCCCGTGCCGTACGTTGCATCGTCCAAGTAGGCATGTTCAGGGATCATGACGGCCGCGCACGTGCCATCCTGTACAAAATATCCACGTTCACATGTCCAGGGTTGGCCGTATCCTGATGAATTCAAATACGCGTTGGCCGGGACCACAATGGCGACGCAACGGTCGTCCAATGCTTCGAACCCACGTTTGCATTCCCACGCGGGTCCATAGGTCGTATCAGCCAGATAAGCGTTTGCGGGTACGACAATTTCTTGGCACGTATCGTCGATTTTGAGAAAACCGCGCGAGCAATGCCAGCGTTCACCTGATGAATCAAGGAATCCGCCATCGGGTACAATCACCGCAACACAGGTCGCTTCATCGTTCTCGCGAAAACCATGAAGACATTCCCAACCTAAACCATAGGTACGGTTGGTCGGATAGGCATTTTCTGGCACTACGACAGCTGCGCAGACGTCGCCACTCAACCTATACCCGGCGTTGCATTTCCAACCGTCACCGTAACTTGTTGCAGTGGCATTTTCTGGCACCGATTGCGATGTAGATTGAGCGAATGCAGGCATCGAAAATAAAAGCAAAGCACAGAGTGTAAACCCAATCAGCACCGCACTCATCTGAATGCCTAGTGACAGATTTGCGCGCCAAGTCGTCCGAAAGAGTTGCGGCATTGCCTTTGCCTTATGATCCATCCAGCTCAAGCCCCGCGATACAGGCATCTGCGAGGTCGCGGCTTGGCGAATCTGACCCCGGCAGTGTTGCCCAACCTGTATCCATCATGGCCTTGCGGCGGTTAAAGCCAGAGGCCTCTTGCAGTGTTTCGATTATTTCTTCGCGCTTGGGGTCAGCGGTTGACCTGTTCAGGCAGACCGGCACCATCGCAAGCGTTACTTCTTCGCTTGCATGGTCTTTCGCCAATTCTTGAGCGCTGCCGCTGGTTGTCCATCCGCCCCACGTAAAGCCAAGGATTGAGACCGCAACCGCACCACACAAAGCACCGTAGATGCCTGGTTTCGTCCATTCTGGAAATGTCATTTTAGTTCCTCTGGCGGAGAAAGCGCCGCCTCGCTGTTTTATGTCTTTCTGCGCAATCTTAATCTTGCGCCCAGGCCATTCTCAGGACGCGATGGTCGATAGGCGCAGTTCTTGCCTATCGGAAGCTCATTTGATCAACGGTTGCGTTGTGGTTTATTGGCAAGCCATCGGTGCGTCTGATCACCACAAACGGATCAACTAACATCACAAGCGATGTGGTCGTGCGCGATAACATCGGCAACTTTCCCAAACATCAAATCCAAGTAGAGGACGTGACAGCTGAATTTTCATGATGGAAGAACTTAGTTCACTCTAGCAGGCGATACGCCTGGGCTGCAGAAAACCAGAACTTTAGTGTTCCCTATGTAACCACTTGGAGCCGCAATTACAACGCTCGTGGCCCTACCGCTGTTCCCAAGGCCCCGATACCGATCAAAAAATGGTTTCAACCTGGCATTTGCTTTGTGTATCGGCAAATCCGTGACCACTTATGTAGCCTTTTTACTATGTCACTCTGAAACTGGCATTCGCTGCATCAAGGAAAACATGCGGTGAGGGCAGATAATGCTTGGACGTTTTACCGAAAAGTGTGGGTTTGTCTCTGATCTCACATGCTGTTTTGAGTGTGCCTCGCCAAACATTTCTGAGCGATTTTTTGGATGATGACAGGTTGGACTGACGCGCAGGGAAAAATCGGAATTTGGCGAGAAAACGGGCGTGGGTAACGCCTGAGACGCGCCGCCAAACGGATCGGCTGGGCGCCTCACCGACCTAGCCACGACCGATTTCGTCAAGCAATTCGGCTGTCGTCACCTGACGGCAGTAGCCTTTGATCGTTTGCAGGGAATTGTCGTGACGCTCTTGCGTGTAGGTCATGCAGGCATCCGTCACTTGGGTGACCAGATAGCCCAGATCACAAGCATCGCGAATTGCGCTTTCGACGCATTGATCGGTCACGATCCCTGCCAGCACCAATTGCTTTATGCCGAGATTGCGCAGCACGTAATCTATGTGGGTCGAGACAAAGACTGAGGACGAAGATTTTGGAAACACGATCTCATCATCGGCTGGTGCCAGTTCGTCGATCACCTTGCCGTCCCAGGATCCTTTGGGCACGTTGAAGCCCGTGATTTTGTAATCCAGAGATCTGTCGCGCCCGTCTTTGGTCAGACTTTCAATCGTTGTGTAAAGAACCTCGATTCCCGCCGCGCGAAATCCCTTTTGCAAGGCTTGCATATTAGGTACGATACGGGATTTCAGCTGCTCAAAAAACCAGCCAAACTTTGCGTCAAACTCGGCATTTGTCAGCCCTTCGAATTCGGCACCATCCCTGTGGGCTGCAAAGTTCTGCACGTCAATAAACAGCAATCCCGATTGGTCATGTTCTAGTGGAAGATCGCGGGTCAATTCCATGTCTGTCTCTGCTTTCAAATGTATGCCCAAGAGGTCTAATTTTATGAATGAGGGGGATCATGACGTCCATACTAAAAGAAAATAAAATTCCAAAGTCAATTCAATTTAGATTGACAGAAAATATTTTTCCACCACCATATAGCGCATGTTGATCAGAGACCGCATCGAAAACGCAGCCGATATGCTAACCAGCGGAGAGCGCAAACTTGCTGCAGCTATCCTGTCGGATTACCCATTTGCTGGCCTTTCCTCGATCCAGGAGCTGGCAAAACACGCCGAGGTGTCACCGCCTTCAATCTCACGGTTTGTTACCAAGATTGGACTTGATGGATATCAGGATTTCCAACGTGATCTTATCGCGGAATTGAAAGAAGGGCACCGCTCGCCGGTTCAACTCCACCAGGCGGAACGGCCCGTTCATGGGGGATATCTGAAGGACTTTATTTCCAAATCGGCCAGCCAGATGGCCATGGCGGCTGATGCGATCACCGAAGATCAGTTTAACCAGATCTGCGCCCTTCTGACCGACCCGAAACGCAGCGTTTACGTGCTGGGTGGCCGGATCAGCGATACGATCGCCAAGCATCTTTCGTTCCACCTGCGTCAGATCCGCAAGGATGTGTTTCATCTGCCTGATACGCCTGAAGGCTGGCCAGAATATCTGTTGCGGATGCGGCCCGGGGATATCCTTTATGCTGTTGATTTTCGCCGCTACCAACCGGCGCTGGAGCAGCTGTCGCTTGTTGCCTCACGCGATCGGAATGCCCGTGTGATCCTGATGACGGACAAATGGATTTCACCGATTGCCAAACACGCCCATGAGGTCATGCCGGTGCCAATTGATAGCGGCACCTTGTGGGATACTTACTCGGCGGCACTCTCGGTGACCGAGGCCATCGTGACGCGGATTGCCGAGGACAACTGGGAACAGACCCGAGACCGCATCAAGGCCTGGGATGCTTTGCGCTTTACTCAAGAGGAAAATGAAAAATGACCCTGCCGCTAATTTTTGCTGCCATATCCGATGTTGCCGGAAAGGTGCGCGGCAAAGCCTTTCCCGCTGATCAGTTGGAAAAACGGCTGGTGCGGGGGGTCGGCTGGACCCCTACCAATGTGCAGATCACCTGTTTCGACATAATCGCTGACAGCCCGTTCGGCGCACTAGGTGATTTGCTTTTGATTCCCGATGCAAACGCAGAGGCCCGGGCGACATTTGGAGATGTGACCGAGCATTTCCTGATGGGCGATGTCGTCACGCTTGACGGGGATCCTTGGGCCTTTTGTACGCGCGCTATCCTCAAATCCGCGCTGAAGCGCCTGCATGATGTGGCGGGCGTTCATCTGATCTCGGCGTTCGAGCACGAGTTTCAACTGAAAAGCCCACCGGCGGTGGAAAACCAGGGATACGGACGCGAAGGGTTCGAGATTCAGCGGAAGCTTTGCGAAGTGCTGATGGCGACACTCGCCGAAAACGGGCTCGAGCCAGACAGTATCATGAAGGAATTCGGCCCCAATCAATACGAGGTCGTTATCGGCCCTGCCAAAGGTGTGCGCTCGGCAGATGCGGCAGTAATCCTGCGCGAGCTTACTCGCTCGGCAGCGCGTCACCTGGGTGAGGCTGCAACCTTTACGCCAATCCGCGATGTGGCGAGCGTCGGCAATGGCGTTCATATCCACATGAGCTTTGTCGACGATGCCGGTGAGCCGGTCACATTTGATGCAAGCGGCCCCTGCGGGATGTCCAGACTTACTGATGGGTTCGCTGCTGGCGTGCTAAAATACCTTCCTAACATTTTAGCGCTGACAGCACCGTCTGTCGTGTCATACGAACGCCTTACTCCGCACCGGTGGTCGGCTGCGTATAACAATCTCGGGTTCCGAGACCGCGAGGCCTCGTTAAGGGTCTGCCCTGTGACGGCAAAGGACCCCGCTTCAATCGCCAGACAATTCAACATTGAATACCGCGCGGCGGATGCAGCGGCGTCGCCTTACCTGGCTTTGGCCGCTGTTGTACATGCTGGTGTTCAGGGGATCGAAGATGGGCTGAAAGCGCCTGCGCCGACCGAGGAAGACCTGTCACTTCTGTCAGCGGACGATCTCACGGCGCGTGGTTTTGTGCGCCTGCCCGAAACGCTTGAGGCCGCCCTTGAGGCGTTTCAGGCGGATACGACAGTCACCGGTTGGTTCGGACCAGATTTCGCGAGCGTCTACGCCGCCCATAAGGCTGCAGAAATCGACGCGGTAAAAGACATGGACACAGCACAAAAATGCGCCGCGTATGAAGGAACATACTGATGAGCGCGCCCTCTGACAGAGCATTGGTTCCATTTGTCAGCGTCGAAAACATGCGGGCCCTGGTCCATAAGCATGGCCTACGGGACTGCCTTGCAGGATTGGCCAATATGATCGAAGCCGATTTCAAACGCTGGCCGGTATTTGACAAAACACCGCGCGTTGCGTCCCATTCTAAGGCGGGTGTGATTGAACTGATGCCAACCTCTGATGGTGTGGATCACACCTTCAAGTCCGCGAACGGGCACCGATCGAACACCAAGGTCGGCCTGCAAACCCTAACCGCCGTTGGTGTGCTGGCCTCTGTTGATACCGTCTATCCACAGCCCTTTTCTGAAATGACCCTTCTGACGGCGCTTCGCACGGTGGCAACATCGGCGATGGTGACGCGTATACTGGCCCCCAAATCAGCTAAAACCGATGCGAGTATCGGCAACGGGATATTCTGATGCGCAATGACATTTCTGTAGAGTACCCAAAACAGACGCGCATCAAGGGCGATATCCAGCAACTCGACCCGGATCACGCGGTCAACGAACTGTGGCAGGTTCTAACCGGTTCTAAAAAGGGACGAACCTCCGAAGATCAGATCACGGTTTTTGATGGTGTTGGCTTTGTGGTCGAGGATTTCTCGGCCACGCGCTGGCTGCACCAAAAAGCGACTGACGGCGCCCCAAGCGAAATGCTGGATCTGGTTGCCGACCCGCACGACCCCAAGGATCTGCTCGGTATGATAAGACGATGCACACACCGTGCGGTCCAAGCTGCATGAATTTGTGTACTCATACCTTATTGGGGCCGAACGATCCTGCGCCGATTGACGTCGTTAATGCAGATAGCACGTCGGAGATCGTGCTGCTGTGTGAGCATGCAGGCAATGCAGTCCCCGAGATGCTTGGAGATTTGGGAGTCTCCCGCGACGTCATTGAAAGCCACCGCGGCTGGGACATTGGTGCTCAGGATGTAGCGCGCCAGTTGGCTGAACAGTTGAACGCGCCTCTCGTCGTCCAAAATTACTCACGGCTGGTATTTGACTGTAACCGTCCCCCTGACAGCCCCTTGGCGGTCCCTGCGATCAGCGACCAGGTTGAGGTGCCGGGTAACAGCGCGATCACCGAATTGAGCCGGGCCATGCGTGTCGATGAAATCTTTCGACCTATGGATGCAGAGTTGAATCGGCTCTTTGCCAACCGTCCGCGTCGTGCCGCGTTTTCGATCCATTCCTTTACACCGCATCTCGATGGCAAGGACCGGCCTTGGCAGGCAGGCTTTTTAAGCCGCGGAACAGGCGGTGCTGCCAAAGCATTGATGGCACATATCGCGCAGCGCCGCCCTGACATGGCCTTTGCGTTGAACAAGCCCTATCAGATCGAAACTGAGGGCGATTGGTTTATTCCAGCGCATGCAGAACCCCGTGAGCTCGTGCATTGCCTGATTGAAATTCGAAACGATCAAATCCGCGAACAATCGCAAGTCGGGCTGTGGGCGGATCTGCTGGCAGACGCAATCCTTACAGCAGTAGGGGACATTCCCTCATGAGCATCGTCCCCCTTCATACACATCCCGGACGCTTGCGGGCGTCCAACTTTCTCCGGACGGCGGCGGCGGTTGCTGTGCTGCTGGCTGTGGTGCTTGGGCTGACGTTGATTTTTGGACGCACTGGCGAGCGGATTGCTGTACAGATGTGTGTCAATGTGGTCGCTGTAGTGGCCCTTGCGGTTTATTGCGGCAACACGGGCATTGTGTCTTTCGGGCATGGCGCGTTTTTGGCGCTAGGCGCTTATCTGTCAGGCATTCTCACCATGCCTGCTGCTCTTCAACGTTCTGCCCTGCCGGATCTTCCGTCATTTCTGGCAGGCCATGAAGTAACGATCTGGGTGTCGCTGCCGGTGGTCGCCCTTGCGGGACTTGCCTTTGCAGCCCTAACCGGAAGCGCCATCGCTCGGCTTGTGGGTGCGTCTGCCACGATTGCCACGCTTGGCCTGCTGATCATCGCCCATGGCGTGGCCATCGCCGCACGCGAGATCACACGCGGCAGCCAGACGTTTTACGGTGTGCCAAGGGTGACAGACCTGGTTCTGGCCCTCGGCGCGGCCACGGGTGCAATCCTGCTGGCCCGTTGGTATCGCGAAAGCCGTTTGGGTCTGTTTTCCCGCGCGGCCCGTGACGATGAGGATGCCGCAACAGCACTTGGCATCAATGCCCGACGCACAAGATTCATTGCTTGGTGTGCCTCTGGTACCATGGCGACAGTCGCGGGTGCACTTTATGGGCATATGCTGGGGGCATTTTCACCCGCATCCTTCTACCTTGGGCTCGTCTTTGCGCAAGTGGTCATGATGATTGTCGGTGGAATGTCATCGGTTGGCGGCGCAGTGGTCGGGGTGATCGCGGTGACGCTGCTGCAGGACACTGTGCGCCAGTTCGAAGGCGGCTCAACTGTGCTTGGCATCACCTTGCCCGAGGTCTTTGGCCTGACGACGATTGTCCTGGGGCTTGCCATCCTGCTGGTGATCTGGGCGCGACCTCAGGGTCTGGTCGGAGGCTTTGAACTTGGCCCTGGCGCCGATGCAAATCTGCTCGGGCGCCTGAAGCCCCGAGTAACTCCTGCGCGCACGCCCGAGTCCGTCGTCCCAGCCACGCTGAAAGCATCAAACCTGTCAAAAAGTTTCGCAGGCGTCAAAGCCGTAAGAGACGTCAGTTTCGAAGCTCCGACTGGGCGCATCACTGGCCTGATTGGCCCCAACGGTGCTGGCAAGTCCACGCTTGTTAACTTGCTGACACGCGCCTATCAGGCGGACACCGGTTCTGCGCATATGGGCGAGGTTGATTTGACCCGTGTCTCGCATCACAAAGTGCCAGGCTTTGGTGTCTCGCGTAGCTTCCAAAACTTGCGCCTGTTCAGCGGTCTGACAGCCTACGAAAATGTTCTTGTTGCCGCTTTGGCCGCAGGTCACGACCGCAAGACTGCCGCGGCTATCACGCTGCGTGAACTGGATGCCTTTGATCTTGGGGAAGTCGCCGGGTATCGCGCCGACAGCCTGCCATATGGTGCCCGCAAGCGCCTGGAAATCGCCCGCGCTTTGGCACAAGACCCGAAGATTCTTTTACTGGATGAACCGGCCGCTGGCATGAATCCCGGCGAAACAGATGACCTGGCTGATCGGCTGATTAAGGTCGGCAAAACACGCGGCATCGGTGTCCTTCTGATCGATCATGACCTGAGGTTCGTGAACCGCCTGTCGGACTGGATCGTGGTGATGCACCAAGGTGGCGTCATCGCGCAAGGCACGCCTGAAGACGTGCGCGCAAATCCCAAAGTCATCGAGGCTTACATCGGCAAAGGGCGCACAGCCCAAAAAGCAGAAATTAGCGAAACCAACCGAAGTCAACCAACAGAGGTAGCAATAAAATGATACGTAATGCCCTTCTTCTTTCAACAGCAGTTATCACCGGCCTGGCTGGAACAGCGATGGCTGAGAGTTATAAAATCGGCGTAATGTCCGCGCAATCGGGCTATCTGGCCCCCTATGATGGACCCGCCTATGCCGGGTTCCAGTTCTGCATTGACGAAATGAACGCCAAGGGGGGCCTGAACGGCACAACACCGGTTGAGCTGATCGTGCGCGACACCCGGTCTGACATCGCCGAAGGCGTTAAAGTCGTACAGGAAATGATCGATGACGGCGCGCAGTTCATCGTGGCGTCAGCCGATGCCGATCCGACAATCGCCGCGGCCCAGATCACAGCGGCTGACAGCATCCCAACAATGACCTTTGCCGGAACAGCCCCGGTTCTGACGCAAGTCGGTGAACATGTCTTTGGCAGTTACCCTGCGGACAACCAACAGGCCGCCGTACTGGCAGGCCACGCACGCGAGCAAGGGTTCGAACGTGTCTGGCTCGTGAAATCCCCAGACAGTGCCTACACATTGGGTGGGCCCGAGTACTTTGGCGAGGCCTTCACATCGCTTGGTGGTGCCGTTGTCGGGGAAAGCAACTATTCGCTGAACCAGCCGGACTTTTCTGCCATCGTGACGACCATCAAGAATGCGGATACCACCCCGGATGTGATCGTCACATGGGCTTGGGAGCCTGATTTCCCGGCCTTCATCCGTGCGCTGCGCGGTGCCGGGGTTGATACCCAGGTGATGGGAGGTGACGTACTCGATTCACCAACCGTACGCGGCCTTGGTGATGTCGTCACAGGCGTAGCGCATACATCTGGTGGCTTCCCAGACGAAGGCTCTGCCTATGCCGATTTCATCGCTCGATTCTCTGCTGCAAAGGGGATCACGCCTGACAACAATTACTACGTCAATGGCTGCGATATTGCGCATATGATCGAGGATGCTGTCGCAGCGGCTGGCACGACAGACCCTGCTGCCGTGACTGCCGCAATGGCCGGCATTGAGAATGGTGAGGGTATCATGTCCAACTTCACTTTCGCGGGGACCGACCGGATGCCTCTGCGTGATGTTGTGGTCGCGCGGATTACCGATGCAGGCGAAAAAGAGTTTGTCCTGCGCACCTCAGCTGATCCCGCAATCCTGCCACAGCCGTAAGGTCTGAACCCAATGGAAACAGCACTCGATATCCAAGGCTTGCACGTCCGCTATGGCCCAATCCGCGCGGTTCAGGGCATTGACCTGATCGTCCCCAAAGGCGGCATAACGGCGCTTTTAGGGGCCAATGGCGCAGGCAAGACAACGACGGTCATGGCCATCGCAGGTGCTTTGCCCGTGGTATCGGGCGCTGTTTCCCTTTTTGGCAAGGATATGACAGGGGCCAAACCCGACGCCATTGTGCGGGCGGGTGTGGCCATCTCACCGGAAGGACGCCGCGTGTTTGCGCAGCTGACGGTCGAAGAAAATCTTTTGCTGGCCGGATCAATTCTGGGCGACGAGAAGCTCAGCGCCAAACGTTTGGCCGAGATGAAAGAGCGTTTCCCGATCCTGGGCGAACGCCGCCGTCAGATGGCGGGGCTTTTGTCGGGGGGCGAACAACAGATGCTGGCGGTGGGACGTGCCTTGATGAGCGGACCGCGCTTGCTGTTGCTGGACGAACCGTCGCTTGGTCTTGCGCCGCAGGTCGTGGATCAGATTTTCGACATCGTAGAAGAATTGAAAGCCGACGGTATTTCAGTGCTTCTGGTCGAGCAAAACGCGGCTCTTGCCCTGGACATTGCCGATCATGCTGTCGTGCTGGCGAATGGCGCTGTTGCCGCTGCCGGTGCACCGTCGGAACTAGCAAATGACGCGGTCTTGCAATCCGCATATCTGGCGGCTTGAGCGATGGAAGTTCTTCTTCAACAAATGATCAACGCGCTTAGCCTTGGGGGAATTTATGCGATGCTGGCCCTGGGGCTGGCGATTGTGTTCTCTATTGTGCGATTGATCAATTTCGCGCATGGCGAAATCATGACGTTCGGGGGCTATGGCATCTTTCTGGCCATGAGCTTTGGCCTGCCGCCGATCGCCGCTCTTGTTGTCGGGCTTGGCGCTTCTGTGTTCATGGCCATGGCAATGGAGCGTACAGCGTTTCGCGCCATGCGCGGCGCGGATGTCGTTGCACTTTTGATCACATCTTTCGCGGTATCCGAGATCCTCAAAGTTCTGTTCCAGAACGGAATTTCCGCCAGACCCGTCCCGATCTCTTTTCCAGCGTCATGGTCTGGCACCTATCATATCGGCCAGACGACATTTGGCATTATCCCGACCGTATCAATCATCGTAACATTTTCAGCCCTTGCAGGCCTGACATTCGTGTTGCGGCGCACAACGATTGGCATGGCCATGCGCGCCGCTGCCGAAGATATCGAGATGCTCAAACTGCTGGGTATCAAGGCCAACCGGGTCGTTGCTGTGGCTTTTGCCCTGTCAGGGCTACTTGCGGGTATTGCCGCTGTCATCTGGACGGCACAACGCGGGTCAGTGGATCCACTGATGGGATTTTTCCCCGTTCTCAAGGCCTTCATTGCGACCGTACTTGGGGGTTTGGGCAGCTTGGGCGGCGCTGTCCTTGGTGGGTTCATCGTCGGCGGGCTGGAGGTTCTGCTACAGGCTTTCCTGCCAGACAGTCTGGCCCCATACCGGGATGCAATGGTTCTGGCCTCAGTCATCTTGTTGTTGCTGTTACGCCCGGATGGCCTCCTTCCAGCGGCGAATGCCAACAGA
Source organism: Ruegeria sp. YTSA108 (assembly GCF_059610185.1). Lineage (NCBI taxonomy): Bacteria > Pseudomonadati > Pseudomonadota > Alphaproteobacteria > Rhodobacterales > Roseobacteraceae > Ruegeria > Ruegeria sp. YTSA108. The sequence continues at coordinate 66,005 of NZ_JBXWND010000008.1, read as the reverse complement.
TCGTAAGGAGCGGTGTTGGCGCATAGTTCATCACTCGCTCGGATTGTTGCCCTCAGAGCGCGATGACAGACAAAGAGTGTGCAAATCGGATTCTGCGGAAATTGAATCTAACTTTCAAAATCAGACATTGGTGCAGCCGCAGCGGAACTGGGCTACGCCGCACAGCCGTTTTTTGGCCAGATACCGACAAGAGTCCGCAATAGATCAGAATTCCTCGATGTTACGGCCAATATTGCATGACCCGCTAGCTCGAAAAGATTCTGGGAAGCTGTCGACGGCTCAAAGTTGCGCGTCGTTCCACAAATTCCAGAGCGTCAGTGAGGTAAAGTTAGTCCTTCACCAGCACTCCAAGGCCTGATGTTTTTCAGCTAGAAAGCTCAGTTCTGCACAGCTTGTCAGATCGAACATATGAGCCTCTGGATTTCGACTGGCCACGCCCGGCAAGTGCAGATCCAAAGATCGTATCGCGTTAATGCCTCGCCTGTTTCAAGGAACAAGATTGACAAGGACCAATGTTCCAGGGGCCCCTGTTATGAATGTTCTTCTGCAGCCGTGGCTGCCAACGCGCGGTTATAGGCCTTTAGCGCATCAATATGGTAGAGCGTACCGACTGGCGTCTCAGCTCCGTCATCACCGCTCACCACCACCGGTATGCAGAGGATTTCGTCTCGGTCGAAGAACGGCATCGCCGCCTCAAGCGTAGCGCTTGCTTGAACAAAAAGACCCTGATCAATCAAAACCTGTGCTTCTTCCCGGGTGATTGAACGTGCATCGCCAAGCGGTCGCATCACTGCGCCTGCGCGCAACATCGCCAGAAGATAGGCCTGTGGCCCCGCGGCCAGATGCACATTGCGCCGTTCCAGTTGGGTCAGGAAGAAGGATCGATCCACGAGGCGCGAAGCCAGCGCCGTGGACATTGAAACCGACACCATCACCGCCAGACCGATCTGCCAATCTCCGGTCAGTTCAAAGACAATCATCGTGGTCGAAATCGGGGCACCAAGCACGGCAGCGGCCACCGCGCCCATCCCGGCAAATGCATAAAGGGTATGGGTACCCGATACATCGGGCAGCAAACCCGTTGCAATCAACCCGAATGCCAACCCGGTTAACGCACCTATCATCAGCGAGGGTGAAAACACACCGCCACCCATACGTCCCCCCATCGTGATCGCAACAGCCACAGTTTTGATGATTGCGAACAGGATGGCGGTTGTCAGAACCAAATCTCCGGCCAGAGCCCGGATCGTGGTTTCGTATCCAACGCCGATGATGTGGGGAAACCAGATCGCGATCAGTCCCAACATTGCGCCTGATACAGCAGGACGCAGCCATCCGGGCAAGGACAGCCGGCTTTGAATGTGATTGCCAATATCTTCTGCAAAGAAGATCGACCGCATCAGAAGCAAGGCCACCAACCCGCAGATCAACCCAAGGATCAGAAACGCGGGCAGCTCGACATAGAATTGCAGGGATCCGGGCGTATCCAGCGTGAATTCGGTCACGTCGCCGTATTCCAGCCGGTTAATCACCGTCCCGGCGACCGAAGCGATAACGATGGGCGCAAAAGCATGCACCGCGAAATGGCGCAGCACCACCTCAAGCGCGAACAGAGCACCGGCAATGGGTGAGTTGAAACTGGCCGAAACCGCCGCCGCCACTGCACATCCCAGCAAATCACGCCCGGTAATTCCGTCGGCATGGATACGATTACTGACCCAGGTCGAGATCACGCCTGCCATATGCACAACCGGCCCTTCTCGACCCGTAGATCCACCTGTGCTGAGCGTAATCAGCGAGGAGAAAAAAGACGCGATACCCGCCTTGCCTTCGACCCGACCATCGGTGAGGGCAGCGCCTTCGATTACATCGGCAACTGAACGCACGCGCCCGTCATCGGTATACCGGTGCAGGATGATGCCAACGATAAGACCGCCGATGATCGGTGTGATCAGGATCAGGAACCAGGGTAGCTTTTCCACATGGCTGTGCAGTAACGAGATATCCCCGGTGTCGTAGACATAGGCCTGCAATGCCTGAATTGCCTTACGAAATCCCAATGCCATAAAGCCTGCGGCAATCCCAATCGCCAGCGCGATGAACCAGAACTGAATTTGGCTGGGCCCGCGCCTGCGCATCACCCGCCACGCGTCCTTCATCGCGGCCAGAGCCTGATTGAGCTGGTTGCGCAGAACGGTGCGGGTTGACTGGGTCATTTGCCCTCGGGGGATCAGAATACACCCCTTACTAAGCCACGGAGGGCACGGTTAAAAGCCGGATCGCGCGTCTGTGAGGGCCTATGCGTCCAGAAGAGCACGGGCAGCGGCGCGCGCTTCGTCCGTGATCGTGTCTCCGGCGACCATCCTGGCGATCTCGTCCACCCGGTCGGCCTGGGCCAAAGGCACCACGGTCGACAGAGTTTGCCCATCGGTCACATGTTTCTGAACACGCCAGTGATAGGCGGCACGTGCGGCGACCTGCGGGGAATGCGTCACGACCAATACCTGCCCGCCCTGTGCCAGCGATGCCAGACGCCTGCCGACGGCGTCCGCAGTCGCGCCGCCAACACCCCTGTCGATCTCATCAAAGATCATCGTGCGCACGCTGTCATCGCCGGTCAGACAGACCTTGAGCGCCAGCAAGAAGCGGCTCAGTTCACCGCCCGAGGCGATTTTGTTTAACGGTCCAGACGGTGCACCGGGGTTGGTGGCAACGGTGAACGCCACAGCATCCGCACCTTCGGGGCCGGGATCGGACGGGGTGATCTCGGTCTGGAACACAGCGCGTTCCATTTTCAGCGGTGCAAGCTCGGCCATCACAGCGGTGTCAAGTTCACCCGCTGCCCGTTGGCGCAGGCTGCTGAGTGCCTCCGCAGCCTTGTGATAAACTGCCTGCGCAGTCTCAACCGCAACGCGCCTGTCGGCCAGATCAGCGTCACCAGCATCCAAACGGTTCAGCCGCTCACGCAAGGTCTCCGCGAACCCGCCCAAGTCGTCCGGGGCAACGTCATGCTTGCGGGCCAACGCACGAATGGCGAAAAGCCGTTCCTCGACTGCCTCCAATTCAGCTGGATTGAAGTCCAGCGCCTGAAGACTGGCATTAACGCCATCTTGCGCCTCGCCCAATTCGACAAGTGCACGCCCCAGTGCGGCAACAGGCTCTTCCAACTGCCCGCCTGCATTATCGGACACGCCTTCCAGCCAGCGCAGAGCATCAGACATCGCGCCCTCGGCCCCATCACTGCCAAGCAAGTCATAGGCACGGGCGACGTCATCGCGAATCCGCTCTGCCCCCTGCATCATGCGGCGCCTTGCATCCAGTTCGGCATCCTCGCCGGGCTGCGGATCAAGCTTATCAAGCTCAGTGACCGCATGGCGCAGAAATTCTTCCTCTGCCCGCATGGCAGCCAAGGCAGATTCGACCTCAGACAAAAGCTTGCGCGCACGCGACATCTCGGACCATGCAGAGCGCACAGTGGCCAGTTGCCCCCCTGCCCCGGCAAAATCATCCAGCATCGCGCGGTGGCCACGTGGGTTCAGCAGGCCGCGATCATCGTGCTGGCCATGCAGTTCCACCAGGGTTTCCGACAAGGCCCGCAGCACCTCGCCCGAGCAACGCCGGTCATTGACCCATGCGGTTTTCCGGCCCTCGGCTGTGTTCACGCGGCGCAGGATCAGCTCTTCGCCTCCGGGCAATCCGGCTTCGGCCAAAATCGCATGTGCGGGGTGTTTTTCGTGCAGCTCGAACTCGGCCACAACTTCGCCCTGAGCGGCCCCCTGACGCACCAGCTCTGCCCGCCCGCGCCAGCCCAGAACGAACCCAAGCGAATCCAGTAGGATCGACTTGCCCGCGCCGGTCTCGCCGGTCAACGCGTTCAATCCCGGCTGGAACGTCAGTTCCAACCGGTCGATGATCAGCATATCGCGGATATCAAGGGCGCGCAGCATCGGGTCTCAGCGTCCCACGCCTTTTGCCATGACGATTACAACCACTGACCTTTGACGGTCTGGCGATAAATCGTGCTGAGCCAGTTGTTGCCGCGGCTTTTGAGTTTCAGCCCGCGAGAGGTCAGCAGCTTATAGCCAGCGTCATACCATTCCGAGGATTGGTAGTTGTAACCCAGAATTGCACCGGCCGATTGCGCCTCATCCACCAGACCCAGCGAGAGATATGCCTCGATCAGGCGATAGAGCGCTTCGGCGGTGTGCGAAGTTGTCTGAAAATCCTCTACCACAACGCGGAACCGGTTGATCGCGGCAGTATAGTGATCCTGACGCAGATAATAACGTCCGATCTCCATTTCTTTGCCAGCCAGATGGTCAAAGGCCAGATCGAATTTCAGCACGGCGGAGGTGGCATATTCGCTGTCCGGATAGACCTCGATCACCGTGCGCAATGACTGAAGCGCCTGGAACGTCAGGCCCTGATCGCGGCCCACCTCGTCAATCTGGTCGTAATAGCTGAGTGCCAACAGATATTGGGCATAGGCCGCATCTTCGTCGGTTGGATAGAAATCTATATAGCGCTGTGCTGCTGCACGGCTTTCTTCGTAATTCTCATCTGCATGGTACGAAAACGCCTGCATGATCAGCGCGCGCTTTGCCCAGTCAGAGTAAGGGTAAAGACGTTCAACCTCGGAGAAGTACCACGCCGCATCGTCGGAACGATTCTCCGACAGCTCAAATTCCCCACGCGTGAAAATCTGTTCGGGGGTGAACCCTTCTAGGTTCTGATTGCGGTCAGCGCCCCCGCTGTTGCACGCTGTCAAAACTGCTGTCAGAAGTACCGCCCCTGCGAATCTGACCGCCGCTTTGGTGCCTATCATTCCGCCAATCCTTGTCGTCTTGCTTAATGGGAATACCCCGGTTTGGGCCTTGGTCTAGCACATAAAATTCCAGTGCAAAACGCCTTAGTAGGCCCTTTGGCGGATTTGTCAGCAGAGTGGAACCAATCAGGCGACTTCGGGGATTTCGTCCCAGACCAGACCCTGTCCGGGCAGACGCGCGGCCTGTTCGGGGGTACACAGGATCGGACGCACAGCACCGGGCGTTTCAAACAGCTTGCGCAGCAGCGTGTTTGTCATCGCATGACCAGACTTGTCGCCGGTGAAATGACCCAGAATCGGTCCACCCGCCAAATACAAATCACCCAGAGCATCTAGCATCTTGTGACGCACTGCCTCGTCTGCGTGGCGAAGGCCACCCGGGGTCAGAACTTCGTCGCCCTGAACGACCACAGCATTTTCAAGCGTGCCGCCAAGAGCCAAGCCGTTCTCGCGCATTGCTTCGACGTCGGTACGACGGCAGAATGTCCGGCAATCACTAAGCTCGCGTGCAAAAGAGCCATTGCACATATCCAGCGTCTTAGTCTGACGACCAATGGCGCTGTCTTCAAAATCGATATGAAAATCGATAATCAAACCGTCCGCAGGCGCAATCGAAGCACTGGCACCCTCACGGGTTGCGGTCACAGGTTTAAGAACCTCATAGGCCAGGACCGGGCTTGCCTGACGACGCACGCCTTTCAACATGATGCCACGAACGAATTCAATCGAAGACCCGTCCATGATCGGCACCTCGGGGCCATCAATCTCGATCAGCGCATTGTGGACACCGCATCCAGCCAAAGCTGCCATGATATGCTCGACGGTGGAAACCGTAACGCCCGCTTCATTGACCAGTCGGGTACAAAGCGGGGTACGATCGACCACATCGTAGATTGCAGGGATCAACGCATTGCCCAGCTCGATATCCGTCCGTTTGAACCAGATGCCGTGGCCAGCAGCAGCCGGCTTCAGGATCATCGTCGCAGGCTTACCGCTGTGCAGCCCGAGGCCTGTAAACGTGATCGGAGATTTGAGCGTATGTTGCAAGTGTGACCTCGGTGAGTGGCGTCCGACCTGTGATGGCCGTGTTGGCATTCAACTAAGGAAGCAGGTCAAAAGGCTCAACTCACTCTTTGCAACCGAATGAAACATGAATGTGACAGGTCGGCAAAACCCTGCTCACATAGGGATAATGCACTGTTTTAAAATAAGAAAGGGCCGCTAAATGGCAGCCCCTCTTTAGTATATTGTTACCGCGATCAGTTGGCTTGACGGCGAAGGAAGGCCGGTATTTCGATCCGATCCTGCTCCGGGTCGTCCTCGACATGTGCAGGTGCCGTAGCGTCAGATTGGCGCAATACCGGCTGCTGGCGGGCCGGTTGCTGCGCCGGAGTATCGGCTGCGTGGCCGGTCATGCGATCAATCAGGCGGTTAAAACCAAATCGCGGGCGGTCGGCATCCCCATGATTATCGGAGACCTCCTGTGGCCGAGGCGCAGGATGACCTCTTTCAGCCGGAGGTACATTCTGGACGGCTGCCTGCAAGCGCCTCAGAGCTTCGGGTGATGGCGATCCTGCGGGTGCTTGCGGCTGAGGTGCGACAAAGCTTTCTGGGGCGTATTCGACCGGCTCGGGAGTCGGCTCGAATTCGGCCACGCGCGGCTGATAAGCCGGGGGTGGCAGGCCGTCATCATCCTGTTCTGCGCGCGGTTGGAACTGCGGTTCCATCGGCTCTTCAGTTGCCTCAAACAGCGAAGGTTCACGCGTTGGTTCGGGCTGAGGTTCAGGTTCGGCGCTTGCCGCCACTGACATTTCTTCCAGGGCCGCTTCCTCTGCAGAAACCGAACGGGTCAGCGGTGCCGACATCGAACGACGCGCGACAGGCACATCATCCTGCTTTTCGCTGGCGTCGATACCTGTTGCCACAACCGAAACGCGCATGCCGCCTTCCATTGCGGTGTCCAGCGTGGAGCCGACGATGATATTCGCCTCAGGATCCACTTCCTCACGGATACGGTTTGCGGCTTCGTCCAGTTCGAACAGGGTCAGGTCGTGGCTGCCGGTGATGTTGATCAGAACGCCCTTGGCGCCCTTGAGGCTGATTTCATCCAACAGCGGGTTCGCGATGGCCTTCTCGGCGGCCTGTACGGCGCGATCTTCGCCGGTGGCTTCGCCCGTGCCCATCATCGCCTTGCCCATCTCGTCCATAACGGCGCGAACATCCGCGAAGTCGAGGTTGATCAGGCCCGGACGCACCATCAGGTCGGTCACGCCTTTGACACCCTGATACAGAACGTCATCCGCCATCGAAAACGCCTCGGTAAACGTGGTCTTTTCGTTGGCCAGACGGAACAGGTTCTGGTTTGGAATGATGATCAGCGTGTCGACTACGCGCTGCAAGGCTTCAACACCGTCTTCGGCCTGACGCATCCGCTTGGCGCCTTCGAACTGGAAAGGCTTGGTCACAACACCGACGGTCAAAACACCCAATTCACGCGCTGCCTGCGCGATGATCGGTGCGGCACCCGTGCCGGTGCCACCGCCCATACCGGCCGTGATGAAGCACATATGCGCGCCTGCCAGATGGTCTACAATCTGCTCGATGCTTTCTTCGGCAGCTGCCGCACCCACTGTCGGACGCGCGCCCGCACCCAGACCTTCGGTGACTTTCACGCCCAGTTGAACTCGTGACGAAGACTGGCTTTGCTGCAGCGCCTGGGCATCGGTGTTGGCAACGACAAAATCGACACCGTCCAACTGTTTTTCAATCATGTTGTTGACGGCGTTACCGCCCGCTCCGCCAACGCCAAAAACTGTAATCCGAGGCTTCAGCTCGTCGTGCCCGGGCATCGAAAGATTCAATGTCATGCTTCTGTCCGCCTGTTTATATAACCCGCCAACGCGGTGTTTTTCTTACCTATCCACTAACAATCCTACCGATCCAAACGGCAAACGTCACGCCAAAAATCGCGAAAATCCACAAAATATGGAGGAAATAAGGCACCTGGAAACAGTATTTGGCAGAGATTGCCAGATGTTGCGGAATTATCTCAAAGCACCACAAAACATGCGACGCTCGCGCCACTGTTGACGGGCGCGTCACTTGCAATTCATTCACATTCTGTCTGCGGAAAACTGCTCAAGCCCTCTCGCAAGGCCTCTGACGGGCCCTGTGGATATCTTGCGGGATTTTGACAGCCCCTGCAAGATATTTCTTTAGCTAATTGGGGCACTTGGGCAGTTAAGACCTTTCTCAGAAATGTCCCTGACCTCTTGAATTTCTGTCCTGGAGAAACCGACCATTCGCACCATCAACTGGTCTTCATACAAAAACGGCCACCAGCAAACTGGCAGACCATCCTCGTCATCGTCGTACAGAAAGCAAATCTGCCCATTAGGAGTTGTAATTTTCCCGTACACACAACCCTTGCCCTCCATACGCCAGACCGAGAGAGTCGGGCTCAGGAACTCTTCGGTGCCGACCAGTATACCGCTGTCATAGACGTGAAACTTTACGGTCTTTCCTTGAACGGCCCCCAGGAAGGCTTCGGGTGTGATACGGGTCTGAGCCTCTATCGCTGACGGCACAGCCATGACCAGCGCCGCGATCGCGGCTTTACCAGTTGTCACGGAACCACCGCACAGCGCGCTTGAACGGGCGTGCGGAATAGGTGTCTACGGGGATTTCAAAATCCCACCATTCATCCTGTGGGTTGGCTGCAAACAGGCTTAGCCCCACAACCGAAGAGAACCCCGGCCCTGTGGCCGATTGCGGCAACCCATGGACCCGCAGCGGGCGACCAAGGCGAACACGCTGCCCCAGAATACGAGAGGCCAACCCGTCCAGCCCCATGATTTGGCTGCCGCCTCCGGTCAGGACGATCTGCTGACTGGGCATGTGCTCAAAGCCAGCCGCATCCAGCCGTACACGCACTTCCTCCAGGATTTCTTCGACACGTGGACGCATGATACCTATCAACTCTGCCCGGCTGACAGTACGGCGGTCATGTTCCCAATCGCCGGTATCACCGCCAATGTCGATCAGGTCGCGGTCATCCGCGCCGGTCGCGTGAACGCCGCCATTGAATGTCTTGATCCGTTCGGCAACAGAGGCCGGAACGCCCAGCCCCATCGAGATGTCACTGGTCACATGATCCCCACCCATGCGCACGCAATCGGCATAGATCATGTGTTTCTTCATGAATATTGACACGCTGGTGGTGCCACCGCCCATGTCGATACAGGCCGCACCCAGTTCCTGTTCATCCTCAACCAGCGCCGAAATACCCGAGACATAGGCCGAATTCGCGATACCGGCCAATTCGAGATCGCAACGCTTGATACAGCGCACGATATTCTGGATTGCAACCGCGTCCACGGTCAGCATGTGCATATCGACGGCCAGCGATTGCCCCATCTGACCCCTTGGGTCGATCAGGCCCGATCGGTTATCCAGCGCAAAATTCACCGGCTGAGCATGTAGGACTTCGCGACCCACACCATAGTCGGGCACGTCACAGGCATTCAGAACCCGGCCGACTTCGGCCTCGGTTACCAGCTGACCTTCCAGATCCACCTGGGCATCCAAACCATAGGACCGCGGGTTTGCCCCTGAGAAACAGGCGATCACATGGTCGACACGGATATCTGCCATTTTCTGCGCGGCTTGAAGCGCGGTTCGAATGGCGCGCTCGGTCTCCTGCATCGCAGTGACTTCGCCAAATTGCACACCACGGGAACGCGTGGTCGCGGCACCGATCACCCGAAACCCGGATTGTCCGGCCAAAGACCCGATGCCACTGTCCTCGTGCAAACGTCCGGCGCCGTCGAACCGCAGCACAAGGCAGGAAATCTTAGAGCTCCCGACATCCAGAATAGCGACAACGCCGCGTTGCATCGCCTGCCTGCGCATTTGCCGCATGGCCCGTTGGGACTGATAAAGATCGGTCATCATTGTCGTTACTGCCCGCTACTCACATCTACTTTTGTATTCCACCAGTCTTCGCTGGCGGCTTTGGTCATTCGGATTGTTGGTCGCTGACCCAGGCGCATATCCACCACGGCCACATCGCGTTCCAGAAGATCCTGAACCTCGTTCACGGCCAACACGCGTTCTAATGCGCGCACTGGCCGTTCCGTCGGCAACATGATGCGCTGACCGCGATCCAGAACCAGATCCCAGCGACGTTCGCCAATTCGCACCAGACCGCGCACCCGATTGCCAAGACTGCTGGCTGTGGCCGTCAGTTGCAGCGCTTCGGGTACATAGGAATCCGCGCCCTCACCCGCGATCAGTGGCAGATTGGAGTGATCCTGCCGCGATGCGATGATTTCAACATGCGCGCCGGTTTCATCCAGCAATTCGACCCCTCGACGGGTACGCCAGACAATGGCGGGCTGCCGTTCGACAACATCCACCTGCAGGATACCTCCGGGACGGATGCGCACAGAGGCGGATTTAACCGGATCCAGCCCTGTGATCGTTTCGCGCATCTGTTCGACATCCAGGTCCCAGGAACTGATTGGGAAGTCCAGCGGCACCACTTCACGAATGTCTTCCGAAAGGTTGGTTCCCGCCCCATCAATCGCCATCAGGTTGACCATGAATTCTGGTCGCTGCTGGATCGAGATTTTCACATCATGGACATGAGCCACAATCGCTTCGCGCCGGTCCTGAGAGCTGAAATACCCGCCAAGCGCAGCACACACAGCGAAGACCGGCAGCCCGTATTTCAGGCCACGGCGAACACCAGGCGTCAACATCCAGCGCTGCAACCGATAGCTTAGGCGGGACGGCGCCGGATCAAACGCCGATGACTTACGCCCCCAAAGCCGCCGCAGGCGGAACTTGGGTTCTACATTGTTGCGGTCCCCCGAAGCGAAATCGGCATCCGGACCAGCAAGTGGCTTTGACCGGTGGATAACCGGCGCACGGGTGGCTGTCAGCGGTCGCATGATGCGTCCTCCACCATCCATGCGCAAAACAGGCCGAAGGTTATCCCGCAATGCGCGCCCTGTTCCGGAGCCAGTGACGTCGGCGTCATTCCTGGCTGGGTGTTGGTTTCCAGCAGGAACAAGCCCTCTGCGCCCTTGCTGTCATCCCACCGAAAATCTGTGCGGCTGACGCCTTTGCAACCCAACAGATCATGCGCCTGTTTGGCAAAGCCCATACAAAGGTCAAAAATGTCCTGCGGGATTTCAGCAGGCAGCACATGCCACGACCCACCCGGCTTGTACTTGGCATCGTAATCGTACCAGCCATCCGTCATGATTTCTGTCACGGTCAAAGCGCGGTCGCCCATGACTGTGACGGTCAACTCGCGGCCAGCCACATATTGTTCGACCATTACCAGTTCGGGCATGTCGTCTGCCAGTTTCGGTGGAGTGTTGGCGCCTTCATGCACCAGATAAATCCCGACGCTGGAACCCTCGTTGTTGGGCTTTACCACATAGGGCGGTTCCATCATGTGACGCGCGGCAACTTCGGATTTGGCCTCGATCACACTTTCGGCGACTGGCAGACCCGCGATACGGAACGCCGCTTTGCTGCGCTGCTTGTCCATGGCCAACGCCGATGCCAGCACACCGGAATGAGTATAGGGAATACGCAACCACTCCAGCAGACCCTGCACGCAGCCATCCTCGCCCCAGCGACCATGCAGAGCGTTGAAGACCACATCCGGCTTGATATCCAAAAGGCGCACATAGAGGTCCGGACCCGCGTCCAGTTCGACCACTTCAAAGCCTTCTCCCCTTAGGGCGGCCGCGCATTCGCGCCCAGAGCTGAGAGACACCTCACGTTCCGCCGAGGGTCCACCCATCAATACCGCCACTTTGGGGTTTGTCCTGCTCGAACTACCCACGTCGTGCGCCTCAAATCCTGCGGACCTTATGTGGTGGTCCGTCCTGCTTTATGCCTTTGATCCGTCGCCCTATTTTGCCTGTTTTGGGTCTGACGGTCGGGGCTTTAATCTGTCAGCGGATCACCGACCCGCATGATTTCCCACTCTAGCGTGATGCCGCTTGTTTCGTAAACCTTTTTTCGCACATCTTCGCCCAACCCTTCGAGGTCGGCAGCGGTGGCAGAGCCGGTGTTGATCAGAAAATTGGAATGCTTGGGGCTCATCTGCGCCCCGCCCCGCATCACGCCCCGCATTCCCGCGTCGTCGATCACCTTCCAGGCCTTGAGGTCATGCACATCATCCGCGCGACCGGTTGAGGAAAATCCCGCCGGATTGCGAAAGGTCGAGCCCGCGCTGCGATCTTTGGTCGGCTGGGTCTCATCCCGCTTTTTCAACTGCGAGTCCATGCGGGCATGCAGTTCATCAGGATCACCTAGGGGGCCTTCGAACGTGGCCGAGATCAGCACCGCACCCTCAGGCAGATCCGACTGACGATAGCGAAAATTCAGTTCTTCGGGCGTCAGATCGACGACCTGCCCTTGCCGCGTAATGATCGTCGCCTTGCACAGAACATCCGCCGTATAGCTGCCATAACATCCCGCATTCATCCGCACAGCGCCGCCAATCGACCCCGGAATGGTTCGCAAAAACGTCAGGTCCACGCCCGCATCAGCTGCCTTGCGCGCCACATGCGCATCCAGCGCTGCCGCGCCTGCGGTGACAATGTTGCCCTCAATCGAGATGCCATTAAATCCCCGGCCCAACCGGATCACTACGGCGCGCAGCCCACCGTCCCGGACGATCAGGTTTGAGCCGACGCCCATCGGGAAAACCGTGATATCGTCAGGCAAGTCGCGCAGAAACTGCTGCAGGTCTTCCTGGTCGGCGGGTTGAAAGAGGTAATCCGCCGGTCCTCCGACCCGCAACCAGGTCAGATCATTCAGCGGGCGGTTCTGGGTGAGCTTGCCGCGTGGCGAGGGAACAGAAGTCATGGCCGCTAATTCGCGGATTCGAACCGCCAAAGCAAGCTGTATCCGCTATTGCGCGGCACCCAGGATCCGACGCAACCACCGGCCCAGATAAATCACGGGCCAACGCAGTACCGAGATCCCAGCAACCAGAACAATCAACCCGATCCACGGACCGTTCTGCAGCGTGACATAGCCAACGATAGGAATACCCGCAGCAATCAAGAAATAGGCGCGGGTCCAGTGATTATCCTTGCTGGGGATCATCGCCAGGACATTCGCAACAACTCCCCACAGGGCGGCAAGGGCAATGGACCAATTCATTCGTCGTCCCCTCGGCCTGTCCAACGTTGCCAATAGTGGCGAATTGGGTTTCGGAACATGGATGCAAAAGCCGCAAAGCCCAGGACCGAAAAGAACCAGCCGAAATCGTAACCCAGCCAGACAATCAGCGCCGGCGCAACGATAACCAACACAATCCCCGGTGGAAATTGCAGGCGCATCGGTAGCATGGCCACGATAGTCGATGCTATGACCCACAACCCTGCAAATAATACCGAATACGCCAAATCTTGCCTCCGAGACCGCTTTTTCTGCGGTTGCACGATCACTCTTTAGGGTTGCACCACAAAAGAGTCCATTACGTCACATCGCCTGTTATTTCTGCAAGCGCGAAGGCAGGCCATTGGCCCAGGCGCTGATCGTACCGGCACCAAGGCAGACAACCATGTCTCCGGGGCGGGCCTGTTCACGAACCAGGCGTTCAAGATCGGATTCGTCCATCAAAGCGCGGGCATGTCGATGCCCATGCCGGATCAGCCCCTGAACCAGGTCATCGCGGGACGCCCCTTCGATCGGGTCCTCTCCGGCAGCGAAAATATCGGCGATGGCAACAACGTCGGCGTCATTGAAACAGGTACAGAAATCATCGAACAGATTAGACAAACGCGAATACCTGTGGGGTTGATGGACCGCTATCACTCGGCCTTCGGTGGCCTGGCGTGCGGCTTTCAGAACCGCTGCGATTTCAACCGGGTGGTGACCGTAATCGTCGATGATCGTGACGCCATCGACCTCACCCACTTTGGTAAAGCGACGATTGACGCCACCGAAATGAGCCAACGCTTCGCGGATTTCGGCGGCTTTCATGCCCAGATGGCGGGCAACAGCGACGGCCGACAATGCGTTCGAGACGTTGTGGTCGCCGGGCATCGGCAGGGTGCAACCCTCGATCCTCTTGTCTTCGTATTGCAGGTGAATGTCGAAATGTGCGACGCCGCCCTTATAGGTCAGGTTCTCGGCCCGCACATCCGCCTGCGCGTTGAAACCATAAGTCCGCACGCGCCGGTCTGTGATGCGACCCACCAGTGTTTGCACTTCGGCGTGGTCGGTGCAGCAGACGGCAAGCCCGTAAAACGGCAGGTTCGAGACAAATTCATAGAACCCGTCGCGCAGCTGGTCGAAATCGCCCCAATGCTCCATGTGCTCGGGGTCGATATTGGTGACAATGGCAATGGTCGCAGGCAGACGGTTGAACGAGCCGTCGGATTCGTCCGCCTCGACCACCATCCATTCGCCCTGCCCCATCCGCGCGTTCGAGCCATAAGCGTGAATGATGCCGCCATTGATCACGGTCGGGTCAAACTCCCCCGCCACCATCAGTTCCGCCATCATCGTGGTGGTGGTGGTTTTGCCATGGGTTCCGGCAATGGCGATGTTGGATTTCAGGCGCATCAGCTCGGCCAGCATATCGGCCCGGCGCACCACTGGCAGGCCGCGCGCACGGGCGCCGTCCAGCTCCGGGTTGCCCGGTTTGATCGCGGTCGACACCACAACCACGGCGGCGTTCTCAAGGTTTTCAGCACTTTGACCGACAAAGATCTCGGCCCCCAGACCCGCCAAACGGTCGGTGATCTTCGACGCCTTCAGGTCCGAGCCTTGAACCCGATAGCCCAGATTTAAAAGCACCTCGGCAATGCCCGACATCCCGATCCCGCCGATACCCACGAAATGGATCGGCCCGACATCCTGCGGCAGTTTGGTTGCTGGGGTCATGCGGTCTCCTTCTGCGCCAACTGTTCGACCTGGGCGACCAAACGCTCGGTCGCGTCCGGTGCGCCGGTCGATAAGGCGGCATGGGCCATCTTTTGCGCGGCTTCGGGGTTTGTCAGAACTGCGGTGATTTGCTGTGTCAGCGAAGGAACGTCAAGCAGGTTCTCTGGGATCATGATTGCCCCTCCGGCCTGAACCAGCCCGCGTGCATTGGCGGTCTGATGATCGCCCGCTGCGGCGGCATACGGGATCAGGATCGAGGGCCGCCCGATGACGGATATATCCGCCACACTTGACGCGCCTGAGCGTGATATCACCAGCTGCGCATCAGACATGCGACGGGGCACATCCTGAAAGAACGGTTTCACTTCGGCACGGATACCGTGGTCGTCATATAACGCGGAAACACGGGCGCCGTCTTCGTCACGGGCCTGATGTGCGACACGAATATGTCGGCGCATCTCATCAGGCAGCGCGGCAATCGCTTCGGGCACAATCTGACTTAGGATGCGCGCACCTTGCGAGCCACCCATCACCAGGATCGACATCGGGTAATCGCCCGGTGGGATATAGCCCGCCGCAGCCCGGTCCAGCACGGCGGCCCGAACCGGGTTGCCGGTATGTATGCCCTTTGCACCGTCCGGCAGATCAGTCGGCCAGACACCACAAGCCACCTGCGCCACGCGGGTCGCAAACAGCTGATTCACGCGGCCCAAAACGCCGTTCTGCTCATGGATCATGCGCGGGATCTTCAACATCGTCGCAGCGCCCAGCGCTGGGATCGAGGGGTAACCGCCAAAGCCGACCACGACGTCCGGTCGGTCGCGCAGCATCTGAAACGCCATACCGGCGACACCACCTGCGATCTTGGGACCGACCATCAGTTTGGCGGCCAGTCCGCCACGAGCGAAGGTTGCCGAGGACGCCTCGACAATTTCAGTCGAATGCGGAAAGCCACCCGTATATCGTGCGCCGCGCGTATCGGTGGACAAGCGCACACGCCAGCCCCTGTGCAGCATCGCCTCGGCTAGCGCCTGAGCCGGGAACATGTGGCCCCCGGTCCCGCCAGCCGCAATCAGAAGGTAGGGTTTGCCCATCAGCCTCGTCCGCGTAGAATATCACCAAGTTCGCCCTGTGGGCGGGTGCGGGTAAACGCCAGAAGCATGCCGATTGCAATACCACCTGCAATCAGCGAGGACCCACCATAGCTAACGAACGGCAAAGTCATGCCTTTGGCAGGCAAAAGGCGCACGGCGACGCCCATATTGATCATCGCCTGAACCCCGAACATGCAGGCCAGACCGGTGCCCGCCAGGCGGATGAACATGTCGCGCTCGCGCATCAGCCGCAGCAATGACCGCACGACGATCAGGGAATACAGCGCGATGATGATCAGCACCAGGATCAGGCCATATTCCTCGGCCGCGACAGCGATGATGAAATCCGTATGGGCATCGGGCAGCGACCATTTCACCTGCCCTTCACCCACGCCGACACCGAAAAGCCCGCCCTCGCGGATCGCATTGGTGGCATAGCCCAGCTGGGTGGTCGGATCGACCTCTTGGTTCAGAAATCCGTCAATACGTCGGGCGAAATGTTCCGAGTTGGAATAGGCGAACATACCGCCTAGCACGACAAACCCCGCCATACCAACCAGCAACAACATCGGCGCACCGGCAACGAAATACATCACGCCCCAGCCAAACAGGATCAGGCAGGCCTGACCAAAATCGGGCTGCATAACCAACATGGCGACAATCGCCATGCACAGCGCAAAAGACCATAGCCGACCGGGCGGGCCGTTGATCTGTTGTGATGCGGCCAGCAACCAGGCCGCCACAACGATAAACCCGGGTTTCAGAAATTCAGACGGCTGCAGCGAGGCAAAGCCAAGCGAATACCAGCGCACCGCACCTTTGCCAAAATCTGTGCCAAAGACGGGAAGGAAGACCAGCGCGACAAAAGCAGCAAGAAACCCCAACACCGCCAGACGTCGAACCAGTGTGGGCGACATCATCGAGGTCAGCAGCATCGCAACAAGCGCCAATCCGCCGAACAGCGCCTGGCGTTCGACGTAATGGAACGGGTCGAACCCGTTGCGACCAGCCAGCGGCGGCGATGAGGCCAGCCCCAGCAACAGCCCGATGACAAACAGGATCAGTACGCAGGACATCGTCCAACGATCAATCGTCCGCCACCACTTTGGTAGAATCGGTTCTCCGCGCTGGTCCTGAACCGCGCCATACACCATCTCAGTCATGAGATACCGCCACTATCTGCCTCGTCAACGCCCCGTTTTCGGGGTCTACGAGCGAGTCTACAGGGGTTTTAGTGTTTGGGCTAGTGGAATGACGCCGCAACAGAGGGAAATTGGCGCCTTCAAGCCAGTGATCCGCTTCAGGGCTTCCCGTCCCGGGCGTTCGGAACACCTAGGGAACAAGATCGTAGTGCTTTATCCTCCTGGATTCGACCAATTCAGCCTTTTTTCCCAGTTGAACTGTGACTTGGGAAATGCGCGTGATCACTGAACCGCCCTCCTGTGCAGTGCGTCATATTGAGCTTCCTTGTCGGGCGTATTCTGGCACATGGTATTCCGGCCAATATCACAAATGTTCCAACTGCCAATTTCATTCCATTTTCCCAAACCAATCAGAGGACGGATCCACAGTCACGGACGGACGATTGCAGCGCGTGTTTACGTCTCCCCCTTGCCATCCCAGCCATTCCACGCCATCCCCCGCGCATGACTTATGATACGATCATCCTGGGCGCCGGTGCTGCTGGCTTGATGTGTGCCGCCCATTGCGTTGGGCGCGTTCTGGTGATCGACCACGCGAAGGCGCCGGGTGAGAAAATCCGCATCTCGGGCGGCGGGCGGTGTAATTTCACCAATATGTACGCGGGGCCGGGCAACTTCCTGTCTCAGAACCCGCATTTCTGTAAGTCCGCATTGGCGCGCTACACGCAGTGGGATTTCATTGAAATGGTCGGGCGTCATGACATCGCTTGGCACGAGAAAACACTGGGACAGCTGTTCTGCGACGGTTCCTCGAAACAGATCATCCAAATGTTGCTGGATGAAATAGAGCGCGCCGGGGCCGAGCTGTGGGTAAGGACCGAGATGAAGGACCTGTGCAAAACCGACACTGGTTTCGCGCTGACGGTTGAACGCGAGGGACAGCGTCATGCCCTGACCTGCACCAATCTGGTTCTGGCCACGGGTGGCAAGTCGATCCCTAAAATGGGGGCGACGGGTCTGGCTTATGACATCGCACACCAGTTTGGATTGCGGATGACCGAGACACGCGCGGCTCTGGTGCCGTTCACCTTTACCGACGGCAGATTCAAGGACCTGTCCGGTGTCTCGCTGCCGACGCGGCTGTCGAACGACCGGACCAGCTTTGACGAGGCTTTGCTTTTCACCCATCGCGGCCTCAGCGGACCAGCTGCGCTGCAACTATCCTCATACTGGCGCGAGGGTGAGGCGATCCGGGTCAACCTGATCCAGGATATGCCACTGTTCGACCTGCTGCGAGATCAGCGCCAAAACAGCGGACGCAAAGCCCTGACTACTGAACTTTCCCGGCAGTTACCCGCGCGATTGGTCGATTTCCTGAGCCAACACATTCCCATGCAAGGCAATTTGGCCGACCAATCGGACACCGCCCTTTCGGACCTGGTCGAGGCCCTGTCGAACTGGCATCTGACCCCGTCCGGGACCGAAGGCTATCGCACCGCCGAGGTCACGCTGGGCGGCATCGACACCGATGATCTGTCGTCAAAAACGATGGAGGCCAGGGATGTCCCCGGCCTCTATGCGATAGGTGAAGCGGTGGATGTCACCGGTTGGCTGGGCGGGTACAATTTCCAATGGGCATGGTCCTCAGGCCATGCCGCTGGAACTGCAATCGCCAGTCGTGGTTAGCCGACACGGTATTTGCGCGGCACTAGCCGACGACGTTGTACCCACGGCCACGCATGCAGTTACGCACCAACACTTCTTTGTTCTGGTTCTTGTTGATCACATCCGCACCGGCGCCAACCAACGCACCTGCAACTGCAGCACGGCCCAGATTATCGCTGCTGTCCTGTACTATCCCGGTCACTGCGGCTGCGCCAACGGCGCCGATGGCTGCATTCCCGGCCGTGGTGCCATCAACAGATGCCTGCGATGCCGCAAGCTGTTGGCACTGCTGCAGATCAACGTTGTAATTAGGGCCAACCGGACCATCGATGATCGGCTGGTAGTTTGCGCCAGTGTTGGTGCAGGCACCCGCAATCAGAATGGCAGGCAGGATCAGGGAAAACTTACGATATGGCATAGTCATAACCTCGTGTTGAATTTGACGGGTAGCAAAACCAAAAAATATGGCGCGTCAAGCTGATAGCATCTCAGCTTGGCCCAACCGGCGATCTATTGCAAATGGCGTGTCCTAAAGCCGTTTACGAACCTGTTCTGCAAAATCCTCACCGCGTTGTTCGAAATTGTCATATTGATCAAAACTGGCTGCGGCAGGGGCCAGCAAAATCGTCTCGCCCGACTGCGCGTCGTTCATTGCCTGTTCAACGGCTTCTGCCATTGTGGTGCAAACCAGGGTATCTGCATGTAACTGCATTGCAAATCCGGCAGCTTCGCGCCCGATCACATAAGCCTTGAGCACATGTTCACTGGCTGAGTTGAGTGCAGACAACCCGCCCTCTTTCTCAAGCCCGCCACAGATCCAGCGGACCTTCTTGAACGCGTTCAACGCCTTTACTGCGCTGTCGACATTGGTCGCCTTTGAATCGTTTACATAGGTGACCCCATCCGCTTCGGCGATGATCTGACTGCGATGCGGCAGGCCCGGATAGCTGTGCAACGCATCCTGAATGATCCGAGGGGCCAACCCCAACGCGCGGCACGCGGCGTAGGCGGCACAGGCATTCTGGTGATTGTGTGCACCGGGCAGACCTTTGATCTCGCGCAGGTCAATCGACCCTGCCTGTCGCCCCTTGCGATACTCCGACAGGAACCCTTTGCGCGCAAATACCTGCCATCCGGGTCCGGTCAACTTGCGGGCAACCGAGATACGGATCACCCGGTCATCCGTTGGCGCTTCGGCCAGCTGACCGGCCAGAAAGGCGCCTTCGTCCTCATCCACTCCGATCACGGCACGGTCAGGGCCACCTTCGGCAAACAGACGGCGCTTGGCGGCGAAATAGCCCCCCGTGCCGCCGTGACGATCCAGATGATCCGGTGACAGATTGGTGAAAACGGCCACATCAGGTGTCAGCGACCGCGCAAGCTCTGTCTGATAACTCGACAACTCCAACACCACGACCGAGCCATTGCCGCCTGGATCAATGTCCAAGACGCCTCGGCCGATATTCCCCGCCAGCTGCGCCTCACGGCCAGCTTCGGTCAGGATATGATGGATAAGGGCGGCGGTGGTTGATTTCCCGTTCGACCCGGTCACCGCAACCACGCGGGGCGGAGTATCCAGATTGTCCCATTCCGGCCCGGCAAACGAGCGGAAGAACAAACCGATATCGTTATCCACCGGCACCCCGGCCTCAAGCGCTGCGGCCACCACAGGGTTCGGCGATGGGTAGAGATGCGGTATCCCGGGCGAGACAATCAGACAGGCAACCTCATCAAACGCCCCGTGACGGCCTAGATCGCAGCATGTGAACCCTTCGGCTTCGGCCGCCGCGCGTGCAGCCGGATTATCATCCCAGCAGACGGGTTCGGCATTACCGGCCCGCAAGGCGCGCGCCGTGGTCAGGCCAGACCGACCCAGCCCCAGAACCGCAACTTTCTGTCCTGAAAACCCTTTGACCGGGATCATATTTCCCACCTTCTTTCGACTTCAAATGCGCCGACACACTGCACAGATGAACCTGCCATTGGCAAGATCGACAGCAGGTTCGTGCGCAGCGCGAGCCCGGCCCAACAGGAGGCGGCGGGCCGGCTGTCCTCCGAACCTGCCGGGAGCCTACCGGACCTTCAGCGTCGCAAGCCCAATCATCGCCAGGATTAAAGAAATGATCCAGAACCGGATCACGATGGTGGGTTCTGCCCACCCCTTTTTCTCATAGTGATGATGGATCGGGGCCATCAGAAACACGCGACGACCTGTGCGTTTGAAATACAGCACTTGGATGATCACGCTCAGCGCTTCGACCACGAACAGACCTCCGACGACAGCCAACACCAATTCGTGTTTGGTGGCCACCGCAATCGCTCCCAAAGCGCCGCCCAAGGCAAGCGATCCGGTGTCCCCCATGAACACGGCCGCAGGCGGCGCGTTGTACCATAGAAACCCAAGGCCAGCGCCGAACAGGGCCGAGGTGAAAATAAAGATCTCGCCGGTTCCGGGCACGTAATGCACATCCAGATACTCGGTAAAGTCGACCCGGCCCACTGCATAGGCGATAATCCCCAGGGTCGATGCGGCGATCATTGCGGGCATGATCGCCAGGCCGTCCAGCCCGTCGGTCAGGTTCACCGCATTTGCTGACCCAACGATCACGACGATCGCGAAGGGAATGTAGAATATCCCCAGATTGAGCAGCGTGTCTTTGAATACCGGCACAGCAAGCTGATTCTGCAGCGCCTCAGGGTGGTGCATCGTGGCCCAAATTGAGGCCAGAACTGCGATAATCACACCAAGTCCTAACCGCATTTTCCCCGAAACACCTTTGGTGTTTTGCTTGGATACTTTGGCATAGTCATCTGCAAACCCGATGGCGGCATAGGCCAGCGTCACGAATAAGACCATCCAGACATAGGGGTTGTCCCAGCGCGCCCAGACCAGTGTGGATGTGACCAGCGCGCCCACGATCAGCAAGCCGCCCATGGTCGGCGTGCCCGCTTTGGAGAAGTGCCCCTCGGGGCCATCATCGCGGATCGGTTGCCCTTTGCCCTGCTTGCGGCGCAGAACATTGATCAGCGGTTTGCCAAAGATAAACCCGAAAATCAGCGCTGTCATAAAGGCACCGCCCGCCCGGAACGTGATGTACCGGAAGAGATTGAAAAAATCCCCTCCGTCCGACAGGCCGGTCAACCAATAGAGCATATCAATACCTTTCCCGTGCGGCGATCATGGCTCAAGCGCGTCCCCTTGCCCCATTTCCCGCAAACCGTCAACAATTCGCGCCAGCGCCATGCTGAGTGATCCTTTGGCAAGAACAGTGTCGCCTGCGCAGATCAGCTCTGGCAGCCGTTCAGCCATCTCAACGCTGGTCTCAAACCAAAGTCCGCGCTTTTCCGCTGGCAACGCATCGTAAAGCGCTTTCATAAGCGGGCCAATGCAGTGAACCTGATCCATCTGCGTCATAGCCGCGACATTCGCCATCGCTGCATGCATGGGGATCTCTTGCGCGCCCAGCTCTTTCATATCACCCAGAAACGCGATCCGGCGCATGCCCTGTGAGGCGGCCAAAACTTCCAAGGCAGCCTCCATCGAAGTTGGATTGGCGTTATAGCTGTCGTCCAGCAATTCGATCTGACCACCACCGGCCAGCGAAATCTGCTCGCGAACGCCGCGACCTTTTACCGGCGACCAGTTGCGCAGGCCGGTGATGGCGTCGTTCAGGTCAACACCAAGTTCAACGCAGGCGGCCAATGCCCCAAGCGCATTCATGGCGAAATGAGTGCCTGCTGATTGCACATCAAAAGAGATGTCTTTTCCGTCGACGCCGGCCGTTGCATGGACCGAGTCAGGTTTTTGCAAAACTCCGGTCAGCACGTAATCTGACGCAGCGCGCCCAAAATCGACGATCCCTGCTCCGGCCTCATCTGCGTATTGGCGCAGGATGTCGGCGTGTTCGATATCCGCATTCACGATGGCCGCACCGCCCGGGACCAACCCTTCGAATATCGCGGCTTTCTCTTTCGCTATACCTGCAACCGACTCGAATGCTTCCAGATGGACTGCCGCAACTGTGGTGACCATTCCCACGTGTGGACGGGCCTGACGCGCCAGCGGAGCAATCTCTCCGGGATGATTCATCCCGATCTCGATCACAGCGAATTCGGTATCGCGCGGCATCCGCGCCAGCGTCAGCGGCACACCCCAATGGTTGTTGTAGCTGGCAACGCTGGCATGAGTTTTCCCCTGCGTTTCCAGAATATTGGCTAGCATTTCCTTGGTCGATGTCTTGCCGACGCTGCCGGTTACACCGACCACGCGCGCCTCTGTCCGGGCACGAGCCGCCTGTCCCAGCGCCTCAAGCCCGGTCTGCACGTCCTCGACGATCAGTAACGGCGCGTCCGGGGAAACGCCTTCGGGTATCTGCGAGACCAGCGCGGCGCCTGCGCCCTTCTCAAGCGCTTGCGTCACAAAGTCGTGACCATCGCGCGCCGCCTTCAGCGCAACAAATAGATCTCCGGGCTGCAATGTGCGGGTGTCGATGGATACGCCATTGACCTGCCAATCGGCGGTGGCACGCCCGCCAGTGGCCGCAACAGCCTCGGCCGCAGTCCAGAGCGTCATGCTACCCTCCCGTCGAGGGCGGCCACGCTGATGCTGGCCTGTTCTACGTCGTCGAAAGGTAAAACCTGATCGCCCACGATCTGGCCTGTCTCGTGCCCTTTACCGGCGATCAGCAGCGCATCACCCGGTTGCAGGGCATCTATGCCGCGCAGGATGGCTTCGGCACGATCACCCACTTCGGTTGCCTCGGGCGCGCCCAGCATCACCGCAGTACGAATGGTAGCTGGGTCTTCGGTGCGGGGATTGTCGTCGGTAACAAATACCACATCAGCGTTATTGGCCGCAGCCTTGCCCATCAGCGGTCGCTTGGTCGCATCACGATCTCCGCCGGCACCGATGACGGCAATCAGCCGGCCCATAACATGAGGGCGCAAAGCCTTGAGTGCCGTGGCCACAGCATCTGGCGTATGGGCGTAATCGACAAACACAGCAGCTCCGTTTTCACGCGTCGCAGCCAGTTGCATCCGTCCCCGGACCGTCGTCAGATGCGGCAGGGTCTCGAAAACACGCGTGGGATCTTCGCCACCAGCGATCACCAGCCCACATGCCAGCAGGATGTTTTCAGCCTGGAACCCACCGATCAGGTTCAATCGGGTCTGATATACCTTACCCTGCCACGAAAACCGCAGATCCTGCCCGGTTGCATCAAAGCGCTGATTGAGCAGACACAGATCTGCATCACCCAATCCAACGGTCAGCACATTTTGCCCACGGGTTTCAGCGATACGACGAACCTGCCCACCCTTTGGATCGCTCATGTTGACCACAACCGTGCCGTCCTGAGGCAACACGCGGTCGAAAAGTCCTGCTTTGGCGGCAAAATACGCCTCGAAGGTTTCGTGATAATCCAGATGATCCTGGGTGAAATTCGAGAAACCCGCTGCCGCCAACTGTACCCCGTCCAGGCGGCGCTGCTCGAGACCATGCGAGGATGCTTCCATCGCGGCATGTGTCACACCGTTCTCAGCCGCGTCGGCCAAACACCGATGCAGGGTGATCGGTTCGGGCGTTGTATGCGCCAAAGGGGTAGTCCATGCGCCCTCGACCCCGGTTGTCCCCAGGTTGACGGCCGCATGACCCAGTTCCATCCAGATTTGGCGGACAAAGGTCGCGACAGAGGTTTTACCATTGGTCCCCGTCACAGCCACGATGGTCTGAGGCTGCTTTCCGAACCACAGTGCTGCGCATCCTGCCAGCGCCTGCCTTGGGTCTTCAACCACCACCAGCGCGGCATCCGACCCCGCAAGCACGCCCGCTGCGACCTCGGCCCCTTCGGCATCGGTGAGGATTGCGGCGGCCCCCATGCGCAGAGCATATTGAATGAACTCTGCGCCATGGACGCGCGTTCCCGGAACTGCCGCAAACAGATAACCGTCTTTGACCTCGCGGCTATCAACGGCCAACCCGGTAATCTCAGGGTTTGCACCCGCACGTGCGGTCAGGGCCAGTTGGCTGAGTTTCTTAGTCCTAGTGCCCATGACCCACCTTTCGCCGGACGCCTAATTCGAGGTCAGCGTTATAGCAGCGCGCGCCTCAGGCTCAAGCCGGGGGCGCAATCCCAACAAGGGCGCGACACGCCCGATCAGCTCCGCAGCCACAGGTACGGCTGTCCACCCTGCTGTACGGCGTTTTTCGCCATAGGCCACGATGGAAGGTTCATCCAGAGTGACGATAAGTACGTACTTCGGATCATAGGCCGGGAAGATCGTCGCAAAAGTGGCGATGACTTTGTCATCATAGTACCCACCGCGCGGCTTCGGTTTGTCTGCCGTACCGGTTTTACCTGCCACGTCATAGCCGGCGACATCGCCAAAGCTCGCTGTGCCGTCGGTGACAACCTTGCGCAGCATCTTCTGCGCCTGCGTCGCAGCGCCCAGAGACATCACGCGCGGGCCATATTGTGACCCGCTCCTGCGCAGAATCGTTGGGCTGACATAATACCCGCCATTGGCAATCGCCGCATATCCCGCCGCCAGATGCATCGGGCTGGTCGACAAGCCATGGCCATAAGAAATGGTCACTGTGCTCAGCTCACCCCATTTCTTGGGCTTGAGCGGCTCGCCACCTTTTGCTTCGACAATCTCGAACGGGGTCGGTTCGAACATGCCCAGCGAACGCAGGAATTCCTGTTGCCGCTGCGCGCCAATTTGCAGCGCCAGACGCCCAGTACCCCGGTTCGAGCTGTGGACGATCACATCCGCCACGCTGATCTTGCCGTAATTCTTGCCGTTGAACTCACCAATCGGAAAACGACCGATTTTCATCGGACCCGAGGTGTCGATGATCGTTTCAGAATTCACCAGACCAAGCTGAATTGCCTGCGCAGCGGTGAATATCTTGAACACCGATCCCAACTCGTACACGCCCTGCACATAGCGGTTGAACAAGGGGCTGTCCGATGGATCGAACCCCGACGTCGGGGGGCGCGGGCGATCATTGGGATCAAAGGATGGCAGCGACGCCGCCGAGATGACCTCGCCCGTATGCGCATCCATCAAAACGGCTGAGGCGCCTTTGGCGTTCATGATCTTCATGCCACCAAAAAGCACCTGTTCGACAGCGGCCTGTACAGTCAGATCCAGCGAGAGTTGCAGCGGCTTGTTTCCGTTGGCAGGGTCCCGCAGATAATCGTCGAATTGCTTTTCAATCCCGGCCACGCCGATCACCTCGGCAGCACTGACGCCTTCACGCCCAAAACCTGACCCGCCAAGGATATGTGCTGCCAGCTTGCCATTCGGGTAAAGGCGCATTTCGCGCGGGCCGAACAGAATACCTGGATCACCGATGTCATGCACGGCTTGCTTCTGCTCGGGCGAGATGCGCTTTTTGATCCACAGGAACTTGCGGTTGCCGGTGAAATCCTTGATCAGACGGTCTTTTTCCAAATCCGGGAAGATTGCCACCAGTTGATCCGCGGCGGCAATCGGATCGATCATCAACGGCGGCTGGGCATAGACGGAATAGGTGTCCAGGTTGGTGGCCAGAATGCGCCCTTCGCGGTCAACAATATTGGCGCGCTGCATCGCGATTGTGGCACCGGGGGCGTTGGCCAAGGGTTCTTGCGCCTCGGACGTCGCAAGCATCCCCATCCGAACACCAACCACCGAGAAGGCGCAAAAGAAGAAAAGTCCCAGCACCAGCAAACGGCCCTCGGCCCGAGCACGGGCCCTGTCCTTCATATCTTCATGGCGCTTCTGGATGTTTTCGCGCTCGATAACCTTGGGATTTTCACCGCGTGCACGCGCATCCAGGACACGGGCCAGAGGGCGGAGGGGCGTGCGCGTCATGGGAACTGCACCTCTCCCAACGCCTTAATGTTGGTTATCGCCTGCAATTCGATGGGATCGACAATCGGAAGATCTGGATCCTCGGCATAGGCAACCTGATCCGCGCGCCCAAACTGCTCTGCTCGCAAGGGCAGCAGGCCGAGACGTTCAAAATTCAGATCCGCCAGCTCTCGAAGACGATCAGGACGGTTCAAATAAGCCCATTCCGCATTCAGAACGGCCAGTCGGACCTGCGCCACGCCGATCTCTCGTTGCAGTGTTTGCGTTTCTTTCACAACTTGCTGGGTGCGGTAGTTCTCTTGATACGCCCAAAGGGCCACCCCGAACACGGCCAAGGCAGTCAACACATACAATACACTCTTCATTTTGCCCTTCCCCCTAGTTGTGGCATCCCAATGGCGCGGGCTTCAATTTCCCCCGCCGGAGCCTCAGTGCGCACAGCAACACGCAGCTTGGCTGAGCGCGAACGCGGATTTTCTTGTAATTCCTGCTCGTCCGGCCCCACTGCCTTACGGGTTTTGAGCGTAAATTGCGGCTGGTCCTGCGCAATTTCGGGCGCATAGCGATTTGCCCGGCCTGTTTTGCCCGCCCGCGACTGAAAGAACCGCTTGACCATGCGGTCTTCGATCGAATGAAACGTCACAACAGCCAGCTGCCCGCCAGGTTTCAGCGCGCGCTCAGCGGCCATCAGGCCCTGGAACAATTCTTCATATTCTGCATTCACCGCGATGCGCAGCCCCTGAAAGCTGCGTGTCGCGGGATGCGATTGACCGGGTTTGGGCCTGGGCAGACAGGATTCGATAAGCCCCACCAACCGCAAGGTGGTTGTGATCGGCTCTTCCGCCCGCGCCTTGACGATAGCCCTGGCAATTCGCCTGCTGGCGCGTTCTTCACCATAGTGAAACAGGATGTCGGCCAGCTGCGCTTCGCTTGCGGTGTTGACCAGATCAGCCGCGCTTTCGCCGTCCTGGCTCATGCGCATGTCCAGCGGGCCGTCCTTCATAAAGGAAAAGCCACGCTCGGCCAAATCCAGCTGCATCGAGGAAACCCCAAGGTCCAGCACCACCCCGTCCAAGTTCTGAGCGTATTCGTCCAGACGCGAAAAGACGCCGGGCTGCATCACCAGCCGATCACTATAGCCCTTGGCCCAGTCCGCAGCCATTTCAAAGGCCAGCGGATCACGATCAACGCCGACGACCTTGTCCGCGCCTGCCTCGAGCAGGCCACGGGTATATCCTCCGGCACCAAAGGTTCCGTCCAACCAAACGCCCGACACCGGAGAGACCGCAGCCAGCAAAGGGCGCAATAATACCGGAATATGTGGTTTGTCAGAAGAGGTTTGCGCACCGGCCATGCCGTCACGCGTCCCCGACGCCATCTAGGAACACCAAAGGATCGAAATCCTCGGGTTGATCATCCAGCCATTCCTCGGCGGCCGCCAATTCATCAGACTCGTAGGTTTCAGGCTTCCAGATCTGGAAAGTGTCGCCAGCGGCAATAAAGAAGGCTTCGCCCTCTAGGTCAATCTTGCTGCGCAGCTTGGCAGGCAGGACCAGACGCCCGGTCTCATCCACGTTTGTCGGAAAGGATTGTCCGTGGAACATGCGCTGCAATGTCTTCCGCTGCATTGAACCCCGTGGAAGCGCATCAATCTTGGCGTCAACTTCGTCAATCGCCTGCATAGTATAGCATTCAAGGAATTTGCGCCGGTGGTCGCCATAAACAATTACAAGTTCGGGATTGTCACCGGACTGCCAGTTGGGATCAGAAGCTTCAAGCACACGGCGAAACGAGGCCGGGATCGAGACCCTGCCCTTCGTGTCCACCTTATGGTGGCTTTCACCTCTAAACCTGCGCGCCAAGACGACTGTCCCTTTCGCTTGCGCCCCACTTGAAATTCTCACTCCCCCCAGAATTAAAACGGCGGGTTGATCTGCTGCCACTGATCAACCCGCCGCATTGACCCGCTTTGCGGGATGTCCAGCTGCGCGCGCCACCTGGGGGGATGTCTGCTCGCCCGCGCGCCGGATCTCTTGATTGATGAAAGCGAGATGCCTGTATGAAACCTGATTTTATTGGTTCGGGGTCATTTAGCGCCCCATGTGCCTCGTCCTCATCGGATAACTAAGGGATGGCATGGGAATTCATGGAAATCAATAGAAAATTTCTCACACTCACGTCTCAACTCACAATGTAATCGATAAGAAAATGAATGGAAACTCTATTTATACACCAGAATTAGAATACTACCACCTCAAAGCAACCATATATAGACAAGTCAGAGAGATTATGAACGTCCCATGAATTCCCAACATTTTTTCACTTTCATCGATTCCCCGTAGATAGAGCCAGCAAATCCTCCATTCCAAACTACGAATCAACAAAGGTGGCTCGGTTCCCACGCATTCCCAAGTTACTAAAAACCACCTGAACCCACGATTTCCCATATACGCACGACCACAGCCATTCGGCTTCTTCGATAACCGTACCGAAGCAATCGGACCTTACGTCACGATCCTATGGTTTTCAGTGGAACCGCATTAGAAGCGACACCCTTGGCGCAACTCAAACCCATATTTTTAAGGCATATTCGATTGCCAACATTCAACTCTTTGATATCCATGCATTTGCTGCATAGCAGCATTGACGACGTCAACTATTGTGCAATCGCAGCATTTGCTTATTTTCATCCTCAAGCAAACGCCGAAACACTTCGGCACCAACATACGAAACGGGTTACGCAGATGGGTGTAGCAACACAACAAACCGCTCTGAGAAGCGCTCCGGCATTCGGCCTGGCTTCGATGATCGAAACCGCAAAGACCCGGTTTGCACGCTATCGGGCCTACCGCCAGACGGTTAACGAACTGTCCGAGCTGTCCGATCGCGAGTTGGCCGACCTGGGCCTGCACCGCTCAATGATCCGTCGGCTGGCAATGCAGGCCGCAGAAGAACAATTCGCGCGTTAAGCGCACAGCATACAGAGATCAGACCCTACTCCTCCCTTGGGTCTGTAATCTGCGGCAACGTCTCTCCTCCTCCCTGACGTTGCCGCCTTTTATACCGGCCCTGAACGCCGGAAGCAGATACATCGGGGCTCTCCTCCTCCCTGCCCTGATGTTGAAAGTACGCGGCGACGTCTCTCCTCCTCCCTGACGTCGCCGCGTCTTCCTCATACCGGGATCAAACCCGGGTTCTGATACATCGGGGCTCTCCTCCTCCCTGCCTTGGTGTTGAAAAGAACGGCGGTTTCCTTCCTCCTCCCTGGGAACCGCCGTTTTTCGTTTCTCCCAAAGAAAAAGGCGCCCACCCAGGCGCCTTTCAAAACATTGAGCATGCGCCGTCAGGCGCATTCCTTTTGGTTAAAACGGAACGTCGTCCTTCGGAAAAAGATACTGGGCAACAACCTTCTTGGTGCCCGCCTTGTCGAACGCGACCTCAACCTTGTCGCCCTCGATGCCCTCCACTGCGCCATAGCCGAATTTCTTGTGAAACACCCGTTCACCCAGTGTGAAACTTGCCACCGCGGTTGCGTCGATCACCGTGTTGCGGGTTTCGCGCGGTTGCGACATGCCATATTGTCCCTGCCGCGCCTGCAGCCGTTTCCAGCCGGGTGAGTTATAGACATTTGCCTCAGCCGCACGGGTTTCGATCCCGGCCGAGGGCTGCCCCCCGCCATAGAGTCCCGGAGGCGTCAGAACCTCGACATGCTCCTCGGGCAGTTCGTCAATAAACCGTGATGGCATCGAATTCTGCCATTGCCCGAACACCCGGCGGTTGGCGGCAAAGGAAATCGTACAGACCTCTTCGGCACGGGTGATGCCCACATAGGCCAGGCGCCGTTCCTCTTCGAGCCCCTTGATTCCGGTCTCGTCCATCGACCGCTGCGACGGGAACAACCCGTCCTCCCAACCCGGTAGAAACACGGCGGGAAACTCCAGCCCCTTGGCCGCATGCAGAGTCATGATCGAGACCTTTGCCCCATCCGTTTCCTTTTCATTGTCCATGACCAGGCTGACATGTTCCAAGAACCCTTGCAGGTTCTCGAAATTGTCCAGCTGGTTGACCAGTTCCTTGAGGTTTTCCAGCCGCCCCGGCGCCTCGGGCGTTTTCTCATTCTGCCAATGGGCGGTATAGCCGGATTCATCCAGCACGATCTGCGCCAGTTCGATATGCGTGTGCTCGGGCGCGCCATAGCGGATCGGAGACACCCCGTCATCAATGACGGTGTCATCATCCACTTCGATACGTGGTCCGCGTGTCATCGCATTCCACCGAGCCAGCCCGTCGATCAACTCGCGCAGCGCCTTGCCGCCCTTGCCCTTGATCAACCCCTGCTCGACCACGATCCGCGCGCCTTCGACCAGGGACACCCCGTTTTCACGCGCCATCACCTGAATGGTCTGCTGCGCCTTGTCCCCAAGGCCGCGCTTGGGCGTGTTCACGATCCTCTCGAACGCCAGATCATCCTCGGGGCTGACCACCAACCGGAAATAGGCCATGGCATCGCGAATCTCCATCCGCTCATAAAACCGTGGCCCGCCGATCACCTTATAGGGCATCCCGATAGTCAGGAACCGATCCTCAAACGCGCGCATCTGGTGCGACGCACGCACGAGGATGGCTATTTCGTCCAAGTTCATCGGGCGCACGCCACGCGTCCCGACCTGCATCGCGTCGATCTCTTCTCCGATCCAACGCGCCTCTTCCTCACCATCCCAATGGCCGATCAGGCGAACCTTTTCGCCCTCTTCCCGGTCGGTCCAAAGCTCTTTACCCAGTCGTTTTTCATTGCCACGGATCACATTCGAGGCGGCGGCCAGAATATGCGGGGTCGAGCGATAGTTCTGCTCCAACCGCACCACGAAAGCGCCGGGGAAATCCTTTTCAAACCGCAGGATGTTACCCACCTCAGCCCCGCGCCAGCCATAGATCGACTGATCGTCATCGCCAACACAGCAGATATTCTTATGCCCCCCGGCCAGCAGACGCAGCCAGAGATATTGGGCGACATTGGTATCCTGATACTCGTCGACAAGGATGTAGCGGAACCAGCGTTGGTATTGCTCCAGCACATCCGGGTGGGTTTGAAAGATCGTCACCACGTGCAACAGCAGATCGCCGAAATCCACCGCATTCAGCTCACGCAGGCGGGTCTGGTATTGGGCATAAAGCTCAATGCCTTTGTTATTATAAGCTCCGGCATCCGCAGCAGGCACTCTATCTGGTGTTAGCGCGCGGTTTTTCCAGTCATCAATGATCCCGGCCAGCATCCGCGCAGGCCAGCGTTTGTCGTCGATATTGGCTGCCTGAGTCAGTTGCTTGAGCAAGCGCTTTTGGTCATCCGTATCCAAAATGGTAAAATTCGACTTGAGGCCCGCCAGTTCGGCATGGCGGCGCAACAGTTTGACGCAGATCGCGTGGAACGTTCCCAGCCACGGCATCCCTTCGGCAGGTCGGCCCAGCATGCGCCCAACCCGTTCTTTCATCTCGCGCGCGGCCTTGTTGGTGAAGGTCACGGCCAAAATCTCGTTCTCGCGTACCCGATGCGATCTGAGCAGATGGGTGATCCGCGCGGTCAGTGCCTTGGTCTTGCCCGTGCCGGCACCTGCCAGCATCAAAACCGGACCGTCCAGCCGCTCGACCGCTTCGCGCTGTGCCGGGTTGAGGTCGTTCAAATAGTCGGCAGCCACCGCAGGCATCGCCCGCGCCGACAGCGATGCGCCCTCGAAGGCGTCCATTTCGTCAAAACTGCTCATACGCTTAAACTACGCCGGATGGGCGCAAAGGGAAAGGCTTTGTTCACGGCTTGTTCACAAGCTTTTAAGATTTTCCTCGCGTTCAATTCTAACCAAATGAAGCGGTGTTCGACTGATGCCATTAACTCTCTGTAAAGCCTTAGGTCAGATGCTTGGCCCAAAGGTTTGGGAGCATATGGATATGGCATTGGCTGAGCGGGGGACGATCAATCATCGACTCAAATGGACCGGGATCACCCTATTGCTGATCAGCCTCGCCATTGGAGCGGGCTGGGGTGTCTATAGGCTTCCTGCGCCCTTGGTGGAACGGATGCTGCGGACAGATATCCTCAAACAGTCAGAATTGTGGAAACGCCGCGTTGTTTTGCATCTTGAAGACCCCGAAACAACGCTGCGAACCGGCCATATAGATGGGCATGACGCAGAGTTTCTGACCTCGATGCCCGAAGCATCGGATGTCTACCGGTTCAGGTTGTTCGACACGAGTGGACGCGTGGTCTGGTCCACTCGTCAAGGTGAGGTCGGCCTGCGCGAAGACAGCGCGTTCTTTCGCGCCGATGTTGCCCGGGGAATGGTGTACTATTTACGAGAAGTTGTGCCCCTATCCGAGATTGACGGCCTGGACTTGCACACAGGCAACATTCAGAACTCCAGTGCGCATCACATAGTCAAAGTCTTTATGCCGGTTACCAAAAACGGTCGCTTCATCGGTGCGATAGAGTTTTTTACCGATATCTCGGATTTGCGGGCGACCTTCATAACCCGGCTGAGAATTTCGCTGATCGTTCTAAGCGGTGTGGCCCTGTTGGCGCTGGCGATGGTGTCATTGGTGACCTACAGGACCAACCGGGCGCAACTGCGCTCTTTGCACAAACAATCCGAGAAAGAGCGTGATCTGATGGCTGACCAGTTGCGGCTGGCGCGTGAGGTGCGGCTGCTGGGAGAGCTAAACGAATGGCTGCAATCCAGCCGTTCGCTGGATGAACTGTTCGATATGGTTTCGCGCTTTATGACCCATATCCTGCCCGAAGCAGAGGGCAGCGTTTACGTCTACTCGAACTCGCGCGATGTGCTTGATGGCTGTGCCAGTTGGAACGGCGGCACCCATAAGGCACATATCCACCCCGAGGGTTGCTGGGGTCTGCGCCGGGGGCGTACCTATGAATTCGGCGCCTCCGAGATTGATTTCATCTGCGAGCATGCTGAACCGCATGACGGGCGCCAATATTTCTGCTTTCCGATTCTGGCTCATGGCGAGACGGTTGGATTGTTGCATCTTCGGGCACATGAAAACTGCGATGAAGAGTTTCACGTTAGCAGGAAACTGGCGCAGCTCTGCGCTGAACAGATCAGCATGGCCATCGCAAATGTGAGGATGCGCGATCAGCTGCACGACCAGTCCGTGCGTGATCCTTTGACCGGACTGTTCAACCGTCGTCATATGACGGAAACCCTGCGCAAGTCTATTTCACGCAGTCAACAGACCGGTGTACCGCTGAGCTTGATCGCCGTTGATGTCGATCAATTCAAGAAGTTCAACGACACTCATGGCCATGATGCAGGCGACATGGTGCTGCGCGCAGTCGGAGCTGCCTTGGAACAGGGCTGTGACCGGGACGAGGTTGCCTGCCGTATTGGTGGTGAGGAATTCATGCTGATCTTGCCGGACAACACCCCGGATGACGCGGTGAGCCGTGCCGAGAAATTACGGCAGTCGGTCGAAGCGGTTTCGGTCCGATACGGTGACAAGTCGCTGCCGCGAATAACGATTTCGGTTGGTGTATCGCATTACCCGGCGCATGGCACCATGCCGCAAGATTTGATGCGCGCCGCCGATGACGCGCTGTATATGGCAAAAGACAAAGGGCGCAATCAGGTGCAAGTCGCCAAGGGAACGCCAACCGAAACCGGGTCCGCTGATAGCAACGGCCAAAAGGTTCGGACTTCAGGCCCAGTCGCGGCGGCGTGAAGCTCTAGCTAATACTTAGCAAAAACTTCACTTACCCGGCGCCTGATTGCGCGGGCAAGGTAGCCACTTCTATACTTGTTAGCTTTCTCCAAGATCTTGGCCACATCGCGATCTTGCCAACCGTCCTAGCCAGCCCTATCGCCTTTGAGTGGCACAATCCCTAGGTTCTGGACCTATTAATTTGGTTGCCGTCATCCCGCCTGCGTGATTCATACCCGTGAGTTTCAGGGGTATAACATGAGCAATCTATTCTGGTTGACTGACGAGCAGATGGCGCGGCTTCAGCCTTACTTTCCAAAGAGCCATGGTAAGCCGAGGGTTGATGATCGGCGCGTTTTGAGTTGAATTATCTTCATCAATCGCAATGGGTTACGTTGGTCCGATGCGCCGCGCGAATATGGGTCGCCAAAGACACTGTACAATCGCTGGAAACGATGGAGCGATATGGGTGTGTTGGCGGCACGTCGCCACCCGATATGACAGATGCCCAAAGGTATTCCTCTCGGCCATCGCTCTCGCTGCTACAGTCCTATTCTGGCTGTAAATCAATGAGTCTGGAGCCTAGTCGTACGTTCCCAACCAAGTTTTCTTTTGGCTCGACCACATTTACTTGCTTCGGAACTTAGTCGGTGTCATTCCGGTTTGACCTCGGAAAAAGCGAGTGAAATGGGACTTGTCGGAATAGCCGAGCATCAGACCAATCTCCGCAATTGTCATCTGGTCTTCTTTGAGGTGCTCTTTGGCGACATCGACACGCAGCCGTTTGATTTCACGGGGTAGCGTTGTGCCTTGTCGCTGAAGCGCTTTCAGAAACCGTTCCGGTTGTATTCCCAGCATTCCAGCCACCATCTCAGGTCCCAAATCGGTTTCATCTAGTTTGTCGCGTAAGACAGAGCGCAAAGCTGCCACCACGGTTACTTCTTCCTCTTGTTGAGGTGAAGCTATGGGCTTGGCAGAGCCCTCAGAGACATGGTGCAAAAACAACCATCCCACAGGAAAACTAATTTGCATTCCGGGATCAGTCCCAAGGCCAACCTCGATCCCTTTGTAGTCGATAGGCAGCCCATTGATGTATCTGCTTTCCCATCGCACACGCGAAGAATCCCAAGAATCTCCGACGACGGTCTGCAATAGGCGTACATAGATTGCGGCACCAAAACCGGTCACCTGAATGGGTGGGACAGTTGGTTCCTGTTGCCTCTCGATACGATAAGTCGCCTTGTCTGCTTCAATCACAAGGCTGTGCCGCACAGAATTGGACTCCTGCGGTACGAGCCCAACAAAGCGGGTAAAAAACTCGAATAACGTTTTCGTAGATTGCAAGGCTTGAGCGAAGGGCGGCCATCCTTGTAGGTCAAACGCCTCCCCTACATTCAGTCCTAGGTATCGATCTCCTGATACTTCTGAGAAGGCATTCACCAATCCGTAGACCAGCTCTGAGTGAACGAACACGGATGGGTCAGACAACAGTTCGGCTTTCAATCCGACCTGGTCCAATGCTGGTTGCGGATTGATCTTGCGTTCGGTGAGATATTGCAAAAACGGAGCGGCTAAGGAGAGGCGAATAAAGCCCTCGCTATGCTCTTGAGAGGCGGAGTTGAAAGGCAAGCTCGTCACCCTTGTGATGATTAGTATTTGTATTCAGTGGCCATTTTTACGAACACATTCGAACATGCTAATTCAAAAGTGGCAACCGAGGAAAAGTTTTCCGGACTACAGTTGGCAAAACATGAATATGAAGGGAGTACTTATGTCCGGTCTACGAATGTCGCTTTGCTCGACCGTAATTGTCGCTGCAGGTCTTTCTTTTTCAGCATCCGCGCAGGCTCAGGATCAAGAAGAACCCCAAACGTTGTTTACCAACGTGCATATCTTCGATGGCGTGAATGAACAGCGTATCGAGAATGCCAGCGTATTGGTCGAGGGCAACCTGATTAAGTCCGTATCGACCGATGCGATCGATGCCCCCAATGCTACAGTCATTGACGGAGAGGGGCGGACACTGACACCCGGGTTTATTGAACTACACGCACATCTCATGCTGATGGGGCCGACCTTGCCTGCGATGGAGGCCAACACGACCTGGGAGGACTTTGCCATACACGGTGCGCGGATGGCCGAGATGTATTTGATGCAGGGTTTCACCACTGTCCGGGATGCTGGTGGCGCTAATGGCGGACTACGTAGGGCGATTGACTCGGGGCAAATCGAGGGCCCTCGTTACTATCCATCTGGGGCGTTTATCGGAACACGCGGTGGTCACGCTGACTTCGCGAATTTCACAGCACCACCTGGTTCGGAGACAAACATGGGTCGGCTGAACATGGCTCAGGAGGTCAGTGGTGTTGATGACGTCTATAAATTCGCACGTAACAACTTTCGTATGGGCGCGACGCAATTGAAATTCATGCAATCCGGTGGTGTCGTGTCGGCATTCGACCCTTGGCAATTGCTGGCCGGGTCGCCCGAAGAAATCAGAGCCGCCGTGCAGGTCGCGAATGAATATGGCAGCTATGTCATGGCGCATTCCTATCGTAAGGAAGCTATCCTGAGTGCGCTCGACGCAGGTGTTATGTCAATCGAACATGGTTTTTCTTTTGACTGCGAAATTGCCGAAGTCATGAACGAGAAGGGTGCGTACATTACAACAAACCTAACGGCATTTGACCCCGGCCTTCTCGACATTCCAGCTGTGGCGAATGTTCCGGCGAGCCTTGCCAAGGCAAAGTCTGCCTCGGCCACATTTGCAGGCTATATCGACAATATGAAAGAATGCCCGGTGAAGCGGGGTTTCCAGACAGACTGTGTTGGTTCGGTAGAGGCGTGCAATATCCAGATTGCCTACGAAAAACACTTAAACAATGATTTTTTCGGCCCCTACACGTCAATGGTCACGTTGACATCGACGGGTGGCGAGGTAGTCGCTCTATCAGGAGACTTTATGAACCCTTATACCGCAGGAAAACTGGGTGTGATCGAGGAAGGCGCCTATGCAGACATCCTGCTGATCGATGGTAACCCCCTCGAAGACTTCTCGGTCGTTGGCACGGGTGATCAGTGGTTTGGTGCCGATCCGAGGCCGGAAAGCCCTGAAACGATCCGGCTTATCATGAAGGACGGTGTGATATACAAAAATACACTGAATTGACCCCAAAACTCGACTGGAGAGTATTCATGTTCCTTTGGTTTCGTTCCGTCTTGCTCGCGGGTTTGGTCTGTTACGGTCATTCCGCCATGGCAACGCCAGGAGCAGCGCTGGACTGGGCAGACCTCCCGGACCCATCTGTGCAGGTCTTTGAGGATCCCTATCGGGTGCTCAGCCCCGAACAGTTCGACGACGTCCTATTCGTTGTGCGGATGCGTGGCAGGCTGCAGCAAGACACTGGCAGCGCGGAAGAAAGACTGAATTGGCAGGAGCTTCTGACCGAGACCGAGGATGCCTTGGCGGGAGTTGGCGTTGATGTCGATTGGCTGCTCGATCAAAGAGAGCTTGTGAAAGAACGGCGAAGAAAGGCAGGAACAAACGGAAATCCGCAATTCGACGGTCAAACAATAACAATCGCGGGCTTTGCCATCCCGGGCCCGAGCGATCCAGACGGGCGATCTGTGGCGTATCTAGTGCCAGAACGAGGAATGTGTAGCCACATGCCCCCGCCCCAACCCAATCAAATGATTCGCGTGCGGTTGAATGGCGACTGGACGCCCAGCTATTTCCACGAACCCGTTCGGCTGACGGGCACGCTGACTATCGATCCCACTGTTCAGAATATGATGGTTGTGGACGGCCTCATGCCTATGAGTGCGACATTCCAGTTGGAGACGGAACGTGTCGAAACTCTGGAAACCGAAGCAGACAGGCTGGAATGGAAGCAGCGTGCCGCTGATCGTATCCGAGCGGCGGGCAATCGCAAGACCGGCGGGGCAAAAGCGTCTGAATGATAAGACTTCTCGTTGTCGTACTGAGTATTGTCTTTGCCGGCGCGGCGTCGGCTCAAGGTCTGTCCGGGCCCTCTTCGGTCGAAGCTGATCTTGAGCCCGGAGATGGACTGACCGATCCACAATATCGTTCCGATTTTCCGCGCAATACCGCACCGGGTTGGTTTCAGTGGAAAGACCGACTGGCGGAGAATGGGTTTCGGTTCAACATTGATTACTTGGCATTGGGCCAAACCACGAACGCGGATCTGGGGGAGGGCGAAGCTGCCAGCGGAAATGCGCGGTTCTATGGCAGTTGGCAGGCGACTGAACAGGGGTCTTTGACATTCAAGATCGAAGACCGGCACAACTATACCGATGTTGCCCCACAGTTTCTTGGTCTGGATGGTGGAGCCCTTTCGATCACGGGAACAGCCTTCAACGATAATGGTTTGCTATTGACCAACCTGTTCTGGACCCAAAGGGCCGAGAACGGTTCGTGGACGCTGCAAGTCGGCCAGATTGATGTAACGGACTTTGTGGACATTTATGGGTTGGTAAGCCCATACAGTGGTTTCCAAAACCTGTCTTTCAATACCAACCCGACAATCAACGCACCCAACCAAGGCCTTGGCATTGCGGGCGGGATAAAGCTGAGCAAGAACCTCTACGCCGTTGCGAGCGTCTCAGACGCAAACGCCGACCCGTCTGATCCAAACTTTGATGTGTTTAGCGACGGCAATCTCTTCAAATCACTCGAACTTGGTTACACCTCTGGCTTTGATCGCATTTACTTCGACAATATCCATCTGACCCTCTGGCATGCGGATGCGGCTGACGATGGTAGCCGTCCAGAAGATTACGGTGCCGCGTTCTCAGCAGCATGGTTTATTGACAATAAGTGGATGCCGTTCTTCCGGGCAGGGGCCTCAAAAGGGGCAGCAGCACTCTATGATCGGTCCGTTTCTGCGGGTATTGGCTACTACGGTCGCAATACCGATTTGGCCGGGTTGGGCCTGAACTGGGCCGAGGCAAGAGGCATAGATGGCGATCAGTTCACACTCGAAGCATTCTACCGTTTTTCAATCGCACCCGGACTGCAGATCACGCCATCGGTACAATTCATTTCCGACCCGCTTCTAAATCCCGATCAGGACCGGATTACCCTGTTCGGTCTAAGAACCCGGATCGTTTTCTAATGCGGGGTGAATGCAATAGGTAAGTGGCAGTGCCAAAGGGCGACTAGGTGAGATCAACAGGACTTAGCAAAGCCCGCTTTCTGCGCGTTGCCACCGTTAGCGCGGACTGCAGCACCCGGTAGCTTTGGGCTCTCCCGGCACCTTCGCCGCGAGATCCATGAACGACCGTTTCGCGATGGAGCGCCTTTCGCGGCGCGGCGCACGAACTGGCAAGACGCGGGACAAATCTGCCATTCGGCCTCGCGGTCTGAACGGCAGGTTTTTTCCAAGCAAGTTTGATTAGCTCATAGCGTTATGCATAGTCAGGCGCGTCCAACGTTTCACCGTTCATGTTCCCTTCGACGGCAGCGACGTAGGCCTTTGCAGTGTCTGCCGCCGATAAGCCCGTGCTTGAATCCATGCCCATCATCTCCATCGTTTCCTTGACGAAGACCGGGCTGACGGTGTTCACCCGTAGTTCGCGATCAAGTTCGAGTGCTGCTGCCTTGGCAAAGGATTCCAGCGCCCCATTGGCGATGCTGATCACCACCGAGCCCTGCATCGGTTCTCGTGACAGTATGCCGGCAGTGAGCGTGAACGATCCAGCATCGCTGATATGTCTCTGTCCAACGCGGACAAGGTTGATCTGGCCCATCAGCTTGTGGGGTCGATTCAGGCTGAGTGCAAAATAGGGCGGTAAGGAGATTTCTGAAAAGGTTGGTACGTAACCGACCCTTCACCGCGCCAAGCCCGAACTGGAAAGACGCGGACAAAGCAGCCTTATGCAACCGCTGCTATTGCTGACGCAGCATCGGTTCGCAGCTGCTGCACGCGCATCGCTGCGGTGCAACTTTATTCGTCAAACCGGCCATTCAAGGCGAGGTCATAGTCCGAATTTCAAACGGAGCTTTCGGTGCATCCAGATTGGAAAATCTGGACGCATGAAACAGCGCTCATTGCTTACGATGGCGACAACGAGCGCTTCCAGAATGCGCCCCGAAAAATTGACCTGGTGAATACTAGCGGCAATGCGGGTGGCACACGCACCAGCGCTGTCTGATCAGTCCGTTGAGAAGCAATAAAACAGACCCGCCCCGCCAGAACGTGGCAGATGTTCTTCTCCACAACCACGCGAGCCGTGCGACGAGTTCCAGGACACCATGTTTCGCGCATCATTGAGACCTACACGGTCATGATGTCCGACAATCGCGGACCCGTCTTCACTATTCGAAGTCCAGTTGCTGCATGTCGTATCGCCACCTGCCGTCGAGAAATGTCCGGCAGAATCGGAGCCGGTCAAAATGTCATGTTTGTTCGGCTGACTACCACGCCCATTTACAGGGTTACCGTTTTCATCGAGTGCGGTCAGAATACTAATGTTCACGCTGTCGCTGTGCAGGTCTTCTACATTGTTGGCGATGAGTTCTCCCTTGGCATTGTACCATGGACCCGCCCCGATTCGGTCGCGTGCCGAAATGCCGTTGGTTATTGTCATCGGGTCGGTGCTGCGATCAATGGACATTGACGTGCTCAGATAGGCCGAAAAAGTTTTGGAAGAACTGACCGCAGAAGCAAGTGCATTACAATGAGCATCGGCGCCGTCGAGGCCGCCTAGATTGGCACCGTCTCCTTTGCCTACACTAGTGATGAAGAACGACATCTCCTCGCCTGCCGATTGTGCCTGAGCGATTGCCGCGAAACAGCAGATTACGAGTGCAGCAACCCCATGGACAGCTGTTCTGTTGGTGAACTTCGACATGTGATTCTCCCTTCTTGCTGTGTGATCTCCGATGCTAGCCGTATGCATTGCTTGGGTCCACGATTAGCGCACAGGGATTAGAGAACATGACAGTTCAGCCTTCGAAACATATCTTGACGGATTATTGGTCGGCACAGACGTTATGGCCGACTTTCGTCACCATTGCGGCAAACCCAAAATGGGGTTCGCACGAAACTTTCGCCGCGAGTATTACGAACGCCCGGTCTGACAGACGTACTCCACCACCGTGCTGTGATCAATTGCGTCAGATGCTGGACAAAACAGCTTTCCGACTTGACCGCGGCAACATCCGTAGTCAGCCTAAAGCCGCTATTGCGCTGAATGCCTTGCATCGGAATGTCGGCCTTTGAAACACTGAACTCGTAATGCTGCTCTGCAAATAATGCGACTGCTTACAACTGTATTTAGGTGATTTCAGTTGGCTAGAGCTTTGGCTATGCGTTCAACCAAGGCCCGTTGCACGACAGCAAACCTTGGTGTCTGCGCGATTTCCTCTAATGTCGCGACCCAGAGCGGAACTTCGATTTGGGGATTCATGCCGGGCGATCTATGAAGGCGGGGGTCAGCGTCGCCGATGAATTCAGGTAAAAATGTCTTGCCCGCTCCGGAAACGGCCATCTGCTGAAGCACCAAAAAACTGTCTGCTCCGTTGGTAGTTTGTTCGGTATTCGCGTTTTCTGCTAGCCACTTGGCAGGCAGAGAGCGGCTCAACGCGCCGTCAAGCCTCATCCATTTACGATTTGGGGAACCATCATCATAGACCCCAAACGACAATGTGCCTGATCGTTCTCCAACCAGGCCGTCCTCAAGTTTAATCGATGGGCGCACAGCGATATCCGCAGTCAGCCGGGATAGATCACGGTGGCTGTTGCTACTCAACAAAGTCAGTTCCAACCCTGGGTACTCTTTGGAAATTTCATTCAAAATCTGAGGCAATACCATCTGGCAAAGACTGTCAGTGGACGTGATGCGAACGTGACCAACAGGAGAGCGGTTCGCGCCTACGATTGCCCTCTCTACTGAAAGCACCGCATCTTCAACGTTTTCCATAGCCGAGAGAATTGTTCTGGCCTCAGGCAGCGTGGAATATCCAGAAGGGCTCTTCCGAAAAATCGCACAGCCACTTCTCTGTTCAAAGGCAACCACTCTGCGCAGGACTGTCGCATGCGTTACCCCCAAAGCTTCCGCCGCCGCGTTCAGCGAACCGTATCCATCAACGGCAAGCACATATCGAATGTCATCCCAATTATCGTTGTTCATAAATTAACAGGAGGCGGCGAATAACAAACAATTACAAGTAAATTCGTTCAAGCTAACATTCGAAGTATTGAACAGGGAGAGACATCATGATGAAGAAGTTCTCAATTTTGGCGGCAGGCATTTTGTCTGTAGCGGCCATTGGCGCAGCCATCGCCCATGAAAGCGAAAATCCGGCTGTGAAAGCTCGGACTTCAATCATGCAGCTCTATTCCTTCAATCTTGGAACTCTGGGCGGTATGGCCAAGGGCGAGGTGGAATATGACGCCGAAGCAGCAACACGGGCCGCGAACAACCTGGTGGTTCTGACGCAGATCGATCAATCCGCGATGTGGCCCGCAGGATCAGACAACGTATCCGATCCGTCCACCCGTGCACTGCCGACAATCTGGGAAAACTTCCCTGACGTTGGTGCGAAAGGGCAGGCCATGGCAGATGCCGCTGTTGCGATGCAGGCTGCGGCTGGCCAAGATGTTGATGCCCTGAAAGCGGCTATGGGCGATCTGGGTGGAAGCTGTTCGGCATGTCACAAAGCGTACAGAGCACCGAATGACTAATTGGTAGATAGCTGTGAAACGGTTTTTCCTTTTCACCGCTTTCGTTGCACTTTCGGTTGGGTTGGCCGGTTTGGTGCTGACCCGACCACAAAGAGTGGATCAAGCTCTTCTCGAAGGCGTTACTCCCGATCTCGCCAGAGGTGAGACCATTTTCTACGCCGCAGGATGCGCATCCTGTCATTCAGCGCAGGGCGCGGTTGGTGAGGACAAGCTCATGCTCTCCGGTGGTCGTAGGTTCGAGACGGATTTCGGCACGTTCATTGCCCCGAACATATCCAGTGACCCCGAGGTTGGCATCGGGTCCTGGTCTGTATTGGATCTGGCCAATGCCCTAATCCATGGAACCGGGCCCGAAGGGCAACACTATTTTCCTGCGTTTCCCTATACGTCTTATGCCAACATGTCAGTCGAAGACGTTGTTTCGCTTCATGCATTCCTCGGCACGCTGCCAGCGGTCGCAACCGAAAGCGAGGTGCAGGAGGTTCGCTTTCCCTTCAACATTCGACGCGGACTGGGGGGATGGAAGCTTTTGTTCATGTCGCCAGGCTGGGTAGTCGAAGGTGATCTGACCAACCAACAAAGGCAAGGCCGGTATCTGGTGGAGGCGTTGGGTCACTGCGCCGAATGCCATACGCCGCGAAATGGCTTAGGTGGTCTGAAACGAGACCTTTGGTTGACAGGTGCACCAAATCCAAACGGGAAAGGTCGCATCCCCGGCCTTACCTCAGACCAGCTTGATTGGTCCGAGGCTGACATCGCCGAGTACCTGAAATCCGGCTTCACGCCGGACTATGACAGCGCAGGTGGTGAGATGGTGGACGTCATTGAGAACACATCACGCCTCACGGATGATGACCGTTTGGCAATTGCCGCCTATCTCAAAGCTGTTCCTGTTTCGTCGACGGGGCTTCCATCCGAGTAACAGTCGTTCGGCGCCATGCTGCGGGGACCAGATGCTGTTGCCGGTCGCCAGTAGGAAGCTGTGAGGCCTATTCCCTTTTCACCAACACCTGTTTTACGTTTTGAACATCGGAGCTCACCAATCACCCGAGTTTCTGTTCATGATTGACTGAGGGTCGCGGCCAAATGACACAAAAAATCGCTCTTTGGTCCATTCCGATATCCATTGCGGTACTGGCCCTAAAACTGTTGGCTTGGTGGCTGACAGGCTCGGTGGCGTTATTGTCGGACGCGATGGAATCCACCGTGAATGTCGTTGCGGCACTGCTGGCGTATTTTGCGGTTCGGATTGCCAACATACCCCCTGACGAAAACCACCCCTTTGGTCACAAAAAAGCCGAGTATCTTTCTGCCGTCGCCGAGGGCGTACTGATTGTGCTGGCGGCGTTCTTGATCATCAGAGAAGCTGTACTGGCGCTCCCTAACCCGCATCTTGAGGATGCGCCGCTGCTTGGAATTGCCGTCAATGTCATTGCAACGGGTGTGAATGGCGCATGGGCCTACCTATTGCTCAAAATCGGCCGGCGCGAGGATTCGCCTGCATTGGAGGCAAGCTCCCGGCACATTTTTACAGATGTCATGACT
Source organism: Ruegeria sp. YTSA108 (assembly GCF_059610185.1). Lineage (NCBI taxonomy): Bacteria > Pseudomonadati > Pseudomonadota > Alphaproteobacteria > Rhodobacterales > Roseobacteraceae > Ruegeria > Ruegeria sp. YTSA108. The sequence goes on along the minus strand of NZ_JBXWND010000008.1, from coordinate 21,535 downwards.
TCAGTTGGTGTCATCGCAGGTCTGATACTGGCGCTTGTCACCGGCTGGCTGATCCTCGATCCGATCCTGGCAATTCTTGTTGCACTGAACATCTTGTGGGAGGGCTGGAAAGTTATTCGGTCGTCCGTCGATGGCCTCATGGATGTGACACTTTCGGACCATGATTTGCAGACTGTTTCCAACGCAATCGAAGCAAATCTCGGCGCCGCCTTAGAGTACCACGACCTCAAAGGGCGCAGATCCGCGAATGTCATCTTTGTGGAGTTTCATCTTGTTGTGGACGGCACAATGCCAGTCAGCGCGGCGCATGATATTTGCAATGACATCGAGGAAGAATTGGATCGTTTGTATCCGGGTTCTGTCTTTGTCATTCACCTCGAACCTGATGACGAGCTGAAGGGTGACCGGGTTAGTTCCCGCTAAACTGGTCACATGGCTCAGCAAAAACTCTATTGGTTTGACTGATCTGACTAAGACGTTCGGCTTGAAATTCGTCAGACCTAAGCCCGATGTGGGGAAGCCGAACCAGAAGTAACCTGCCTCCAACGTCACGAAGCGTGATGCTCAAAATTGGAGGCGAAAATGAAAATTCAAAGAAAGCTGGGTCAACTTCTTAGTACCGCGGCGTTGGCTTCGTTGATCGCGGCAACACCTTATGTGCCAGCGTTTGATGCCGATGGTCGCCTACATTTTGAACCATCATATGCCTTTGCCAAGAGCGGCAGGGGAAGCGACGGGGATGGTCGCGATGATGATCGGGATGACGACAGAGATGATGACCGCGACGACGACCGGGATGATGATCGTGACGACAATTCGGGATCAGGCAAAGGTGGTCGCGACGATGATGATGACGATGACGACTCCAAACGCTCCAATAAGGGCAGCGGAAAGAAGGATCGGTCTCAAGCAGGTGGTAAACCCTTGGGTTCGGCCGGTGTAACAAAGGTCGAAACAAACGCTAACGGCATTGAAGTGCGTTACGCCGACGGAACCAAGGAGGAGATCGAAAACGGGCGGTATGAGAGAAAGAATGCTCAGAACCGAACTGTTGAGGAGCGCCCTGCGACCGGTGCTGACGTCTCAAGGCTTCGGTCATTGGCGAATGGTATCTCAATCGACAACGTGCGTTCTTCTGGGCAAGGCGGCACTGCTAGAAATCGGCCCACGAAAATCGAGCGCCAAGGCAACAATATCGAAGTAAACTATGCCAATGGTTGGAAAGAGGAGATCGAGTTTGGGCGCTACGAGTTGAAAGACCCGTACAATCGGACTGTTGTTGAAAGAAACGCAACGGCCTCTGATCGCCGGAGGTTACAGTCGGTTGCCAACTGAACCGCAACTCCAGTCGATGATCCGTTGGCGGCTTCTCTCTGTGGAGGGCCGCCATCGTAGTCAAAGAGACTATAGGTAGTCTCCCTTATTCCAAACATCATGGGCAATGAGTGCTGCCTCTACCCGATTTCGCGCATGAAGCTTTGACAGGATTGCCGTCATGTAGTGCTTCACGGTTTTTTCCTGAAGGTCTAGCTCGTCGGCTATTTCACGATTACTCAGTCCTTTGGCCACACGTCTCAGTATTTCCTCCTCACGATGCGTAAGGTCATCGAGCATACTGCTGTTAACAGACATGCCGGTGTCAGCGTTGATTTGAAGCAATACCCGCGAGGCCAAGCCCGGAGAAACGAACCCTTCACCTGCGGCGATGCTGCGTAAGGAAGCGGTTAGTTCGCTCGCGGTTACTCCCTTCACAATGTACCCAACTGCGCCCGCCTCCAAGGCGTCCGCGACATCGCTGCTGTTCTCTGAGACTGTCAAGATTGCAATGAAGGGCGGATTTGCCATCGCTGCAATTTGACGTGTTGCGCTTATCCCGCCACCGGGCATCGAGAGGTCAAGAATGGCTATGTCCGGCTGATGCGTGCCGACCAGCGATACTGCCTCTTCAGCGCTGGACCCGGCAGCCAAAACTTCAAAACCATCAGCTTCATCCAGCGTGCGTTGCAAACCATCCCTGAATATCGGGTGATCATCAGCTATTACGACAGATGTAGTCATGATGTGCCTAACTTTCTGGGAAAGAGTGTCATAGAAACGGTGGTGCCCTCACCCGGTCTCGATGCGACTTCGAACCTGCCGCCAATACTCTCGACCCGATCCCGCAAGCCCATAAGCCCCTGGCCACCATCGTCTCGCAACGCGGTTTCTTCTGACCTGTCAAAACCAGGTCCGTCGTCTTTGACCTTTATAACTATGCGGTCGTTCTGCGCCTCAGAACTAACGGTGCACTTGGAAGCTGGAGCATATCTCGCGGCATTGGAAAGCGTCTCCTGAAGGAACCGAAAAACGCACAGCTTGTCGGACAATGACAACTCTGGGGCCTGGCTACCCAAAAGTGAAATATCCGGTCGCAACGGGCTGTGTTCGACGTGATCCTCTACGGCTCTCTTCACAACATCGACGAGTGACAAGCTGTCGATATCTGGCGCAGAAAGCCCTCGCGATATTGCACGAATTTCAGCCAGAGATTTTTGCAAAGACTGCTGAATTTCCTCTGCCTCTTTAGAACTTTCGGACTCTTTGGAAAACGCCGCCTCCAGTCTAAGGGCGGCGAGCGACAGGTATTGCGCAGGACCATCATGTAGCTCGGCACCGAGATTTTTGAGGAACCGATCTGTTTGCGTGGCATATCTTTCTGACGCATCTACTACACGCGACCGCAGCCGGGCATTCTGCTCGGCCATCCTCTCACTTTCTGTCAGGCGCTGTTTAAGAAGAGCCCCCTGTCGTCGAATAGTTTTGTCGCCAATTGCGACAATGGAATACAGAACAATAGTACTTGTCAGAAATGCGGAACCGACAAGCAACCAACTTGTTCGCCTGGCCTTGGCTAAGTCTAACTCAAGCTGATCAGCTCTTTCGTAGAACTCCGCAACTGCGATGATTTCGCCGGACCAGAGTTCGCGGATGGGACTGTAAACTTCAAGTAGTGGTATCCCCAATGCCGCCTCGGCGGCGCTCTCGGCATGATCAAGCTCTTCGAAAGAGCCGGAGATATCACCGCTCCACGCCCGCCTTAAGTCATCCGTTGGATTGAAACGGTTTCCAATGATGTCTGTATCAGAGGCATGTACAATCACACCGCCTTGCTTCCAGAATTTGTAGGAGACAATGCGGTCACGCATTGGCTGGGTCATGAAAATCTCGTCCAGCGCCAGGCTCGCCTGCTCAGAAAGATGGTTGCCATGTGCCAATTCCTGGCTGAGCGGGGATACTACGCTTTCCATATATAGCGCAGCGGAATTGGCGGAGTTTTGCACGACTGCGTTCTGGATTCGATTTGACACCCAGACCCCGACGATTGCGGTAGCAGTACCCATCACGAAAATGCTGGCCGCAAGAAAGACTCGCGACAGCGACCAATTGCCAATCGTCAGGTCAGTTACTTTCGCTCTCATCGTGAAATCGACTATGAACTACAATCTGTTATCGCACCACAGACCTTGGTCTGACCTGATCTGGCTAAATCTCAGATCCTGCGCTTCCGTCCAGTGGCCAGAGTCAGATATCGTCCATCGTTCTCAGTCTTTGCAGCATCGGGCATTGAACGTTTCCGCTATCACAATTGGCCGTAAGCTCACTCAAGGCGTACTCTAGGCGTCTGAGCTCACTAATCTTGCTTTGAACGCTGGCAATGTGTGCCTCGGCCAGTTCTTTCACTGATCGGCAGTCTTCGGCACTTCCTTCTGACAGCTCCAAAAGCGCCTTTGCGTCAGATAGAGGAAACCCCAGGTCACGGCACTTCTTCAAAAATCGAAGTCTTCCAACATCGCTTGCCGAATAGAGGCGACGATTGTTCAGAGCTCGTGCGGGTCTTGGTACGATACCTTCGCGTTCGTAATAGCGGATAGTTTCTATGCCGACCCCGCATTGCCGGGAAGCCTCGCCTATCGCAATCATGTGAAGTGCCTCCACTTGATCCTGTAGTTACTACAGGAGTTATACGCATTGAATGCCGGTGCCTCAACACAATCAAATCGCCTATCCAGGGAGCGAAAGATGAAAAAATATGTGACCCTCAGCTACCTGGGATCGGTTTCCGCTCTGGGGGTCGCGACATGCTGTGTTCTTCCAATGGCCATGATGTTGCTCGGCTTGGGTGGCAGTTGGTTGGCGATATTCGGAAAAATAGCGGCAGCAAGCTACTATGTTCTCGCCATCTCAACAGTGCTGGTCGCGGTTTCGTGGTTCGTAGCGCATCGAAACGGGACGTTGGCAAATCTGAAATGGTGGCTTGTCGGAAACACGGCGACTACCGCGTTGGCATGGGTCATCGTGTTCAATGAGGCTCAAATCAACGATTATCTAATCATGCAGATGTGAGACAATGACAAAACAAACTGTGGTGCTGGATAGCACTTTGACCTGCCCTCGGTGTGGGCACGTTGAAACCGAGAAAATGCCAACTGACTCGTGCCAGTGGTTTTATGAATGCAAATCATGCAATGTCGTTTTGAAGCCATTGGAAGGCGATTGCTGTGTTTTTTGTTCTTACGCAACTGTCCCGTGCCCGCCAATTCAGCTAGGTGACTGCTGTTGTGGATAAGCGGGTCGCAACCGCAGCATACCAGAGAGATGTTGAGTGTCCGCATTGGCTCGTCCGCCAAAGTTTGCAAAGTCTGGTTTCTGCGCTTCGCGACCATCAAACTCGCACAACTCTGCGCCATGGCTAACGGTAGCAAAGTCCGCGTCTCGCGAATTGCCTGACAAAACCTCGCTGCGCCCGGCACCAATAGCCGCTCTTTACGCCGCACTGCCGTGTTCAAGATGATGCCCGCTCAGCAAAATCTATGCTGCGAGCGCGCGCAGCGAGAAAATCAAATTCACAGATTGGGCTCAGAGCGGACCTCGGAGGCAGCGCGGCATCATCCTCAGTTGAGCCGCAGATATAGGATAAGTCTGTCCGGGGAAGGGGGAACTGCGCTCAAACTCCGATTTGCGCAACAAAGCCCATCTACCTGATCAAAAAGGCGGCGAGCAGCGAAAGTCCAATCCGAATATTCAGTCTGCGGTGACGATACCCTGGCGAAAGTCGTCAAAGATGGCGTTCACCACGATATGGATTTTTGGGCGAGCTATCTTGTCTGGATGGAGACCGCCGTTGGTTACGAAGCAACCAACGGCAGATATCTAAAGCAGGCGGGTCGCCATACCACCGTCAACGGCGACCGGAGAACCCGTCACGAAGCTTGCCCGGTCTGACAGAAGGAACAATGCAGATTGGGCAATCTCCTTTGGCTCCGCCATGCGTTTCAGGGGATGCAAGTTGGCAATAAAGTCGTGCGTCGCAGGATCATCGCCGGCCATGTCGGTTTTAGTACCACCTGGCAAAATAGTGTTGATACGGACCCTCTTGGCCGCATGATCAGATGCCAAAGACTGTACGAGCCCAATCAGTCCAGCCTTTGATGCGGCATAAGCCCCCATGCCGGGCATTCCCCCATTGCTGACACCAACAAAAGTTCCGGTGAATACAATAGACCCGCCACCGCGTTCCTCTATTGCCGGAATCTGCGCTTTGGCCGCAAAAAATGCACTGTTGAGGTTTGTAGCAAGAACCGACTGCCAGTTGCCGGACTCCATTTCGGGAATTGGACCCATCTCGCCCATAATGCCCGCATTGTTAAATGCGCCATCAAGGCCGCCAAACTGCCGTTTCGCCAGATCAACAAGATCCCTGGAATATGTTTCGTCCGTCACGTCGCCCGCAAGGTAAACGGCGCGCCCGTTGCTTTGGGTAATCTGCCCGACGAGTGTGTTTAGCTGAGCTTCCCGGCGGGCACCTAACACAACATTCGCCCCTTCCGAGGCAAACAGAAGCGCTGCTGCAGCACCGATTCCGCTGCTCGCGCCGGTAATGATGATGGTTTTGTCTTTAAGTTCCATGGTCATGCCTTTTTGAAATTACATGCCAATCACCTAAGGAATGATGCGAGTGAATCGCGACCCGGTTCTTGCGGGTGTTGAGCTACTTGAGGTGAAAGCGCAAGAAACGGATCAATTGGTTGACCTCAAACGGGAGCCGCCGTTCGTTCGCGGTAGCGAAATCACTTTATTGGGATCAGTACCAACGCTGTTGCAAGTGCAATATCTAACGATTGAGCCTATGTGATCCGGACCTTGCCGATGTCCTCACCCGTCGCAACGCAGCTTCGCCAACCCTTATCTCTCAGATCGATTTATGAACGGGAAGGTCAACTGGCGGTTGGTCGTGAGATAGGACAGCGGCGCCCCTAAAACCTCTTCCGCCTTTAGAATCACAGAAGCCGAGGCACGGGCGTCCTCTCCAGCGTCATGGTGGTGAAACTCAAGACCGAGATGTTTTTTAAGATTTGCCAGCCCGTGCCCACCGGCGCCCTTCAATGAAGGCCATGCTTGGCGGGCAATCGTGACGCTATTCGTCCAATGCGACGTGATCATTGGCAGGCCATACCGGGCGCAAGCAGCCGTCATCGCCTTCTCATCAAACGTACTGTGTTGCACAAGGTTGTGCGTGTTCAGGACTTCAAACAAGGACGCATAGACCGTTGGGAATGTTCCAGCCCCAATCACGGTTTCGGCGGAAATCCCGTGGAGCTCAGTATTGAAAGCTTCAAACGGTCCCTCGGGGTCAATCAGGACAGAATAGGTTTGAATAAAACCAGCGTCGCTGACGAAACAAAGTCCGATCTGGCAGATGCTACTAATAGTCTTTCCCGCCGTTTCGACATCCAACGCAATAAAGCGAAAAGGGCCGTTCGGCGGCACATTAAGATGCCCAAATCTGTTCAACGTGTCCAACTCTCGGCGCCCTACATCTGTCGGATTTTCTCAGCCCTTGCTGCCAGGTCGACACCTACGCAACCTAGTTTTTGCGGGTCGAATGGGTCTTGGCAAGTCGTTCTCGCTCTCAAGGAGTGCAGTATGACTATATGACACTTCACGAAACGGCCCATACCAGACATTTATCGTGTCAGACTACGCCGCAGTGCAGCTTCACCGAACCGGCCATTCGCTGCGCCCACGAGATTGTAGCGTGACCCGACTTCGGGAGTGCGGACAAAGCAGGAATTCGAAGACTGGTCTCGCGACCCACAAGTCAACTATGGTCGGAGTTCATCTTGCGATAGTCAGAGGGCGCCAGTCCCGTCAACTTCCTAAATGCACGGCTGAAATTGTTTGCGGTTTCATATCCTAGCATGGAGGAGATACTGGAGACTGCCTCGCGCGTATCCGTTAGGAGTTCCTCGGCCCTTGCTACCCTAACATCGTTGACGATTTCGCGAAAACGAACCCCTTCGCTTGCTAACTTCCGTTGTAGTGTGCGAACGCCAAGATCGAGCGAACGCGCGGTGGCATCAATCGACATTTCCTCCCGATGAAGTTGTTGCCAAACCACCTCTTCGACTTGTCCTCGAAGTGTTTGGGGGGGGCCGCCCAATCGTTCACGAGAAATATCTCCGACAGTTGTCGAGCCGCCGCTAAGTTTTTTGGGCGTGGCTTCGGCTCGCAAAGTCGATGCATCAAACTCAACCCCAAGCCGGGTGGCGTTCCAGATTACAGGACAAGCGTAGGTGTCTTCTGCCTCGACAAATCCAGGAACCTTCGGGAAGTCCAAGAGCACGGCCGATGGCTTCCAGTCGTTTCCTAAATACGCGCGGAATATGCTCAGAAAAACCCCAACGGCCGAGAAACCGATGTCCGGATACGCGAAATGCGAGCGAAGTCCAAAACGATAACAGTAACGCGCGCTAGTGCCCGAAGTTTCAAGCCACGCGCGATCCGCGGACGAATGAAATGGCATGACGGCAGAAGCTCGTATTAGCGCTGCCCCCAGCATTGGAGCAGAAAGAACGTAGCTCCCCCAGGCGCCGTAATCAGCGACGGTGAGATACGGTGACCACAACAATCCGATGTTTTGTTGTCCCGCGGATCGTGCGGCTTCGTGCACAAAGGTCGCCAAGGCATGCTCCGAGATGTAACCGCCTCTTTCCTCAATGAAGTGAACAGGAAGATCGGCCGAGTCAAAAGCACGCAACAGGCGCCTTTCCCCTGCGGCCTCAAGCACAAACTGGGGCATCGCGCCCAAGGCCTTGGCCGAAATCATCGGTGGTAGGTTCAATCCGTCAACCCGCTTGTTCGCCCGCGTGTCGTGAAATGATACGCATCGGCTGAACGGATGTGCAAGCTTTCCCTAAACAGCAGGGAGCATTGCAATATGAAAATACTTCGGCCATTACACGGCGGTTTTTCGATGCATTTTTTGGGAATGGTGCTCGGCGCAGGGATTTCTGCTTCACCAGTTTTCTCCCAGTCCTTCAACGACACGGGCGACATCCTTGCACGATCAGCCGAGGTCGAGGACATCGAGTACAAGATCTTGGTGCAGCGCGCCACTCAGACGGCCATCTGGGGAATGCCCGCCGCTGGTATGATCGATTTTCTGAAGGGTATTCGCCGCGACCTCGGTGGCGACTACAACGACATCATTTATCTCAACAAGCCGTTCGATTCCAAACATGGGTTTCTTACGGCTAACGATGTTACGGCCTATGCTTGGGCTTCAATGACCTCCGAACCCGGTCCCCTTGTCATTGAAGTGCCCGCAGCTACCGACAAGGTGAACTACTTCGGTACAATCGTGAATGCTTGGGATGTTCCTATCGTGGACGTTGGTCCCGATGGTTTCGATGAAGGTGCCGGCGGCAAGTACCTCATGCTACCCCCAGGCTACGAAGGGGATATGTCCCTAGAGGAATTAACTGAGGCGGGATACCTTCCCTTTGAAACAGATACCTACGAGTATGGTTTTTCGTTCCGGCCAAAACTGACGAATGGCGGAACGGACGCCGATGCGGCCGACTACGCTCAGACAATAAAGGTCTACTATTTGTCTGAGGCCGACAATCCACCGCCAAACAACTATTTCGAAGCGTCCGAAGTCCCGTACGACTCGCTTCCTTACTACAACGAGACCTTCTTTCAGGACTTGAACGATTACGTTCAAAACAACCCGATACGTCCACAAGACAAGGTTATGGTGAATTTTTTGAAAGATCTCGGGATCGAAAAGGGAAAGCCTTTCGAGCCAAGTGAACTTCAGATGCAGGCAATGAACGAGGGCTTGCTGCTCGCATATGCCTCGATGCAGAATTACTTTGTGACGCCTGGGAAAGCCATGATCCCACTTTGGGTCGACGATAGCGGCGAGATGAGGAGCCAGTGGCTGATTTGGGACTTCGCCGAAGGTCAACCGGAGGCTGGTTTCCCGTATGAGACAGAGACCGAAGTCCTTGTGGATGCGCGTGCGGGCGGCAGTTATTTCTGGATTACATACCTGCCGAAACAACTGGGCGGAGGTACATTTTATCTGACAGGTCTGCGCGACAGCGACGGAGAAATGTACGATCACAATCAGACCTATAGACTGAACGTCCCAGCGGACACACCTGCCGACGATTTTTGGTCCGTGATTGTTTATTCGATGGAGACCAAGAGCTTCATTCGGAACGTTGATCCTGTCGGTTTGTCCGAGCGCGACACTGATGCGATGCAGGCTAATGAAGACGGCTCCTACGACATTTATTTTGGCCCAGAGGCTCCGGACGGAAAGGAAAGCAACTGGATACCAACCACAGAGCCGTACTTCCTGTTATTCCGCCTTTACGGGCCGCAAGACGGTTGGTTGGAAAGTGGCTGGATGTTGGGAGATCTCGAAAAAGTAAACTGACCACAAAACCAAAAAAACCAATGGAGGTAATAGTGAAAGCAAAGTCAGTTGCCTTGCTGTTCGCACTAGTAGTCGGATCGCAATCTACAGCCCAAGAGTTCAAAGCCGACGTGCCTGACAATATTCTAACTCCAGACCGAGTCGAGACCCAGACGCTTGGTGATCTTGAATTCTTCGATGGTATGCCATCGCCCGAGACGGTGGAGAAGGTCTTCGATAACCTTGATCTGATTAGGGCTACGACGGCGTTCTTAGATGGTATGAAAATCGCTTCGCTTCGGGCTATGTTTCAGGGGTACGAGGACTTAGGCGTCAATCCTAATGACGTCGTGATTGCAGAAGACCTGCTGGACGCGCGATCCATCTGGCTGACGCCCAATACCACCACAATCTACATTGGTTCGAATGTCGATATCTCTGATGGCCCGATGGTGATTGAGGTTCCGGCAGGTCTGCTTGGGTTGCTGGATGATGCCGCATTTGACTACGTGACGGATATCGGGGCGCTCGGCGCGGATAAGGGAGAAGGCGGCAAATACCTACTCTTGCACAACGATGATAAAACGCCGGTGCCCGACGGGTTCTTCGAGCTTCGCACCAAGACAAACGAGCACTGGTTGTTGCTGAGACGCTCACCGGACGCAGACGGAGATACAGCTGGGCCCGTTGCCGAGATCAAGGCGGGTCTGAATGTATATCCGCTTAGTGAAGCAGATAATCCACCCGCGGAAACTTTCCTGAATATCTCAGGCGTCCAACACAACACCGTTCACGCGAACAACGAAGACTTTTTTGAAGAGATCCACGTCGCGCTCGAAAACAATCCAATTGGTGCGTTCAGTCCGGAAATTGTAGGAACGTTTGCTTCCATAGGGATCAGGAAGGGCGAGCCCTTCGAACCCGATGCCCGTATGCAGGCCATTTTCAAGGAGGCGGCAGCGATAGCAAACGCCACGGCGCGAGCGATTACGTATGCCTCGCGCGATCCGGGAGTTTTCTTTTATGAAGACCGGCAATGGAACTCACCGTTTCAACGTCAGAGCTATCTGTTTCTTGAGGACGGTGCACGCATACTCGATGACCGTTCATACTTTTTCTATATGGCGACGGGCATAACGCCTGCGATGACCTCGCCACCGGTCGGTACGGGGTCTGTCTATGCGATGACGGCGCGAGACAACAACGGACAGTACCTGGATGGCTCAAAAACCTACAAGGTAACTCTCCCGGCACCCGTTCCCGCGAAAAACTTTGCGTCGTTTATGTTGTATAGCGGACAGACACGGTCGATCCTTGAAACTGACCTGGAATCCGGTGGTATCGACTCTAATCGACTGGGGATAAAGCCGAATGAGGATGGGAGTACCAGCATCTATTTTGGCCCGGAAGCCCCAGAAGGTTGGGAGAACAACTGGACGCAAACCATGCCCGGGCAAAGCTTCAACGTGATGATGCGCCTCTACGGACCGCTCGAGCCTTGGTTCGACAAGACCTGGCGTCCTGGTGATCTGGAACTGGTAGAATAAAGCGACAGCCGCGACTATCGGGCGACGCTACTTTTTGGCGTCGTCTTGCATTTTCTTCGGTGTCGGTTTAGGGCTCAAAGCGGTCGTCGGCGGCGGCGTGTCAGAATGGCGGTCTGGACAGTCTTACAAGGGAGCGTGGTGTGGGGAATGGACTTCTACCGCGGATCTGGACGTACTAGGCAACGCAAGGAGCGTGCCAACGGATCGAAGGCAAATGTTGTGATAGCACGACATGCTTCGCGCCTGTCCTAAGCGGCGCTAGTCTCCCGTCATAGCAACGCTGAAAGGAGCCGCCCAATGTCCCTCTTCTCTAAACTCTTCGGTGGTGGTGAAAAGTCGGAGCCGGAGCCAGTCTCTTACAGAGGGTTCGAAATCTTTCCGGACCTGATGCCCGAAGGTGGCAAGTACCGCCTTCTAGCCCGTATCGAAAAGACCATCGGCGGAAATCGCAAGACCCATACAGTGATCCGGGCGGATGTTTTTGAGACCCGGGATCAGGGCGAAAGCTTCAGCATCGCAAAGGCGAAACAGGTGATCGACGAGCAGGGCAACCGCATTTTCGATTAAGCAAACAGACAGCCTAATTTATGCGATGCAATCGACGGATGGTTCCGCAAATTAGACATCCGCCCCGATCTGGCGAAAGAACGCTAAGCAAGCCAAGCAGTCATTGGAAGTCTTAGATGCCCGATACATGCAGCTGCAATCTGGGTCCCAATTTCGTCTATTTTACAGCATGTGCTACCCTGTTGCATTTATCGTATGCAATTGAGGGCTGAAGATATGTGGAACATGGAACAGTTTGTAGCGGACTGCCGGACCGCAGTAGATCAGGACGCGTCTCACAAATCGGTGGCTGAGGTGGTGGACCGGGCGATGCGCGATCCCGCGGGCGTGACGCAAGCCTTGGGAGAGCCGACCGAAAGCGGTATCTTTCCCATTTACAAGTCAGGTGATCTGACAATCGTCAACGTCGTATGGAAGCCAGGAATGACCATAATGCCCCACAATCACGAAATGTGGGCCGTGATCGGTATTTATGGTGGCCGAGAAGATAACATTTTTTGGCGGCGCGTAGCAGATGACCCTAACGGACGCATTGAAGCGGCGGGGGCTCGAGCATTGTCGACGGGTGAATATGCTCCGCTTGGTAAGGACCTCATTCACTCGGTTACAAACCCTATCCCCAAGTTGACCGGAGCAATCCACGTATACGGCGGGGATTTTTTTGAAGCTGAGCGAAGCGAATGGGATCCTGAAAACCTGACGGAACATGCCTATGACATGTCGAAGGTTCGCGCGTTATTCGAGGACTAGTTTGCAGTTTGACAATCTGCGCTGGCAATGCCTTAGGCATGTTCCGTCTATACGTCAGGCTTCGCTGATAGCCGATTACTATCTCGTTGAATTGACACGGGGTGATGATCTCGGATTATGGACAGATGAGCAAATTACAACGCCCCCCGAAGCCTCGGCCACGCCCATTTCTTCCTAATCCGGACCGCTACGAGCAAATGGTCTATCGCCGTTGTGGGCAGTCTGGCATAAAGCTACCCGCGATAAGCCTTGGGCTATGGCACAACTTTGGTGGGGATACCCCGCACCAGACAAAGCGCGATCTCTGCCGCACTGCTTTTGACTTGGGTGTAACGCACTTTGATTTAGCAAATAACTATGGCCCACCACCGGGATCGGCGGAAGAAGCATTCGGTGAAATTTTAAAAACTGATTTCGCAGGCTATCGGGACGAACTCATCATATCTACCAAGGCAGGGTATGATATGTGGCCGGGCCCCTATGGGGAGTGGGGATCACGAAAGTATCTTGTGGCCTCTTGTGATCAGTCGCTCAAGCGGATGGGGTTAGAATACGCAGATATCTTTTATTCCCACCGTTACGATCCAGATACCCCTCTGGAAGAAACTATGGGGGCCTTAGACTATATAGTGCGCTCTGGGCGCGCACTTTACGTCGGAGTTTCAAGCTACAACTCGCAACGAACGCGCGAAGCGCTGGCCATCTTGAAAGACCTTGGCACGCCGTGCCTGATTCATCAGCCGTCGTATAACCTACTCAACCGTTGGGTTGAGCGGGACGGGCTGTTGGATACGCTTGACGAATTGAACGTGGGATCGATTGCGTTCACGCCACTTGCCCAGGGTATTTTGACATCGAAGTATCTGAACGGCATTCCCGAAGACAGTCGTGCGACCCAAGGCAAGTCTTTATTGGACGGCATGATCAACGAACGTTCATTGACGAGTGTCAGGGCTCTAAACGACATAGCGGCGTCACGCGGTCAATCATTAGCTCAGATGGCGCTTGCTTGGGTGCTGAGAGGTGACCGGATTACGACAGCCCTTGTTGGCGCTTCGCGACCTGAGCAGATCGTGGATTGCGTAGGTGCGGTCCAGAATTTGGAATTTACCGAAGCGGAACTCGCTAAGATTGACGAGGTAAGCTCGGAAGAGGAAATCAATCTCTGGGCGCGATCCTCGGAAATTGAGTAAGATTGTTGACCACTGATTTTTGGTGCTAGCAGGTTCTTCTGCTTAATCGCATGGCGTTTCTGCTTTGGGCTCAGAGCGGACCTCGGAGGCAGCGCAGCGTGTCGTGATAAAATGCTCCGGTCAACGTCGGGTTGTCGTTTTGGGAGGGCATGGCGGATCGGAGGATCAGTCATGGAAACACCAAACCTACCAGCCATTCGCGCACTTCGCCCTGCCTGGAACAAAGGGCGTATCGTCGGCCAGAAGCGACCACTGAAACCAAAACACGTCTGGGCGATACGGGTTCGACTTGAATTGGCCGAGAACCGCCGCGATCTCGCCCTGTTCAACATGGCGATCGACAGCAAGCTCCGCGGCTGTGATCTGGTGAAGATGAAAGTGGTCGATGTCATGGCTTCAGGCCAAATCAAAGAACGAGCCTCAGTCCTTCAAAGCAAGACGCAAAAACCTGTGCGCTTCGAGATATCCGAAGGAACGCGCGCGTCTGTCGAAAAGTGGATGGAGGACGAGCTGATGGTCGGTTCCGAGTACCTTTGGCCCGGGCGCTTTCATGAGCGCCTGCACATTTCGACCCGCCAATATGCACGGATCGTCCGAGATTGGGTCACATCGATCGGTCTTGAGGCGAGCGCGTATGGCACCCATTCAATGCGGAGAACTAAAGTCACGCAGATCTACAAGAAGACAGGCAACCTCCGAGCTGTTCAGCTCCTACTCGGTCACACGAAGATGGACAGCACGGTCCGATACCTTGGTGTCGAACTTGAGGATGCATTGGCCATTGCCGAAGCCATTGAAATCTAGACTAAAGGGCCGTTCGAAAGGACGGCCCATTCCGGACAATGAGCACCCAGGCAAGATTCTGCGGTCGCAGCCCGCTTTGCGGTCATTCGCTGCAAGTGCGAACTCCCGGCTCTGTCGAACTCACACATCGCGGACAATGCAGCCTTTGGTTCGCATTGGCTCGGAGACGGCTTCTGATAAATAGCGGACAATCAAAAACCATAGACTTGATGCTCACGTATTATGTCAACGCTGCAAGAGCCCGCTCGACAGTCCAGAGGGCGCCCACCAAAGCGATGACAAAACTCACGGGTACCACGATGAGCGATCTGTACCACGGTTCCTTGCGCCAAAGTCCAACAGCCAGAAAGGCCGCCGCTATGACAACCAACTGGCCAATCTCAACGCCTACATTGAATCCAATTAGCCGGGTCAACCAATGGCCGCCTGATGGGCTAATCTCCTCTAGAACTGACGCAAAACCGAACCCATGGAGCAAACCAAAGAAGAAAATTAGAGTGAAGCGGGCACCGCCTGGTTTGTTGCGCAATATGTTTTCAACAGCGGCATATACAATGGACAAGGCAATCAAAGGTTCAAAGAGCCCTGTTGGCAAATCAACGAAGCCTAGCCAGCCGAGGGTCAGTGTCACCGAGTGCGCGACGGTAAAAGCTGTGACCAGCCAGATCAGGTCGCGGACCGTTTGCGCAAATAGGAACAGGCAGAGTACGAACAAGATGTGATCCAGCCCATATGGGACGATGTGAATGATCCCCTGCCACGTGAAATACAAGAAGTCGGCCACTGCTGAGCTCAGTGTTGTTTCTTGGGTCTCAACAAGGTTCAGTGTCTGGCTGGTTCGTCCAGCCTGCAGCAGCGTGACACTTGGGACCGTCACTTCAAGCCGCATATCCCCAAGTAAAGGCGACAGTTTGATACTTACTGCGCTGGCACCTGGCGTAGCGTCACCATAACCGACGAAAACTAAGCGGTATTCGGTGCTTTCCGGCGGTCTGTCGAGAATAGCCCGGATATCGCGCGGAGATGGAAAGGACATTGCCCGCAAATCTGCCGTTTCACCGTCGAACCGTAAGAGCGTCTCTTCGGAGATTGCCGCGCGTATTTCTGACAGCGCGCTTTCGATTGTGCCGAGATCCAGCTCACGCACCTGCTCAACAAGAAATTGGTCTGATCCGTTTAAGGCTAAGTGGCGCTCAAAAACCTCGATCAAGTCCGCGCTGACCGCGATCCGAAAGCTGTCGCCCTCGATGGTCAACTGCGCATCGCCCAATTCGAACGTGTGTGCCAGAGCAGACTGTGTCAAAAGCACAAGCCAAAACGCGAAGGCCAGTCGGGTGAATACTACCCCGACCGGCCTTAACAAACGAGGGAAGGTCATTTCTCGCTTTGCCTATCGATTATCCCCAAACTTGCTCGAATATGCGCGTGAAGTTGCCTCCCATCACCTTCCTGACGTCCTCGTCAGAATATCCTCGCAACCACATTTCATCGATAATGGCTGCATAGATTTTCGCGGCTTCCCCGATGCCAGTTGTAGCCAATTTGTTTACAGCCGCACTAAGTCCGCCATCGTCGAATTGTTCCGGATTTGATTTGCCAAACTCATAAATCTTAGACCAGTCAAAGCCGTCGTCGGAACTTAGTCCAACGTTGTCGATGCTGGTCAAATCCCGCATGTAGTCGATTCGATCGACAACGTCTTGAGGACGGGTAAGTTCTGTCTGCGGGCTGATCATGATGAAGGGCAACATGCAAAGACTAACCACACCACCGGTATCGGCAACCGCTTGAATCCGCTCATCGGAACTGGTCCGCAGGCGAATTTCTCCTTCAGGGTATCCGGAGTAAAGCGCGTGCACAGAAGAGTGCGTTTCAATCACGGGCAAATCAGGGCGCATTTTTTTCGCATATTCGATGGTACTCAGCGCGGTGGGTTCGCTAGCATGGGACGTGTCAACGAGTACTCTATACTTTTGCATCGCATCAACGACTGTCATGCCATAGGCCGAGATCGGTCCGGGGTTCAGGACAAAATTCCCATCTCCTGCACGCTGACGCTCGTTGTAGGCCAAGCCCATTGTGCCGAGGCCCATCGACTTTGCCAACGGCATGTAGACGTCCGGCTGATTGTTAAGAATTTCCGCTGACTGCGAGTTCCAGAAAAAGCCATACTTTCCCGCGTCCTGGGCTCGCTGGATGTCGCCTGCTGTACGCACTACCATGAATCGATCATCCGCAGCGATTTTGCGTAGATTGTAGCTTGTTTCACGCGCAAAAGTGTCAAAGTCGTTGATGCCTTGCGCGGTTGTAACACCCGTTGCCGTTATGCCTGCGTCGAGTGCTCTGGTGTAATATTCGTCCCACATTTCTGGGCGTGTGGCGGTTTGCTCAAAGTTCGCGTTCAGCGAGTCGATGGCAACAATGTCCCTTAGGAATTGGGCTGCCTTGTCACTGGACACCCAAACTGGACTAAATTCACTGGCCCATGTCATTTTTCCGCAGGTAGCTGACAGGGCAGCTGCTGCGCCAGCAGTTTTCAAAAATGCGCGTCTGTTTTGCATGGTGAAGTTCTCCCAGTTTCGATTGTTTCGATTTTCTAAAGACTTACCTTGTGGCGAGGTGTATTCCCGCCGCACGACACTCAATCGAGCTTGTTCCTATCGATCACGCCGTCTTTCATGATCAGAGGCCAACATTACTCCGCCGGTGTCATAAACTCCGGCACCCGTTTCAGCGCCTCAACCATGTCGGCGCTCGTCATCAATTCAATGAAGGTGTAGTTCTTCAGAACGCCCTGGCTGAGGCGGGCCGCGTACATTGCCTGCACCATACTAGGATCGTCCGGCACCCGCACGGTGACGTAGTTCCGGCCGTCGGCCATGCCCCAGAAATAGCTGATCATCTCACCGCCCATTGCCTCGAGCGCGGCCCCCATGCCCTCGCCCCGGTCGGTGGGGTTTTCGATCATGATCTGCCAAGCTTCGGGAGACGGCTCTCCGATCCCCAGATAGTATCGGCTGCGAGTTTCTTCGGCGCTCACAGCGGTCGCGACTACCAGCGCACTTGCAAATGCGGACAATAGAAGTCGTTTCATAGGCTCATCCTTTTCGCTCAACAGCCGACAAAGGGAGGCACCTCCGCCGGTCCAAGAGTCATTCCAGCGTGTTCTTGTAGATCACGCCGTCTTTCATGATCAGATCGAAGTTGTTCTCGTAGTCGGTCATGATCATCGCGTCCTCGACCGGGTTGCCATCGACCAGTAGAATGTCGGCATACGCACCTTCTGCAATCACACCGAGCTGGCCTTCGGGATAGGGGTTGAGTTTGCCTGACAGAGCCAACAACTCACCGGCTTTAGACGTTGCTTGCATAAGAACTTCGTAGGACGACCATTGTTCGAGACGGTACTTGAACTCATCGTTCTGTTTTGTGAGAGCGACAGGATCCCCAATAATGTCGGTTGAAAAGGCGACTTTTTCGATCCCGAATTCTTTCAGCAACCGCATCTGGTTTCTCGCCCCGCCCTGAACCTCGAGGAACTTGGGCGCTGCCAACGGACCAAGCGCTTTGGTGACTGTTTCGGCATCCAGCCCCAGCAGCGAGAAGAATGGCACAACCCAAACATCCGCGTCCTTGATCGCCTGCGCCGACACCTCGGTCATCAATTGTGCATGATCGATGCTCTGCACACCTGCCTCGATGGACCGCAGAATGCCCTCGTCATTGTAGACGTGCACAAGAACGTAAGTATCCCAATCTGCCGCAGCCTTGACTGCAGCTTCCAGTTCTTCCGGTAAGAATTGAACGGTGTGCAATGGGTCTACGCTGGAAGACACACCTCCGCCGGCCATGACCTTGATTTGCGATGCGCCCAGACGCAGCGCTTCCCGCGTCGCCCGCAGAACTTCTGGAACACCGTCAGCAAGAAACTCGACGTGCTGGTTGAAGAATGAGGGCGAGGCACCTTCGAAGTTTGGGTGCGGTTCCGTGTAGTGCCGATGCTCGCCATGCCCTGAGGTTTGTGAGATCACAGGGCCGGACGGATAGATTCGCGGGCCGACAGCCTTGCCCCGGTCGATGGCTTTCTGAAGCCCAATCGCCGGTCCACCCGCATCGCGCACGGACGTGAAGCCGCGCAACAGCATCTTTTCCGCCTCGATCGTGGAAACGGCGCCCCAGTACATCCAATCAAAATTGTCCCTGAGGTCCGCAACCGGCTCCGTGATCGCCATGTGCACATGCGCATCAATCAAACCCGGCATTAGGGTGCGACCCCCACCGTCGATGACCTCGGCATTTGCAACCGAAAGAGGTTCGGGTGAGACTTTTGCGATCAGGTTATCGACAACCAGAACATTGGCGTTTTCTATTCGGGCCTCATTTATTCCGTCAAAGACATGCACGTTGGTGAACAGGGTTTGAACAGGTCCATCCTGCGCAAATGAGGCGGACGCCGAGAAGGCAACCACACTTGCGGCCGCCAATAACCGTTTTGATGCAATCATGTTCCTCTCTCCCTTAGACAAATTAGTTTGTGCGCGGGGTGCCGAGGTTCCTTCACCCCACGCGACACTCAGTCGAGTGTGTTCTTGTAGATCACGCCGTCTTTCATGATCAGATCGATGTTATTTGTGTAGTCGACCAGTAGTCCGGCATCTTCCACCGGATTGCCTTCAACCAGAAGTAAGTCTGCATAAGCACCGGCTTCGATCACGCCCAGCGGTCCGTCCGTGTAAGGATTTCGAGGACCTGACATTGCCACCAGTTTCGCGGTGTTTGACGTGGCCTGGACCAGGATCTCATGCGACGTGAACCATTGCTTTCTGAGTTCAAATTCTTCGTTCTGCCGGGCCAAGGCCTCGGGCGAGCCGAAGACGTCCGTTCCGAAGGTGATCGTCACGCCGCTTTCTTTTGCCAGACGCATTGACCTGTCGAGCCCTTCGACGACCGGGCGTGATTTTTCAACGGTTTCGGGCGGGAGCGACGCCACGCTCTCGGGAGTTGGCGTAAAGGCCACGGCCTGAGGGTTGTAGATCACACCCGCGTCCCGCATCGCGATCATGGTGTCCAGTTCCGAGATCAACGTCCCATGGTCGATACTGCGAACGCCGGCCTCCACAGCGCGCAGAACGGAGCGGTCCGTATAGGCATGCGCCAAGACGTAGGTGTTCCAGTCCTCGGCCGCATCGACGGCGGCTCTGATTTCATCGAAGGTGAATTGCGCCGTGTCCAGAGGATCAAAGGCGGAGGCGACCCCGCCACCTACGCTGATCTTGATCTGCGTCGCCCCCCGGCGCAACGTTTCTCGGGTGTATGCGAGAACTTCGCTCCGGCCGTCTGCCATGAAACCAAACTCACTTTCAAAGGCATTGCGGCTGCTTCTGTCACGCGTATGGCTTTCGTTGAACGACCGGAAATCCGTGTGGCCGGATGTCTGACTGATGAAGTGACCGCTGGGATAGATCCGCGGGCCCGAAAGAATACCCTCGTCAACTGCTCTGGCGATGCCGTAGGCTGGGCCCCCTGTATCTCGCAGCGTGGTAAAACCGCGCAGGAGCATTTTCTCCGCCTCGCGGCCCACGACAGCACTGAGATATCCCCAGTGCCAGCCGTTCACCGCCTGATTGGGGGCCGCTGGCATCATGATATGGTTGTGGCCATCGATCAGTCCGGGCATCAGCGTGCGCCCACCGCCGTCGATGATTTGCGCATTGGCGACGGCAAGCGGCTCAGTCGAAACCTCGGCGATCAGGTTATCGACGACCAAAACGTTTGCGTTCTCGATCCGCGCCTCGTTCACCCCGTCAAAGACATGAACATTTGTGAAAAGGACCGGGAAACTTTCTTCCTGTGAAGCGGCATGAGTTGGAAATAGATAGCTCGCAGCCAGTACTGCGGGCACAAGTATGCGCATCAGACATCCGTTCATCAGGGCTCCTATCATCAAGAATCGCAAAAGGCACAATTAGGAGTCATTATAGAATTCGAATAACTTGATGCCTGACAGATTGCCGGTTCGAGAAAATTAGTTTTGGGAAACTGCAAGATTTCATAATTTTATTGTGGGAATTTCCTACACTCGAGAATATTGCGAATTTCTGGAGAAGAGATGACAAGAAGACTTGATAATAACACGGATCAGTCGCTGCCACTCGTCAGGGCTTCAGTTGCGGGTCCGGTTGTCGCAGCGCTTCGCAGCGTGGGGGTCGAACCCGCGTTTGTTCTGGATCCTCTGGGGTTGAACGAAGCGCAGGTAATGGACCCGAAGAATTTCCTGCGCCACGATACCGTCTACCAAATCTATCAGGCCGTGGCAGAAGCCACTTCACCGGATTTTTGCGCACGGGTCGGGCAATCCGTCGATCTTGTCAAATTTCTCCCGCTTGGCGATATGCTGGCAGAAGCCCTTACATTGGGAGATTTTTTTACCAGGTTCACACAAGCGGTTTCCAAAGAATCCAATGCCGTTACGCAATCCCTCTTTGTCGAAGGAGAGCACGCGTATTTCAGTGCCAAAAGGAACTTCCAAATTTCGGTTTCTCCCAGCCAAACCGATGCGTTTCTGACGAGTATTTGGATATCCCTGTTACACCGTGTCCTGGATTTCAGGTGGGACCCCAACCAGGTCATTCTTCGCGTCAGTGACCCGGATGCGCTGCCCGGTCAGTTTCACGGCGTTCGGGCAATCAAGTGCAATCCTCAAGGTTTTTCGATCAGGTTTCCCTCCAGCTGGTTAAGTTACAGACTACGACCAGAGGCACTGGAAAACCCCCCAGACTACAGGGTTATGGATGAAGATCTGGCCGCCCCGCAGGATTTCCTTGCGGGACTGAAAGGCCTAATCAGGGCCCATCTTGCGGATTCAGGATTTGGTGTGGATGAGCTTGCGGACCTTTGCGGTTTTCATCAGGAAACACTGAACAACC